>NZ_JANQOP010000232.1 GCF_028285745.1 Acaryochloris sp. IP29b_bin.137 | reverse complement strand
GACAAATTGGCTTTTCTCAAGACACTCCCACTGAGATCAACCCCACTGAAGTCTCTTTCTCCAGCAGCATAGCGCTCCAACAATTCCTCAGCAGTCATTACTACAACTCCCAAAACACAACCATTCCCACCTGGCTCCAATTCCTCCAGGACTCCACTCCATTTAACCTCAACATCGAAATCACCGATCTCCCCACCGGCCAACTCGCCGAAGCCACCCTCACCCAATTCACCAACGGCCTCCCCTCCGCTGGCACCCTCACCATCGACGACGACGCCAACGGTCGCGGCTGGTTTATCGACACCACCCCCTGGGAAAACTCAGAATTCGCAATTCAGAATTCAGAATACTCCGCCATCGCCACCCCCGACTCCGCAGCCTACGGTCGCTACGACCTCCTCACCACCATCCTCCATGAACTCGGCCACCTCCAGGGCATCATCTCCGGTAACCACAACTTCGATCAATTTGTTCAACCCATAGGCAATACTAGCTATTTCATTGCCCCAGGCATTACCGCTCAACTCACCCCCGACGGCAGCCACCTCGATTCATCCGCCCATCCCGATGACCTGATGAATCCCACCCTCCGCCCCGGTGTGCGGAAACTGCCTTCCGCCCTCAATCTAGCCATCCTGGATGCCATTTGGAATAGCTCCAACTCCAACCTCCAACTGCCAACCTCCGATCTCACCTCTCCTCTCACCGCCGGAGCCTTGTTCGGCGTCCTTAACGGTGACTTCGAAACCGACACCGACTGGCTCCGCCGTGGCGATAGCCAAATCCTCAACGGCCAAGCCGTCCTCAGCGAAGACTCCCCCTTCCTCAGCAACTTCACCCAAACCTTTATCGTCCCCGAAGGAGCCCAAACCCTCCAGTTCACCCTCGTTAATACCCAACTGGGCACCAGCGACCTCGCGCCTCCCGACGCCTTCGAAGTGGCATTACTAGACGCCAACACCCTTAACCCCGTGGGTGGCATCGCCGCTGGCCTCACCCAAACCGATGCCCTCCTGAATCTGCAAGCCAACGGTCAAGCCTACTTTGGCTCCCAAGTCCAGCTTCAAGGCACCCCCCAATCCGGTGATACCCTCGACCTCAATGCACCCCGCACCGTCCAAATTGACCTCAGTGGCGTCGAGGCAGGTACCGCCGTCACCCTCTTCCTCGATCTCCTCGGCTTTGGTGAACAAGACAGCACCATCACCATCGATGATGTCCGTCTCTTAACCGCCCAAATGACACCCCCCACTGCCAGCGATGATACCGCTGAAACCTTAGTGAACACGGCCACCACCCTCGACGTTCTCGCCAACGACAGCGACCCCGACGGTACCCTCGACCCCAACACCCTGCAAGTGACCACCGGGCCAAACCATGGCACCCTCACCGTCAATGCCGACGGCACCCTCAACTACACCCCCGAATCTGACTTCCTCGGTGCAGATGGATTTACCTATGTGGTTCAAGACAATGACGGCCTCTACTCCAATAGTGCCAAAGTCAATGTCGTCGTCTTTAACCCCGCCCCCGTCATCGACGACCTCAGCCTCGATGCCATCGTCCAAGAAGGCACACCTGCCCGTTTCAGCGCCACCGCCACTACCGCCAGCGGCGATCTGACCTACACCTGGGATTTAGGGGATGGGAGCGACCCCATAGAGGGCCAAACCATCAACCCCAGCTACGCTAACAACGGTGAATACACCGTCACCCTCACCGTTACCAACGACAATGGCGTCTCAGCAACCGAAACGGCGACCGTCACCGTCGATAACGTTGCCCCCACCATCAACCTCGCACCCGATTTCACCGCCGATGAAGGCCAACCCATTAGCTTCGCGGCCAGCTTTACCGATCCAGGCCTCCTCGACACCCACACCATCACCTGGGACTTCGGCGATGGCACCACCGTCTCCGATACGTTGACCCCAGAACATATCTACACTGATAACGGTGAATACACCGTGGCTCTCACCATTACCGATAACGACGGTGGGACGACCACCGAGACCCGCACTGTCACGGTCAACAACGTGGCCCCCGCCATCACTCATCTCACCGGCGACACCTTAATTAACGAAGGCGACTCTGCCACCTTTAGCGTCACCGTTACCGACTCCGACAGCGATACCCTCACCACCACCTGGGACTTTGGTGATGGCAGTGCGACAGTGACGGGTACCACCGTCAACCATACCTATGCCGATAACGGCACCTATACCGTCACCGTCACGGCCTCCGATGAAGATGGCGGTTCCACCAGCCAGACCCTAGACATTCAAGTCAATAACGTGGCCCCCAACGTCGATGCTGGAGTGGATCAAACCATTGATGAAGGCACGGCCCTCAACTTCAACGGCATCATCACTGACCCTGGCCTCCTCGACACCCAAACCGTTGAATGGGCGTTTGGCGATGGGGCCACCAGTGGCAGTCTCACCCCCACCCATATCTTCAATGACGACGGTATCTATACCGTCAGCTTGACCGCCACGGACAATGACGGAGCCACCACCACCGATACCCTTACCGTCACCGTCCGTAATATTGCCCCCACCATTACCCATCTCACGGGTGATACCTCTATTAATGAAGGTGACACTGCCACCTTCACCGCCTTCGCCACGGACCCTGGTGACGATACCCTCACCTACACTTGGGACTTCGGCGACGGCAGCCCAGTCCGAACGGGAGACTCCGTAGATCATACTTTCACCAACAACGGCGAATATACCGTCACCCTCACGGTCTCCGACGAAGACGGCGGCTCCTCCTCTGAGACCCTCACCGTCACCGTTGCCAATATCGCCCCAACTGTAACCCTTGGCCCCGATCAAACCATCAACGAAGGGGAAACTCTTGCCCTAAGCGGTGCCTATACCGATCCTGGTAGCCTTGACACCCACACCGTCGAATGGACCCTCGGTGACGGCACTACGATCACCGATACCCTGACTCCCACCCATATCTATCAAGCAGATGGGATCTATAGCGTCACGCTCACCGTCACCGATAGTGATGGTGCTGCAGCCAGTGCATCCATAATGGTCACGGTTCGCAATGTCGCTCCCACCATTACAGACCTCACCGGTCCCCTCAACCTGAGTGAGGGAGAGACGGCCACCTTTACCGCCACTGCCACTGATCCGGGCCACGATCCACTCACCTACACTTGGGACTTTAGCGATGGTAGTCCCAGCCAGACTGGATCCACCGTCGAGCATACCTTTACCGATGACGGCCTCTACACCATTTCTCTTACCGTCACCGATGGAGAAGGCGGTTCTACCACTGAAACTGTCACCGTGAAAGTTGCGAACGTGGCTCCCACGATTACCAATCTCACTGGAGAGACCACCCGCAACGAAGGTGATCTCACTCCCTTTACCGCGACGGCCACCGATCCAGGTGCAGATACCCTCACCTATGTTTGGACCTTTGGCGATGGCAGCCCTGCCCTCCAAAGCGATACCGTCAGCCACACCTATGCGGATAATGGCATCTACACCGCCACCCTTACCGTCAGTGACGAAGATGGGGGGTCCACCAGCCAGACGCTGACGATTGAAGTCAAGAATGTCGCCCCCGTTGTCACGATTGGCGACATCCCCACGGTTGATGAAGGTCAACCCGTTGCCTTCACCGCCAGCTTTACCGATCCTGGCCTCCTCGATACCCACACGATTCTCTGGGACTTCGGCGATGGCACCACCAGCGACAGCCTCACTCCGACACATATCTATGCAGACAGCGGTCTGTATACGGCGACCCTCACCATTACCGACCAGGATGGAGCAGCAACCTCTGCAACCGTTACTGTTACGATCAACAACCTAGCGCCGACCATTACCAGTCTGGTCGGAGATATCAACCTCAACGAAGGCGACACAGGTACGTTCACGGCAACGGCCACCGATCCAGGGAACGATACTCTGACGTACCATTGGGATTTCGGTGATGGTAGTTCTCCTGTCCAAGGCCCGGAAGTTCATCATACTTTTGCTGACAATGGTCTATATACAGTTACCCTCGCCGTCACCGATGAAGAGGGAGCCTCGACGACCCAGACACTGATGGTGACCGTCAGCAATGTTGCACCGACCATTACTCAACTTAATATCGATGGGCGCTTGATCTCGGGGGGGAACAACACCTTCAGTGCCGTTGCCACCGACCCTGGCGATGACGCCCTCACCTATTCTTGGGATTTCGGCGACGGCAGTGCCCCAGTCACTGGCCCCACCGTTAGCCATATCTATGAAACCACAGGCTTATACACTGTTACCCTCACCGTCACTGATGAAGATGGAGGCATTACCCAACAAACCCAAGAGGTCACAATTGCGCCCTCTGGAATCTTTGAAGTGGGAGAGAGTGGCTATGTCAGCTTCGATTTCCTCTATGACGGGAGTTACCAACACCATGGAGAACTAGCTATCTTCAGCTTGGAGGGGATGGAAACCTATACCCCTGGCTCCCATGCTTATATCCGAGAAGCTGCCCGCCGAGCCCTCAGTCAGTCATCCCAAGGCCATGTCATCTTCCGTGACTCCAGGGAAGGAGCCTTGTTCCGAGGTCGCATGGCCCATGAAGCCCGTGACTGGAACTGGGGGCGCTATCGTGGTCCCAACGTTGTGTGGATGGAACCCGGTACCCAATTTGCGATCATGGTGGTGCCTAATCGGTCTGTTTGGCATGCCTATAAGCATCCCTACGGTTATGGCCACCATCACCATCATCACCACGGCGATATTCGTCCCCTCTTCTCCATCGACGCAGCCAACCCCAATGCTCCCGCTCGGCAAATCGCCGATCTCACAGGAGAAGGCCATACCTTTGCCTTTGAGAGTTGGCAGTTGAGTCGCAGCAATTTTGACTACAATGACTGGGTCTTCCAGATCCAAGGGGCTACAGGCGCTGCAGCCAACTTTGATCGACTCGTGGATCCCAACCTGAACTGGCGTCACTCCCCTATTGGTCAACAAATTATTGACTACGTCAATTATGAGCCCCCCGAGATTACCATTAGCGATACCACCGTTATTGAAGGCACGGGCCGAGGCACCTATGCCGAATTCACCCTTCATCTCTCTGCTGCTAGCACCCGCCCAGTGACTGTTGCTTATACCACTGAGAATGGCAGTGCGGTGGCCGGTCGAGACTTCCAGTACACCCATGGACACGTGACCTTTGCCCCCGGCGAAACCACCCAAACTGTCAGGGTAAGGATTTTTGCAGATCGGTGGCAGGAAACGGATGAGTCTTTTTTCCTCAATCTTACCTATCCGGGCAATGCCATCTTAGGGGATGGCCAAGGCCAAGGCACCATTACCAATGATGATTTTGGCAACAGGCCCCAACGAAGACGCACTTGGCATTGTTAAGCCAGAAGATTGTGCCTCACCAAAGTGTGGGATAGGTAGCTAAGTCTCACCATTCCCAGGAATGCTCCGTCAGTTCAGCTCTTTGGGCAATGGATCACCTCATCAGCTCATTGTCGTGAGTACCCTTCCCAGCCATCGGTTTGCCAATGGTGATAGGCGGTTTTGCCTGCAGTATTGTGAGTCGTCAGAATCTCGATATGGCCGATCGATCGGCTGCGTCACTCCCGAGGGTGAGTCCGCACGTGGCCTATCGTATCCTGTAACGATACTGCTTTGCTGAGAATACTAGGGGCAAAAGCCCAGATCTCTAAGAGGCTTTAGCCATCATTTGGTTAAAGCGTGCGATCGCATCCTGTGGCGGCACTTCTTTGATTTGAGTCGCTAGGGTCCAAGCATATCCAAAAGGGTCCATGACCGTTGCTGTCCGATCACCCCAAAACATATCTTCTGGCTCACTTACACAAGTCATTCCGGCTCCCATAGCTTGCCGATAGCTCGCATCTACATCAGGCAAGTAGAGGTAAAAGGCTACCGGTGACTTTGGATCAGGCGCCTGTCGCGGCGATCCTTCAAATTCGTCACTCATAAAGAACTGGGAATCACCAATGGTTGCGGAAACGTGCATCACCGTGCCGCCTGGGATTTCGAGTAACATATCCACAGTTAACCCAAGGGCACGTTTATACAGCTCAATCGCTGCTTTGGTATCTCGATACGTTGCATTAGGTGTCACTGTGCGAAAACCAGCAGGTTTGTAATCCATGGGACATCACTCCAGAAACGAGATATTTTATAGTACAAATATACTATCACTTCTCTAGCGAAATGCATGTCGTCTAGACAACAATCCCAAACCCATTCCAGGGCCAACGCTTTAGCGTGACCCAGTATCCTGTTGAGGCCAGATGGTGAAGATTGAGTCCTGGAGGATAGCAAGGTTTCGTCAGCCCATAGACGATCTGGGTGACCGTACCCTAACAACCACATCACCTCAGCGAAAACGGTCCCAGTCCTTTACATCCCTTTAGGACTGGGTTGGACCAATCCGTCATCGCTGCAAGAACCCGTTTTGAATGCGCTGGGATAGTGAGGAACATCTACCGTTGTGGGAATGATAGCAGTGATCACGATCGCTGTTTGGGACTCGATTGCGACACCCTAATCGGATCGGCTTCTTCCTAAAATTAAGATCATCATTCTTCGAATTCCTATCATGTCCTCACTCAAAATGCTGGTCCTTACCAGTACCCTTGCGCTTTCCTACCTGATGCCCGCTGTCGCCGGAACTACCCCTTCCCCAGATATCGTCAAACGCGAACCTGCTAAAGCCCTCGAGGGTACTGTACAACCCTCCATTGCTGTCTTCTCCCAATCCGGCAATCCAATCCTAGATCAATCTGCAGATTTGAATCTGCAAGTCTCTGGTCAGCCACGTTTGTCAACCACGGCGAATCCAGATATTTGGGAATCTGAGCTGCTCGATGAACAACGACGCGCAGATCCTGGTTTTTTCACCATTACGGCTGACTAATCTGGGTGGACCGATTAGTCCTGTCTCTTGAAAAGTCAGTTAACAACGGGTCAACACAGTTGTGCATTCCGATTGGGCGAACAGCCGATTTATCGACTCCCCCTGAAACTCTTCCTCATCGTATAGGGTGAGCACTTCAGGCTGGCAACGCGTGATTTTGACGACAATCTCTAGCGCCTGTTCACGGAGCAGATCTTCGACATATCCTTGCTGATGAGCCTCGGCGTCTTCAATACTCGAGAAGGGGCCAAAATAGTATTGGCAAGCTGGAATCGTAGTTTGTATTTTTACCCACCATGGAATGGTGTCTTGGCACAATAATCGAGACATCTTAAACCTCATTGATGTTTCGTTTTTAACGACGAACGATGAAAGATTAAAATTCATCAAAACTAAGGGATGTTTCAACCCACTGAAAGACGGCATTCAGTTGTTCCATCGTAATTAACCCGTACTGCCAGAGAACAACGGGCAGCGGCCCCTGCTGTTGTTGGCAAGATTTGAGCGCAATATTGATCGACTCAGCGGGTACCCCTAAATCTTGTGTCAAAAACTCAATTAATTTCTGGTAGTGTTTTATCGTCATTTCATCGCCAGCTTTAATAAGAGCAGACTACTGCCCAAACATGGGGAAACTGTGAGGATTATTGTATTGGTAGAGGAAACCCCTTAGTCGAGGAGCATGACTGTGTCTGCAGCAGGCTGTTCGTTATTCTCTGCTAGACGCTTGGGCTGTAAATATAGGTTGTCAATGAGGACGCCGCCTGCAGCAATCCAAGGAGGGGCAATTAAAGCACCGATAATACCCAGGACTTGAGTCCCCCCCAACACGGCCAGGAGTTGGTACAGCGGGGGAACATTGACCGATGGACTGACTAATAGGGGATCCAAAACATAGGTTTCTAAATTTTGGATGATGATAAAGAGCAGGAAAACCCACACCACCGTCCAGCCCCCTTGAGCAACGGCGACTAATAAGGCGGGAATGGCTCCCAGAACAGGTCCAAAGAAGGGAATAAGGTTGGTTAGACCTGCGATCGCACCCAGTCCCAACGCCACTTCGGTAATGCCAATCAGCTTTAACCCAATACTGACCGTTGTGCCTAAAATCAGAGACACCAATAATCGCCCCTGAATATAGGCCCCCATGCGTCTACTGACGGGATGGACTTGTTCTTTCAGGCGGTGTTCCCACGGTTGAGGGAAAAGGGACGCTAATCCCTGCAGCAACCGCTCTGAATCAGACAGCATATAGGCCGAGAGCACTAGGGCCAAGAGGACATTAAACACCCCACCCAAGAAACCTTTGGTTATATCGACCGATTGCAAGATCAGCTTTTGGCCAGACCGAAATGTCCAGGCCGTTACAGCCTGTAAATCTAGGATTTGATTGACCATTCCCAGATCGTCTGACTCCGTAATCCCCAGTTGGATCACGGTTTGTTCCAACACCCGCGTCAAGGCATCAAGATAACCGGGCAAAGCCGTTAAAATCCGCTGAATCTGATCCGTAATCGTCGGTCCAATCACCACTGTCGCTGTCACCGCAGCACCGATCAGACTGAAATAAACGGCAAGCACCGCCAGCCAGCGAGGCAGATGCAGCGATTCGACATTCTGAATAATCGGTGCCAGCGTTGCGGCAAGGACAATGGAAATCATCACCACCACAACCAAGTTTTGCAATTGCCACAGCAGCAAGAGACCCAGGCCGAGGATGCCGACTTTGACTAAACTGGGCAGAGAAATTGTAATAGAGGGCGCAGATGACTTCATTTTGGCGGAGCAATCACACAGTTGAAGTTACAACTGCCAGCCTAATACATCTGCAATTTGGGTGGGGAGCTGCAACGGGTCAAAGGGTTTAGCAATCGTGGCCTGCACCCCCAAGGTTTGGTAACGCTGTTGATCGACCGTTTGAACTTTGGCCGTCAGCAGCAGAACCGGAATGGCCTGCGTGCAGGGATTCGCTTGGAGTTTCTGGAAGGTGGTAGCACCGTCCATATCCGGCATCATCATATCTAAAAGAATGACATCGGGTTGTTCTTTCGCTGCCTTGAGTAACCCTTCTGCCCCCGAACTGGCGGTGACAACCCGCCAGTTTTTGATCGTTTCTAAGGCAATCTGAACCACTTCTTGAATATAGAGTTCGTTATCAATAACGAGGATACATTTTGCGGTCATGTAGCCATTTCACCTTTCTATGCGGTTTCATTCTGCTGAACGGGTAATGTGAAAGAAAAAGTACTGCCTTTTCCCAATTGGCTTTCCACCCAGATTTGACCGCCATGTTGATGAACAATACTTTGACAAATCGCCAGGCCTAGTCCAGTGCCTTCATGATTACGGGCATCCGAAGAATCCGCTTGTTGAAAGCGTTCAAAAATGGTGTCAATTTTATCGGGCGGTATCCCCCGGCCTTGGTCACGGACCTGAATACAGACTTGAGGTGAGTCTGAAGAAGGAAAGGGAGTGCTCACTGCAGTAGGGGAGACGAGGGAACAGCTCGGCGGTGTTTGGGGGATAAGTTGGGCTGTGAGCTCGACCCGCCCTCCCGGGTAAGAGAACTTGATGGCATTGCTAAGCAAATTGGTGAGGGTTTGGACAATGCGATCGCCATCCACATCCGTTAGCCATGAGAGGGGGATAACGGTCAGATGAACCTGCATTTGAGTCGCCATCCCCTGCATCGCATTCGTAGATTGAGTCATTAAATCAGCCATATTACAAGGGTGTTTGGTCATGGTGACCTGCCCTGACTCAATTCGTTCCACATCGAGAATATCGTTGATCAACCGCACTAAACGATCGGTACTATCGACCGCGATTTCCAGTAGACGATGACTTTTATCCGGGTGCGCCGCTAACAGGCCACTGGTCAACATCCGTAAAGAGCCGTGTATGGACGTCAGTGGTGTCCGCAGTTCATGACTGACAACAGAAATAAATTCGTCCTTCATCCGCTCAATGACTTGGCGATCGCTAATGTCTTTGAAAGTGATCACCGCACCGGTAATCACTTCATTTTCACGGATCGGCGTACTCACATATTCCACCGGAATCAGCGTACCATCCCGTCGCTGGAACTCATCCGTGATAAAGCGGTGAGTCGCCCCCGAGGTTAAAGAGTCCACAAAGGGATAGGGGGCATCTGGATCTGAGCTGAGGGGTTGGGGATGGGGGCTCAAAATGGTCTCCACCGACTGGCCAATCAGATCTGGGATGGCATAGTCCAGCATCTCGACTGCCGCCAGATTGACAAAGGTAATGTGATGGTTGAGATCGAGGCCACAGAGTCCTTCCCCCATGGAGTTGAGAATCAGTTCGTTTTGACGGGTCAGCTTGGCAAGGGAAGCTTGGGCTTCAATGCGCTCCGTAATATCTCGAAGAATGGCCGTAAAAACCTGTTCGTTCCCCAGTTGCAGTTTAGAGATCGAGGCTTCAGCCATAAAGTAAGTCCCATCTGAACGACGAGCAGTAATGGGTCGCCGTCGCTCTCCCATTTGTCGGGTCGGGGTCTTGGACTGGCCAAATGATTCAATTTGGGTGTGATGAGCCTCCACCAATTCGTCCGGCAAAAGCATATCCAGTGGGTGGCCCAGGATCTCTTGCCGACTGTAGCCAAACATCTTTTCCGCCCCTTGATTGAACAAGGTGATCGTTTGGGAGGCATCCACGGAAATAATTGCATCCTCAGCAATTTCCAAAATGCCAGAAATACGCTGTTGCGATCGCTGTAAGGCAGCTTCTGCCTGCTGGCGGATTTGGAGTTCAGACCGTAACTGTTGATTCACCTCTCGCAGCGTGGCTGTTCGCTCTGCCACTCGCTGCTCGAGGTTCAATTTCGCTTCTTGCAGAACGACTTCGACTTGCTCCCGTTCCGCCAGTTCAGCTTGCAGTTGACAATACAGTTCGGACTGTTGAATCGCGATGGCCAATTGAGTCGCTAGCCGACTGAGCAATTGAATTTCCAGGGACTGCCAAGGACGAGGACTCCGGCAGTGGTGGGCCATCAGCAACCCCCACACTCGATTATCCAGCCGGATGGGAACCACTAAATTGGCTTGGATCTGGAATTGACGCAATAAATCCCGATGACAGGGGGTGAGATGGGCCGTATCGATATTATCGATGGCAGTGGCATGAATCTGCCCTGGGGAGCCGCCATAGATGTCGGGAAAGCAAGGATCATGAATTTTGGTCCCGAGAATTGAGGCCCACTGGTCTGTATCTACAGATTCAACCAGCACCATGCCCGTCCAATTTTTGTCTAGCCGAAAAATAAGCACCCGATCGGTCTGCAATAACTGACGAACCTCGGCAACGGTCGTATTGAGAATGGTGTGGAGATCGAGGGATTGGCGAATCCGAGCGGCGATCGTGCTCAAGAGCTGCTCATGCTCTATTTGCTGTTGCAAAGACAAGGCCGATTGTTGCTGTTCGGTAATGTCAATTCCGGTGCCAATTACAACGGGAGTCGATTCTCCTGGAGGAGCGTCTCCCTGGTCAATGACCGCATAAGACCAAACCACCAACCGCTGTTCCCCTGTTTTGGTTACCCAGTAGTTTGGGGATGGGCTGGCCGTCTTCTGAGTCAGTAATTGCCGAAAAACCGCCTGAAAGTCCTCTTTCTCAACTGGGAGCAGTAAATCTTGCCAAAGATAACGTCCCTCCACCTCTGCGAAGGCATAACCAGACAATTGTTCACAAGCTGGATTAAACCCAACGACCCGGCCCCGAGCATCGAGAACGACAACGAGAGCGGACAACGCATCCATAAGGAAGGGCATGGCGCTGGGCAGTGGGGGAGAGGCAAACTGGGGCTGGGGGGTCATGGGTCTGCCTCAGGTTGCGAGCTGATCTCCAGCGGGGTTGCCTGTTGAATGGCCCGTTTATAAAGGGCAGATAGTGTAGTGCCGGCCCCAGGATATTGAGCATGGCCTAACGCTAACTGCATCGGGACCCGATCGCCCGCTTTTGGAGGGTGCTGGAGACAGGTTTCACAAAGCTGCTGAATATGATGGACCGCTTCAGGCGATGGCACACCGTACAACCCAATCAAAAACTCATTACTGCTCCAGCGAGCGACCACATCCTCATCACTACAGCCCAGGCATAATTCATGGCCGATATACCGAAGCATGGCATCCCCAGTTGCCAAATCGTAATCATCGTTAATTTGACGCAAGTTCGTGAGTTTAACCAACACCAGACTTAAAGGCTGATCTAAATCCTGAGACCGTTGCATCTGTTGTTCAAGCATCAGGACAGCAGGCTGGCGCTGATAGGCTTTGGTGAGGGCATCCATTTGCCATAACTGCTGAGACAACTGCATACGCTCCAACCGATTTACCAACCGAACAACCAGCTCAGGCCCCACAACGGGTTTACTGACAAAGTCATCGGCACCCAGGCCAAAAATTTGGTTCACAGTCTCGGCCTCAGTATGGGCTGTGAGAAAAATAATTGGTAGATTATGCCAATAGGCATCGTTACGGACCACTTGACAGAGCTCCATCCCGCTCACATGGGGCATCTCAATATCTAAAATCAGGAGATCTGGGGCAGATGAAAGCAGGGTTTGCCAAAATAACCGAGCATCCGCTAGCGTCACGACTTGAAACCCCCAAGGTTCCAGCAAGGGCGGCAATAAATGCAGAATATTGGGGTCATCATCCACAATCAACACTTTGGCGGTGATCGCTTGGGATTGTTGAAAGATACGATCGACCTCACGGAACACTTGGATGGGCGTAATCGGTTTTTCTAAGTAGGCTTTACCGCCCAGTCGGGCCACTTCTAGCCGCGAATGCAACCCATCTGGGGCGCCATAGAATAATACGGGGATGGCGGGGATTTGTTGGGTCAGATCCGTCAGGAAATCCAGCATTTGAGTTTTGTCTGGGGCAACGCTGGGATCCATCAAGATCACCTGAGGCAACTGTTGGGTCAGTCGCGTTTGGGCCGTTTCTAGATCCGTCACTGTTTCTAGGTGCCAATCCCAATGCAGGGCCTGTTCCGTCAAGTCAGCCATCCATACCCCATCTGGATCAATTACCATTAACGTTGGTAACGGCGGCAGCGCTGAGTGGGGATCGCTACTCGTAAAGTGACCATATTGCTCCACCGTCTGCCGGAGCGCCTCCACTTGTTGGTGAAATTGGTCAACCTGCTCCAGGGCCAAAGGTTGAGCCATGGCCAAAATATGTTCAATCCGGCGGGCAGATTCCGTCCCATCATGCATGCCAAACATGCCCAGTGCTCCCGCTAGGGTGTGGGCTTCTTGTTGAGCATGGGACTGTCGATCGAGGTCTAATTTTCCTTGATGCGATCGCAAAGTGGCACTCGCATCCTCCAGCACATGCACCTGGTCACTAATACGGGACTGATACCGCTGCCAAATACTGGCGATCGCCGCTTGCGTCTCCGGGGGGGTGCACGGTTCATCGGGTTCTAACTCTGCCAGGGGCTTAAGCCGATAACCAATGCCATATACCGTTTCGATCAAATCTGGGGGAGCCTGGGCATCTCTCAACTTATGGCGCAGACCCTTGATATGGGTCCTGACCGCCTCTTCCCCAGGCATATCGGCATAGGCCCAGAGATGCTCCAACAGCATGCCACAGCTAAATACACGGTGAGGATTGCGCATTAACAGTTCTAACAGAGCATATTCTTTGGGCGTCAGGGAGAGCGGCTGCTGCTGATAGTTGACCTGGGTCGAACTGGGGTCCAGATGAATCCCTGCCCATTCCAGAATCGGGGTCGAGTGGAGTTGACCGCGGCGCAGCAATGCTCGAATTCGAGCCTCTAATTCTTCTGGATCAAAGGGTTTAACCACATAGTCATCGGCACCAGCATCCAACCCCACGGCTTTGTCATGACTATTACTCTTACCCGTGAGGAGCAAAATGGGCATAGTATGGCCCTGATTGCGCAGTTGGCGACAGAGGGTAATGCCATCGAGCTGCGGCAACATCACATCCAACATCAACAAATCATACTCAAAGGCCTCCACCATATTGGCAGCACTTTCTCCCTCCGTCGCCGTTTCCACGGCATAACCACAACGGGTTAAGAGGGTGGTTAAGGCACTGGCTGTGAGCTGATCATCCTCAACAATGAGAATTTTCATGACCGGGCTCCTGACATCAGGTCCGATGGACACTCTCAGGGGATTGCTACTCCAATTATCGGTAAAAATTTGCGATCGCACCATAGAGATTTTTAACGTCCGGTCGTCAATACCAGTCTTGGCAGTCAGCTGATCTCAAGGCTGGTTAAGGATTCAGCGCTTCAGTCAAACCATTTTAAAGACGATACCTTGCAATGTTGAGGAACTTGTGAGTCCAAATGCTCACGTCCGATGACCTCTAAGACAAGATGATGGGGGTATTGCGGGGAAAAGAGCGGATCAACCATCGGCAGATACCGCAGTTATGGGCCTTAGACGGCGGATCGATAAGGGGTGTAAGTAAAGTATTTGGGATAATCATCCAGGCGAATATGCAGCCAGTAAACCCCTAACCCGGAGGTACTCACCCATAAGGGGGACGTCCTGGATGAGAGATGGTTGATGGTGTTGTCAAGCGACGCTCCCAACACTTGCCAGAGGGCATCAATTTGCTCAGTGGGAGCCTGGCGCACAAAATTGGCGAAATGAGTATAGGCTGGCCAGGCCCCCAAGGCAGAGGGCACAATCAGCATGGCATCCCCGCCCAAATTTGGAAAGACGACAATGGGGGAATGGTTTTTCTGAAGATAGGTTGCAAAAGGCTGAGGATTCGGCACAACCTTTGACAACAAGGGGGCGTCGACTAACGCAAACTCCCAAGGGTGATGCAAACTATTGAGGGTCAAAGGAGGAGTTTCCCAAAAGAAGGCGCTGTAAGCACTGTCCTTCAGGATCTGAGTGATAAACCTTCGGAAGTCTGCCTCCTGTTGCCAACGCTCAATCACTTGATGCCATGTGAGGGGGGCATTCTCTGAGCAGATGAACACTTTTTGCGTTTTACCGTGATTGAGAGACTGGCCATAGGCTATCCAGCGTTTTTGGGGAGATTGGGCAATGGGGATGGGGGCAGTAGACATTAGCAAAGCCAGCCAGAGCAATAACCATCAATCAATTTCAGTACGCCACCCTTGATGCAGGCAGATGTTCAGGCTATCACCCCGCTTATGGGGATGGCATAGAAAGGACTGAAAGCGAACTGTGTCGGTGATGACTCACCATTCTTGCAGGGCGATCGCAACCCCGTCTCGTACCCCTTGCTCTACATTGAGGTCTGTAGTTAAAGCCTGGAGCTTCGCATAGGCCTCTTCAGCGGCGATTTGTTTGAGGGCTGCGATCGCATGCAGTCTCACCCCCATATCCGGTATCCCCAACAGCTGAATTAGCTCCGGTATCGCTTGCGGATCACCGGATTGCCCTAGAGCATTGGCAATGTTTTTTTGCAAAGCTGGATCAGCCATGGGCTGATGATGGAGACAATAAATTAATGCCTGGGTTGATCGGTCTGCTGGTCGGCTAAGCGCTAGGGCTTTAACAATGGCGTTTGCAAGGGTTTGATCCTGATCATCCACCATCTGCAGTGAAGATATTGCCTGGGGCCATAGCTTTTGTAACACCTGCACAGATTGGTGATTACTCATCTGTCCCAGGGCCTGCACGATGGTCAGTTTTAAGGGCATGGGAATAGGGCCAGTGCTGGCAGCGCGTAATGCCTCAGCCGCTGCATTCGTTCCTAAACGTCCCAGGGCCAAAGCTGCCGTTTGGCAGACTGGCAGATCCAAATCTTTGAGGAAGGGCTCAATCAGCGCGACCAGATCATAGTGATGCTCTTGGAAAAGATGGGCACGATAACTGATCCCTGCGATCGCAGCTTGGCGCACCTTCGCACTTAAATCAGCCAACCCTTGGAGGAGGACCGGAATAATCGTCGGATCGTGAAATCGGCTGAGGGTCTCGATCACCTTCCAGCGAACCGATGCATCTTCATCCGCCACAACCTGGATCAAGAGGGGCACAATCACGGGGTCTTGCATTTGGGCTAACGCCGAGACTACCAGCGCTCGGGAGGGAGAGGAATCGAGTAATGCGGCCAATGCATCCACAGACTGCGGCCCAATTTGGGCCAACATTTGAGCGGCGATTTCAGCCACATCATCCTCTGCTGCATCTTGCATCAGTTGTGCCAAGGCCATCACCGCATCTGCATGATTGAACTCACCTAAGGCCCGAGCCACAAACCATTGCAGTTCTGGATCATCCACATTTTGATTGAGCAGATCGATCAAAGATGCGATCGCGGGTTCGCCAAAGTTCGGAATTTGCTTAGCCGTTTCCCAGCGAGATTGAAAATCGCCTGCTTTCAGCTCAGATAAAACGGATACCAGTTCACTCACAACGATTAGCAGTTAGATGCCACTGCTATTCTCACCAAACTATTCCTAAATTCTGCAGGCTTTTATGCAGCTTCAGCATAAGCAAATTGCAGAAACTACATTTAGCCTATCACTTTGTAACGGCTGATACGAACGGTCCCATTTGGAGTCGCTAAGTTAGTATCCCAATCCCGGAAATTGACTTCGGTCAACTCTCTGGGGGTCAGACGCAAGCTCAAGAGGATGAAACGTGACTAACACCGCCCCAGCTGCGCCCAAAATGAATAAATTTGAGCGCTATAAAGCGGAAAAAGATGGTTTGGCTATTTTACCCGAGCTTTCCCACTTCGCTCAAATTGGGTGGGAAGCCATGGACGAAACCGATCTCACCCAGCGCCTCAAATGGGTCGGTTTATTCTTCCGGCCCGTTACACCCGGAAAATTTATGCTGCGGATGCGCACCCCTAACGGCATTCTAAGCAGTGGACAAATGCGAGTGCTCGCTGACGTGATCCAGCGGTATGGCGAAGATGGCTATGCCGATATCACCACGCGCCAAAATATTCAGTTGCGCGGTATTCACATCGAAGATATTCCCGATATTTTTAATCGGTTTCAGCAAGCCGGATTGACCAGTGTGCAATCTGGCATGGACAACGTCCGCAATATCACCGGATCGCCCGTAGCGGGTTTGGATGCCGATGAGCTGATTGATACCCGAGGGCTGGTGCGCAAAGTCCAGGACATGATCACCAATAACAGTCAGGGCAACCCGGCGTTTACCAATCTGCCGCGGAAATTTAATATCGCGATCGCAGGCGGTCGCGATAACTCCGTCCATGCCGAAATTAACGATATTGCCTTTGTCCCCGCTTATAAAGAGGGCAAGCTTGGTTTTAATGTTCTGATTGGCGGTTTCTTTTCAGCCAAACGCTGTGCCCCCGCCATTTCTATGAATGTGTGGGTTGACCACACCCAAGTCGTCGATATTAGTGAAGCCATTCTGATTGTCTACCGCGACAACGGTTCTCGGGCCAATCGCCACCAGGCACGGATGATGTGGCTGATCGAGGAATGGGGCGTCGAACGCTTTCGAGCAGCCGTCGAAGCACAGATGGGCGTTACCTTACAAACGGCTGCGGGGAAAGACGAATTTGACTGGGATAAGCGGGACCACCTCGGTGTCTCGGCTCAAAAACAGCCGGGTCTGAATTTTGTGGGGCTACACGTTCCTGTGGGTCGTCTGTATGCCAATGACATGTTCGAACTCGCGCGCATGGCAGAAGTATATGGCAGCGGTGAAGTTCGACTCACAGTCGAGCAAAATGTCATTATCCCTAATATTCCTGATTCTCGTTTGGACGCCTTCCTAGAAGAACCACTCCTAGATGTGTTTTCCATCAATCCTGATCCCTTGGCGCGGGCCTTGGTTTCATGTACAGGCAACCAGTTCTGTAAATTTGCCCTGATTGAAACCAAAAACCGAGCGGTGGCTCTGATCGATGAGTTGGAAGATGAACTGGAGATGCCCAAACCCGTTCGCTTTCACTGGACCGGATGTCCAAATTCCTGCGGTCAACCCCAAGTCGCCGATATTGGCTTGATGGGGACCAAAACCCGTAAAGAAGGTAAGACCGTCGAAGCTGTGGACTTATTTATGGGTGGCAAAGTCGGGAAAGATGCCGTTTTAGGCGAGAAGGTCCAAAAGGCCATCCCCTGTGATGAACTCAAAGATGTCTTAAAAGAGATTCTGATTCAGCAGTTTGACGCTCAACCTCGATCCACGCCGCGTCCATCCTGTGGAACGGCCAGACTGGCGCGCCAACGTAGTCTACAAGGCACAACAATGAGCCAGAACGGTTTTGCCTCCCCTGCCCCAGCTATGCCCGCAGCACCGCCGACGCCAACTCCCGTCGTTCCCACCCCGGCAGCCCAACCTGCCGTAGTTCAATTTGCCGCCTCCGGCAAGGAAGTGAACTGTGACGATAGCCAGTCTTTGCTGGAAATTGCGGAGGCTGCAGGCGTTGAGATTGAAAGCAGTTGCCAATCGGGGACCTGTGGCACCTGTGTAGCCAAGCTGATTGAGGGTGAATTCCGATATGAAGCCGATCCAGATGGCTTAGAGGCGGAAGATGCCGCGTCCGGGCATATCTTGACCTGCATTGCCCATCCGGTGGGCAAAGTGGTGCTGGATGCCTAGTTAGTTTTTATTTGGCTCATCAAACTTTGGCTTATCGCGTTGTTTTTGGCTGATTCAGTTTTTTTATTCCTGTTTTGGAGAAGAATGCATGTTAACGGAAATGTGGTCGTTTAAGGGCCGCTACAAAATTCTACACATGACTTGGTTTGCATTTTTCTTGACCTTTGTGGTCTGGTTTAACTTTCCACCATTTGCCACCACCATTGGTCAAGAATTCGGACTTTCCAAGCCACAATTGGGGACCATTGGTCTCTGTAACGTTGCCCTCACGGTCCCTGCTCGCATCCTGATTGGTATGGCTTTGGATCGCTACGGACCACGAAAGACCTACTCGCTGCTCTTGATGTATGCAGCGATTCCCTGTCTGATTTTTGCCACTGCTGGTGGCTTTACCCAACTGGTCATTGGCCGTTTGCTCATGGGTCTTGTTGGGGCAGGGTTTGTCATTGGTATTCGGATGACTGCTGAGTGGTTTCCCCCAAAAGAGGTGGGAACAGCAGAAGGAATCTACGGGGGATGGGGTAACTTCGGTTCTGCCTTTTCCGCCTTCACGATGGTTCTATTTGCTTCAGCCTTGAGTTTTCTGCCTGGATATTTTGACTTTGGCGAAGCCCAAAACTTTACCGTCTTAGGATTAACGTTTTCTAGCTCTGTGCTCAACTGGAGAGCGGCCATTGCTGGTTCGGGTATTATTGCAGCGATTTATGGCTTCATATATTACGCCAATGTCAGTGATACCCCCCCTGGGAAAGTGTATCAACGGCCAAAAAGCGCTCGGGGTTTAGAAGTCACCTCCATTCGGGATTTCTACTTCCTCATGGTGATGAATATTCCACTAACTGCAATCTTGATGGTTCTAGCTTGGCGCTTAAATAAGGTTGATTTCCTAACGCCAACTGCCATGTATATTACTTGGCTCGGTCTCTTGGGCCTATACGCTTTCCAGTCTTACAATTGCTGGAGTGCCAACAAAGACCTCCTTGCTGGCCGGAAGCGGTATGCTCCAGAAGATCGCTACAAGTTCAAGCAAGTTGCCATTTTGGAATTAACCTACATCGTCAATTTTGGCTCTGAGTTAGCAGTGGTAACCATCCTTCCCTCCTTTTTTGAAGGAACCTTTGGACTCGATAAGGCCATGGCAGGCATTATTGCCTCTAGCTACGCTTTCATGAATTTAATGTCTCGTCCAGGAGGCGGTCTTATTTCTGACAAAATGGGGAGTCGAAAATGGACAATGGTGGTTCTCACGGCAGGGATGGGAATTGGCTACTTACTCATGAGTCAAGTCACTAGTAATTGGTGGTTGCCTGGCGCAGTCTTACTGACCATGGCCTGCTCATTTTTTGTTCAGGCTGGGGAAGGATCCACATTCGCCATTGTGCCTCTCGTAAAACGCAGGGTAACAGGGCAAATTGCAGGAAATGTGGGTGCTTACGGTAATGTCGGTGCCGTTGCTTACCTAACCACTCGTCTTCTATTTGTGGATGGAGCAGGTGAAAATCCCAATATGGCTGCTGTAAACTCTAGCTTTTTCCAAGTCCTTGGCGTTACCGGTTTGATAGTGGCCTTTCTGTGCATCTTCTTTTTAGAAGAGCCTAAGGGCTCCTTTGCAGAGCACCATGAAGGAGAAGAAGCCTCAAACACCCATCCCATAGGTGCTAAGTATCCTTCAGCCCTATAGGAAGAGAACCATTATATTCGGCTTTCCAAACTAGGTTTATCCTTCATAGAAGCTAGGGATTCATTTATTGTATGAATCCCTAGTTTTTTTGTGAATAGTCATTATCTTTGATTGAGCTATCCCATCGTCAAGGGTTAGCCATGCAAAGCAAATCTTGAAGATACATTTTGTCGCAAATAAAGGATTTTATGCTTACTTCAAGATTTCTAAAATTCGCAACAGTTCAATGCAATTATTCGATATAATTCATGCTAATTTTCTATCTCTCGATCCTAATTGTGCGAAGAGATACAAATCTGCTTAGAGGCATTCACTAAACTAAGCGGGCATTGAACTTAAGTTGCTTTTTAAGTTCAGCCTTTTTGTCGGTGTGAGGTTACCAAAACAATATGTCAAAACAATTATCCTGGTACCGGCTGCTGTGCAGTACCAGTATTTTAGGGATAGCAATGGTCAGTTGCATCCCTGCTCAAGCAGCACCTGAAACATCAAGCGTTGATCTTTCATCTGAACAGCTTGATATCGTACCTAGTGGCGAAGGGGTTCCAACCCCTGGTTTATCAGCAACGCAGGCTGACTTGGAACTAGCCCAGGCGGTGGAAACACCCATGTTGGCAACGCCTCCCACATCCATGTCCCAGATAGCGGGAACTCAAGGGGATGCTGATTTCCCCGCAGATCCCAGTTTGCATACGCCTGATGCCTCTCTGGGTCAGGTGACTTCTGTCTCTCAACTGTCCGATGTTCAGCCTGATGACTGGGCCTTTCAAGCGATTCAGTCATTAGTTGAGCGCTATGGATGTGTTGCGGGTTATCCCGACGGCACCTTCCGTCCCAGCCGTGCCATGTCACGTCGTGAAGCTGCAGCTTTAGTCAATGCTTGCTTAGATAACCTGAGCAACCGTTTTGCCACTAAAGAGGACTTGGATGCCCTGAAAGCCCTCCAGGATGAATTTGCGGCCGAGCTTGCCACGCTCCGAGGCCGAGTTGATGGCTTGGAAGCTAGAGTCGCAACGGTAGAAGCCCAACAGTTTTCCACCACCACGAAATTAAACGGGGAAGCTATTTTTGCGTTTAGCGGTGTTGCGGGTGATAACCCCACTAACGGTGCTGATATTAGTGGACGAGTCTCCCTAAACCAGAGAACCCGCCTCAATTTCATTACCAGCTTTACCGGTAAGGATCGGTTATACACACGATTACAATCCTCCAATCGCCCTGTCAACTTTGATGACCCTGGCATCCCTGGGATTATTGATAATACAGGGACCCTACAAACTCGAGTCGCGTTTGATACGGGTAATTTTAACAACGAAGTTCGATTAGATCGCTTGGACTACAGATTCCCAATTGGCGACAAGTTAGACGTCACAATCTTCGCCAACGCAGCTTTTCACCATTACTATGCCACTACCATCAACCCTTACTTTGAAGGATTCGGTGGCGGTAAAGGTGCGCTTTCCTTCTTTGGTGAGCGCAACCCCATTTACCGAATTGGTACAGTGGGCATCCCTGGAGTTGCCGGTGTCGGTACCTCCTATATGTTCAATGAAGAGAATGACTTGCGTCTTGATCTCGGTTACCTAGCCGGTCGTGCTAATCAAGCAACAGCAACGATTTTGGCAAATGGCGAGGACGAAGGCGGATTAATTGGAGGCACCTACAGTGCCCTAGCCCAACTCAGCATTAAACCCACTGAAAATTCGCAGATAGGCCTGACCTATATGCGGAACGAAGCCCCTGACGGCTTAATGCGATTTGGCACCGGAACAGCGTTTTCTAATAACCCGTTTGATGGAAGTGCCCTCAGTGGTAATTCCTTCGGCTTTGAAGGAACCGTCAAATTAGCGGATTGGCTAGCAGTTGGTGGCTGGTTTGGCTATACAATTGCCGATGAAGACAATACCAATAACAAAGCCAATATCATCAATGGCGCCATTAATTTTGCCTTCCCTGATCTTGGAATTGAAGGGGCGACAGGTGGATTAATCTTTGGTGTTCCTCCCACGGTGATTGATAACGATATTGCCCTTCGCGAGGACCCCGATCAAACCTTCCATTTGGAAGCTTTATATTCCTTCCCTGTTAATGATTTCATCACCATTACTCCAGGTGTGATTTACCTTATCAATCCTGAAGGCAACTCGGCGAATAGCGACATCTTAGTAGGGGTGATTCGAACAACCTTCAAGTTCTAATTATTTCTCCTAAAGCCACTAAAGATAGAAGTTCATCCACTAGGGAACAAATCATGATTGTTCCCTAGTTTTTTCTATACCAATCTTATTTAGTGCATCCCTACACCTATCGTCACAACACACGACTTAGAAGGTTATTTTGAAAACCTTTCCATACAAAGGTTTCAGGACAGAAGTGTTTTTACAGTTTCAACGAAGATGCTAGGCTTCAGCCCTATCATTAAGTGCTAACCTTCCAAGTCGTGACAACATCAACGTTGGGCGATTTTTTGGCCTTCTATTCAAAATGTTTTGAACCGAAGTATACCGAAGTATATCAATCAGGGAATGATGAAAGTGCATAAAAACGATGATTAGATTGCATTACCGCAATTAATTTCGTAGCCAATCTTACAATTTTTGATTCAGTTTTTGCTGATTATAAAATTGGCTATTTATTTCGATTTTCCTGCTAATCTACTTGGTAATTCAGTACGTTTATGACCAACCCAGTCAAAACCCTGTGCCCCTATTGTGGTGTGGGCTGTGGATTAGAAGTTTTACCCCCGGCTTTACCCGGTAAACCTGTCAATCGAGATAGTGCTGGAACACCCATATGGCGCGTTCGAGGTGATCAGGCCCACCCGTCTAGCAAAGGACAGGTTTGTGTCAAAGGTGCAACGGTTACTGGAGCCTTAGACAAAGATCGCTTGCGCTTTCCCATGATACGAAATGCGCTGGACCAACCCTTTCGCCAGGTCACGTGGGAAGAGGCTTTACAGCGGGTGGTGAAAGAACTCAAAACGGTTCATGCCCACCAAGGGCCGGAAGCAATTTGCATGTACGGGTCAGGGCAGTTTCAAACCGAAGATTATTACCTTGCTCAAAAATTACTCAAAGGCTGTCTAGGAACTAATAATTTTGATGCCAATTCTCGCCTGTGTATGTCCTCAGCGGTGGCAGGGTATATCCAAAGTTTTGGGTCAGATGGTCCGCCTGCCTGTTATGACGACTTAGAGCTGACGGATTGTGCCTTTTTGATCGGCACAAATACGGCAGAGTGTCATCCGATTGTCTTTAATCGATTGCTCAAGCATCATAAGAAAAACCGCCACGTCAAAATGATTGTGGTTGACCCCAGGCGCACTAAGACAGCGGAGAAGGCCGATCTCCATCTGGCGATTAAACCTGGAACAGATATTCATCTGTTGAATGGCATTGCCCACTTGCTGATGCGGTGGGGCAAATTTGACTCTTTATTTATCGATGAGTGTACGTCGGGTTTCGCCAGTTTTGCCAGTGTTATCAGCCAATATCCACCGGAATTAGTCGCCAGGGCTTGTGGCATTCGAGTCGATGAACTGGAAAAAGCGGCTCGATACTGGAGCGACTCGCAGCGGGTCCTGTCACTATGGTCGATGGGCGTAAATCAGTCTTCAGAAGGAACTGCAAAGTGCCGCACCATCATTAATTTACACTTGATGACTGGCACGATTGGTAAACCTGGGTCAGGACCATTTTCCCTCACTGGACAACCGAATGCCATGGGAGGGCGAGAAGCGGGCGGGTTATCCCACATCTTGCCAGGGTACCGGGTGGTGAAGAATCCCCAACATCGTCAGGAGGTAGAAAAAGCTTGGCAACGACCCGCAGGCAGTATCTCTCCCCAGCCCGGTTTAGCGGCTTGGGATATGATTCTAGGCTTAGAAAATCAAAGTGTGGGGTTCTTCTGGGTGGCTGCCACCAACCCAGCAGTCAGTATGCCGGATATTAAGCGGACCAAAGCCGCTTTACTCAAATCTCGGTTTACAGTCTATCAGGACGCTTACTATCCCACAGAAATGGCCGATTATGCCCATGTGCTTCTACCTGCAGCGCAGTGGGGTGAGAAAACAGGCATTATGACCAATTCCGAACGCGTGGTCACCTACTGCCCAGCGTTTCGAGATCCAGTAGGAGAAGCTCGAGCGGACTGGGAAATTTTCGCTGAAGTCGGGCAGCGCTTGGGATTTGAAAAAGAATTTGCCTTTGCCAATTCGGCAGACGTGTATGCCGAGTTTGTGGAGCTGACCCGCGATCGCATCTGCGATATGAGTGGGCTCAGCCATCAGCGTCTGCAAAACGGCCCCATTCAATGGCCCTTCCCTGACTGTGCGGTGGGTGATACTGGAGATGCCACCGCCACTGGCAAACGTCTTTATACGGATCATCGGTTTCCAACGGAAGATGGTCGGGCTAAGTTCTCGGCGTTCCATGCGAAAGGGTTGGCAGAACCCCCTGACCCCAACTATCCCTTTGTGCTGACAACCGGGCGACTTTACGGTCATTGGCATACCCAAAGCCGTACCGGACGGATTGAGAAGGTTGCCAATATGTACCCCAATCCCTTTATCGAGATTCATCCCCGGGATGCGGCCCGAATCGGTATTCAGGAGGGTGAGGTATTGGAAGTGCGATCTCGCCGGGGGTTTGCCCGCATTCCCGCCAAAATTACGAAGGCGATTGCTCCAGGCACTGTCTTTATGCCTATGCATTGGGGAGCCTTATGGGCTAAACATGCTGAGGTCAATGCGTTAACCCATCCAGAAGTCTGCCCCATCTCCCTAGAGCCGGAGCTGAAAGCCTGTGCCGTCCAGCTTGCCCCAGCTACAGCCTTACCGACAGATACTGACGAAGACGCTTGCTCACAATCAACGTCATCCCTAGTGACGTCTGCACGGGCATAACGGAAATCGCGCCCGCCAACCTTCTCCATCCTGACACCCCATCATCCGCGCAGCGAGCACATACTCCATCACGGAGTCCAAACCTTGACTGGCTAGAGGCGTACCCGCCTCTTCTCGTGATGCCAGTGGAAAAAGCATGTGTTCTTGCGGAAGCAGGTTGTTATGATCAGGACTACAGCTTGGTTGCTAGGCGGATCGTTCCCTACAGTCAAGCGTCCAAAGGTTAACGATACCAATTGAAGGATATGGGTTGAGGATGAAGATTCAGGCAATTGATACATTGGCTGCCGACTGGTCAGGAGAGTACCTCGGAATCGGTCTATTCGAAGAGGCTGCTGCCATCGACGCATATTTGCAACAACTGGACCCCAATCTACGGGACGTCCTCCAAGACCTGATCCGTGAAACAGAATTTCAAGGAAAATCTGGAGAACAACCTTGGACCCGAATAGCCGGGCAAGGCACTATCCGCAAAGTTATGCTCATGGGTCTAGGGGCCCAAGAAGCCTTCACCTTAGAGAGTCTTCGCCAAGCTGCTGCCGCTTTTGCCAAAGCAACCCGAAAGCAAAAAGCGGCGGCGGCAGGTCTGCAGCTACCCCTGTGGAATGATGATGTATCAGCCTCGACCCAGGCCATGGCGGAAGGGGTTGAACTGGCACTGCATCAAGATAACCGCTTCAAATCAGATCCAGAAGCCCAAAAGTCTGGTGAGTATCCTCAGGCTATTCATCTGCTGGGCATGGCCAATCAAGATGACGCAATTGAAACCGCGCAACAAATTTGTGCAGGCGTTATTCTCACCCGTGAATTAGTAGCGGCCCCAGCGAATGTAGCGACACCCAGTATGTTGGCAGAAACTGCGGCCGATATTGCAGCGGATCATGGCCTGACGCTAGAAGTGTTAGAGCGAGAAGACTGCGAAGCTCAAGGTATGGGGGCTTTTCTCGGGGTCGCGCTGGCCTCCGACTTACCTCCCAAATTTATTCACCTGACCTATAAGCCGAGTGGTACCCCTCGTCGCAAGCTAGCCATCGTTGGCAAAGGCGTCACGTTCGACTCGGGTGGTCTCAATCTCAAAGTCAGTGGCAGCGGCATTGAAACGATGAAAATGGATATGGCGGGTTCCGGGGCAACGTTAGGCGCTGCCAAAGCGATTGGTCAACTCAAACCGGATGTCGAAGTCCATTTTATTGTGGCAGCAGCCGAGAATATGATTAGTGGTCATGCCCTCCATCCGGGTGATATCCTCACCGCTTCCAATGGCAAAACGATCGAAATCAATAACACCGATGCTGAAGGACGACTGACCCTCGCAGATGCCTTAGTATTTGCTGAAAAACAAGGGGTCGATGCCATCGTTGACTTGGCAACCTTAACGGGTGCCTGTATTGTCGCCTTGGGCAACGACATTGCCGGCATGTGGACCCCAGAAGACAGCTTGGCAGAAGAACTGACCCAAGCATCACAGCAGGCAGGAGAGAAGTTTTGGCGAATGCCCCTAGAGGACAAGTACTTTGAAGGTCTAAAATCGCCCATCGCCGATATGAAAAATACGGGCCCTCGTCCTGGAGGTTCCATTACAGCCGCGTTATTCCTCCAGCAATATATTGATCAAACACCTTGGGCTCATTTGGATGTGGCAGGTCCAGTTTGGACCGAAAAAGAAAATGGCTATCTCAATGTAGGAGCGACAGGTTTTGCTGTCCGAACACTGGTGAATTGGGTGATGAAATAGCACAACGTTAGTCCTTGTCTGCCCATATTCAGTCCTTCACGCCCAGAGAGGCCCCATCCTGCTGGCGTTCGTATTAGCCGATGCCGCACTCCTTTCCCCGCATCCTTTACAGTAATGATGTCCACTTTCCCCTATCAGTATGTCAACCCTTCCTCCCGACGCACTCCTTCAGCAATTGCAGTGGCGCTATGCGACCAAGCAATTTGACCCCTCTCAAACCATCCCAGAAGCGATCTGGGATGCCTTAGAGAAAAGCTTAATGCTCACCCCCTCTTCTTTTGGGCTCCAGCCATGGAAATTTTTTGTTGTTTATAATCCTGATCTCCGGCAACAACTCCTGGAATATTCATTTGGGCAAACACAAGTGGTCGATGCCTCTCATTTAGTCGTTTTGGCCATCAAAACAGCCGTGGGGGCCGATGAAGTCGATCACTATATGCAAAGAACCGCTGAAGTCCGCCAAGTCGAGATAGAGTCCCTAACCGGATTTGCGAATGTCATCAAAAACTTTTTAGCCCATCCACATAACCCTGAGTTCGATCGGGATGATTGGGCAGCCCGGCAAGTCTATATTGCCCTGGGCCAATTGATGACGAGTGCAGCAGTGCTGGGGGTTGATACCTGTCCTATGGAGGGAATTATCCCTGCAAAGTACGATGAGGTTTTAGGCTTAACCGATACCGGGTATCAAACAGTACTGGCCTGCCCTGTGGGTTACCGTCATGCTGACGACAAATATGCTCATCTGCCTAAGGTGAGGTTCAAGCAAGAAGATATCGTTGCTCACATTCCCTAAGGCAGCGTGCAGGTCGAAGGGCAAGGTCCGATAGGGGTCGAGCGAGACGTCTGATCCCTTGAGTCTATTCAATGGGACGATCGGTCTAGACTAAGATGAGAAAAACATCTATGGGTGTCTCGCTATGGCTTTAGAACCTTGTCGAGTTTGTGGCGCACTGAATAGTACCGAAGCAGAAATTTGCCTCAGTTGTGAATTTCCCACCAAAGGACGGCGACGTCCGGCCATTTTCCAATGGGCTGCGATTGGCCTATTTGTGATGTTTACGATTCCTCTGATTGTGACCGTTATCAATCAGTTCAAATCTAAGCCCCAAGCCCCAACACCACAATCTGTCTCCTTGCACCTCTCTCAATAACCTTTGATGATCTCTTACCTGAAATTATCCCGTCGTCGTCTATTGCAAATCTTAGGTGGCTTAACCGTTGCCCTGCTGTGGCCACACCAAGTCCATGGGCAAACGAGACGACACATACGAGATATTGCCAAGGCCGTCACAGTATTGGTATCCCCCCAAAGTAGTTCGGGGTCAGGCGTACTGATTAAGCGAGAAGGCAGTAGCTATTACGTGCTAACCGCTAAGCATGTTATAGAATCGACGCGTGCAGGAGAAGAAGCGGATATTATCACGGCTGATGGTCAGTCTCATCCCATCAATACCCAGGCTATCTTGTACCTATCAGGGGTAGATTTGGCTTTAATTCGGTTTGAGAGCGATCGCAACTATCCAGTTGCCATGCTGGGAAGCTCTGAAGCCGTTGCAGAAACAGATACCGTTTACATCTCAGGATTTCCCTTACCAGGCCAAGCCATCACTTCACCCACCTTTACCATTACCAAAGGTGCCATTACTGGCAAAGGGCAATACCAACGGGGCTACGGTTTAATTTACGACAACGTTACCCAATCGGGGATGAGTGGTGGCCCGATTCTGAGTGAAACGGGACAAGTGATTGGCATTCACGGTTTAGCAGAGGGTGAACGCGTGCAAGGGGTTGCGGTCAAGGCTGGCTTAAACCTGGGCGTGCCGATCAACACTATTTTGGACCTCACGCCACTCGCCCTCAAACCCACAACACCCAAGGTTGATTCATTTCCCAAACCTGTTGCCTCTGCGGGTGAAGCCGAACAAGCCTTTCGCGCCTTTTTAGATCAGCATTATGCCGCGTTGGCCCCCTTAGTGGAAACTCGGGATGCCGCTCGGCTCTTTAACTATATGCCGATCGATAAAGAACGCTTTCGCTACAGACAGCATACCGGGGTGGTCCAAAACTATAACGACCGGGTTGCCGGGGCCTCAGCATTCTTTTCCAAAAAACCGGCCCGAGAGAAATGGAAGCTCTCTTACGAAATTACCGATTTGCAGATGCCAACGGCAGATCAAGCCATTGTGTCTCACATTGAAACGGTGAAGTGGTCCTACTGGCCAGGCCTAGCACGAGGGGTATTCCGCCGTCGCGAAACAACCGCTTGGGAAAGAGTTAACGGCCAGTGGAAAATTGTCTCGGTGGAAGAAGGGGAAAGGCTATAGCGCTGACATCATTTGACATCAGCGCTAACCATCTATGCGTTGACTTGAACAGTCACGACTTTATGCTTTTCTTCTTCTGCTTTCGGTAGAGTTACCGTCAACACCCCTTGCTGGTAATCAGCCGTAACATCTTGGTTATTAACACGACCGGGTAGCGGGACGACCCGCTGAAATTTCCCATAGTGAAATTCACTCCGTTTTACCCCTGCCTTTTCACTACGGGTTTCAGACCGTCGTTCGCCACTGATGGATACTGAATTGGTCGTCACTTCAATGTTGACCTCATCAGGGTTTAGGCCGGGTAGTTCTAGATGCAAAATATAGTGATCCGTAGTATCTTCTAGTTCCACCGCAGGCACAAATCCTAAATCAATCCCCGCTCTTCGAGGGGTTGAGAGACTGTCAAATAAGCGATTCATATCCCGCTGCATATCTTCTAGCTCGCGGAAGGGTTGCCAATGCATAAGGGCCATAACGATATCCTCCGTTGTTCATACAAAATGAAATGGGGAAAGGCTTAAGCAAGACGTTCATTGCAATGAACCTCTGCGGCTCTTACTTTTGAGGATACGGTAGAATTTCCAGATCGCAGGTAGGGAGATGATCCCATCCTCAGTAGGGATAACCCGCCCTCACGCTACTTTGTTACGGAGGTTAGGAAGGTCTTAGCCGAGCGGGCGAGAATAAATAAAGTAGCGTGACAGCCGCCTGATCTCTCGTGACCGACTCCAGACACTCAAGCAGGGTAGGTTCACCTCAAGCTTGGTGAGGATAAAGACTCAGCCATCTTTCAAATTTTCCTATCATCTTCCGCAGGGATTTCATTTCAATCAGTTTATGCGCTTTGGCCACCGTGACCACTCGCCTTTGCCGCTCATGATCTTCGAGCCATTGGCAATGCAGTTGGGTCACAGCCAGGGGAAACACCTGAACCATACAAGTACTCCCCCATTTCTGGTGTTCGTAGGTGCCTAAGGATTCAGTCGCAATCACACCTTCTATCCCAGCTTCTTCCCAAGCTTCTTTGGCAGCAGAATCCCAGGCGGTCAAATCCGATTCAATTTCTCCCTTGGGAATAATCCAGCGACGACGCTTGCGGGAGGTGATTAGGACAACTTTCAAGCCATCTGGTTGAATCAGGTATGGCAGCGCCGCAGAATGCTGATAGACCCCATTGTTGAAAGCTGTCATCGCCAATCACACATTAATTCTGGGAAATAAATTATCGTGCTGCTATAGAGGGTAGCGAGAACCCTCAACTTTGCCAAGCTTTTTACCAATCTTTAAGGCCATTCATTTTTTTGGCCTGTAATAACTCTACGGCAACCTGACCGTCAACGGGTTCAGAGAACAGATGACCTTGCGCCTCTTGGCATCCTAAATCGAGCAAGAAGCGCCGCTGGACTGCCGTTTCAACGCCTTCAGCAGTAACTTTCATCCCCAAGTCATGAGCCAGTTCAATGATGGACCGCACCAAATCAAGATGATCAACATCCATTTGTTTAATAAAAGAGCGATCAATCTTGAGGGTATCCACGGGCAATTGCTGTAAATATTGCAGCGAGGCATATCCCGTGCCAAAGTCATCAATGCTTAATCCCACCCCAGTCTGTTTGAGCTGATAGAGCGTATCCACAGCTGATTGAGCTTTACTAAACAACATACTTTCAGTAATCTCAATCATTAAGTGTTGAGGGGCAATCCCCGTTTCCCGCAACACCTGCTGCACTTGAAAGACAACATCCGCCTGATCAAACTGTTTTGCAGAAAAATTGACACTGACCGACAACGGTTCCTCCGTAAATTTTCGCCACTGCTGAATCCGAAAACAGGCCTCCTTTAACATCCAGCGATCAATGGCGTAGATTAAACCTGTTTCTTCCGCAATCGGAATAAACTCTAATGGAGAGACTAGGCCTAATTTAGGATGCATCCATCGGACTAACGCTTCAAAACCAATAATTCTTTGATCGGCTAAACAGACAATTGGCTGAAAAAATACGTTCAGCTCTTGCTCTTGAAGCGCCCGCTTTAAATCATTTTCAAGCTGCAATAATCGCACTGCCCGGGCATGCATCGTTGGATCAAAGACAACATAATTCGCTCGCCCAATACCTTTGGCATAACTAACAGCAGTATTTGCATCACGCAGTAAATCCTCTGCTCGGTCATAGTCCAAGAAGGTTTGGGCAATCCCCACACTGGCCGTTAGAAATAATTCTTGACCACTGAGACGAAAGGGCGTTTTCAATTCCGCCGATATCCGATTTGCAGCTAGCAAGGCTGCACTGTTGGTGTCTATATCATCCAACAGGACAATAAATTCATCTCCTCCCAAACGGGCAAAGATATCAAAATCCCTCACACACTTTTTGAGACGCCATGCGATCGAGATCAGGAGTTGATCGCCGGCTAACCGGCCAAAACTATCATTGATGCTTTGGAAGCGATCAATATTAATGATCAAGATGGCAAAATGGTAAGCTTCTTTCCGTCGATACCGCTCAAAGGTATGGGCCAGTTGGATCAGAAAGTAAGTTTGGTTTGGCAGGCCCGTCAATGCATCATAGAACGTTGTTTTGAGAATACTTTCACTGGCTTGCTTGCGTTCTTCGATGAAATCCAGCGTACTGTCTCGCGCTTTCTGGATAAAGGACAATAGCTCAATATAGTCTCCCTCAGACGCTTTGACTAAAAGGACCTTTTTGCAGCCCAGAGATAATGCAGAGGCTTCAAGATGAATTTCTTGACGACGATGATCGGTTTCGCACCACATCCCAGATTTGTATATGCCTGATTGATTCTGTTGCCAGAACTCAGCCGCATCAACCAAGAAATTAGCTAAAAATGGCAAATGCTCTTCTATCCAAGGCCGATCAACCGACTGAGAAACCTGAGGATACAGTGTGGCAAACCAGGTGGGCAGAGCCCCCACAATTTTGAAGGCATTGATGTCTGTCCGCTCTAAGATCAGAATTTCTAAAGCTGCAAGTATATGCGCAGGGAGGGATTCCGTCATTACAGTTGGCGATAGGCATATAGGGGGGAACCTGCCATCACTGAAGACTCTGTGACAGCCGCAGGTACAAAAGACCGCTGCCTTTGATCTAGCCCATCAAAGGTCGGTTTGTCGATGATCAACGCCCCAGCTTCTGAATTTTTATTCAAATGCATCGCAACCTCCATCGGCGGTCCCATAACAGACAGGGTTTTCCCAAATCCTACTTGCAGCAAACCGATGGTTGCTCTTCCAGTGGTAATCACTAGTGCACATTCCGCCTGAGTTCCCTTTAGAGCATGATCGCCTTGGCAAATCTCCAAAATCCGGCTACTGGCGGCAACGGCTTGCTCCGGCGCGCTCCGCATGGATGGCAAGGCTCCAAATACCGCAACAATGGAATTGCCAATACTCTGATGGATCAGTCCTCCTTCATCCAAAATAAGGGGAGAAATCGTCGACAGATAAGCATCCAGCGCTTTTAGCGGATTCGCTGTGGTCTGGTGAGTGCCGCTAATGTTGCAACATTTAATCACTAAAATCGTTAGGGACTTTTGTTCGCCAGCCGGTTGAATATCTAGAATGGACTCGGCAACGCTTTCGGGGTGAATCAAATGATCGAGAGACTGAGCCTGCTTGCGTCGGAGCAAACTTAAGTCATTGACTTTTTGCTGAATAAGCACGTTTTTGGCATTTTCAGTGGTTGCATCAAAGAAGATAGCCCAATCTTCTTCTTGTGCGGTGAAGAGATGCACCTCGGCCACAATATCTGCTTCAATTTGCAAAAAAGGAATATGCATGGCTGCTTCTTGCAGGGGAAGCAAGCCCGCTAAAAAATAAATTTGTTCATCAACGGATTGATCGAGGCTGAGATGATGCATCCCGTAGCGATCGCAGGCTCCACCAAAGGCCAGGAGATGACCCGCTTTATCCATGTGTAAATAGGCAGGAAAGCGATCTCGAACAACGGTTGAACAAAGGAATGTAACAATCGGTTCTGGAAGGTTTAACATTTGTCAGTAAATCATCATTTGCGCCAGTTTTGTAAAGCACTCTTCTACTCCCAATCCAGTCCTTGCACTCCCCATCAAGTACGTCCATTCTCGCTGAGATAGTTCGTCGAGTTCTTCCTCGCCAATTTCCCAGTCTTGATTGAGGTCGTACTTATTGATGATGGTAATAAATGGCACGTCGCCAATCGTTTCTTTAGCCTTAGCTTGTAATTGAAAGACCGTACCTAAGGTATCTCTGCGGGTCCCATCGACCACCAATATATAGCCTGCAGAACCCCGCAAGTAAGACATTTTGATTTTCTGAAATTCATCTTCTCCATGGATATCCCATAGAATTAAGTTTAATTCTTGACCTAAGACACTTACAGTTTTTTTATCAATTTTGACACCAACCGTTGTCTGATATTTATCAGAATAAATGCCTTGAACGTATCGAGCGACCAGGCTAGTTTTGCCAGTTGCAAATGCACCGACCATACAAATTTTTTTTTGGAGCATAAGCAATTAATCAGCGTCTGATGGATGAACAAAAATAATTTTGAAGGTGACCTTGCGATTGGATTGGGAGACCTGAGTTGCATCTGAAGTTGCACCCTCAGAAGATTCAATACTCACGGGGTGAAAGAGACTTTTCTTAATGCCCTGCTTTGATAACAACGAGATGATTGCTTTTGCCCGGGCCTCTCGGACATAAAGATTAGTCTGCTCAGACCCGCTGGTATCCGTATGTCCTTCCACTAAAACAGCAACAGTTTGATGAATGGTTTCTGCTGTTTGAGTCAGCTTTTTGATTTCTTTCACCAGGATTCTAAGTTTGGCATCTTGTTTGGGCACCAACTGAGCATTTTGCGTAAAGAAGAGGGTTTGATCTTCAATTTTGGCTTTAATGTCAGCGAGTACTCCTGCTTCCAGAGGAACCACGTGCTGGGTATTGAATTGGGTGATATTGGGCAGTCGCAAGGCCAACTGATTGGCTTGGGTAATCCAAGCTTGAGAGGCCGTTCCTTTGACATGAACCGCGCCATTGGCATCCATGTCTAAGGTGACCGTTTTAGGGGGCTGGAGAAGCGATGTCACTCTAGATTGAACAAATGCAGGATCGAAGGATAAATAGGGTTCCCACCGGAAATCAATTTTATTTGGATCGAGGTCCGTCTTGGCGATCAGTTGGGTGGGCTCAGCAGCTAAGGGATCCTTTAGCCCCGATATCACATATTGGCCGTCCTGTTTTTGGGTTTGTAAGACAACAATGCCGGGGGCTTGGTTGAGTTGGTCGACAAAGTTCTGAACTTGATGCCGTTCGTGGGTAGACCAAATCCCCCATGCCCCGAGTCCTAAAATGATCATTCCAACGACGCCACCGATCCACTTTAAGGGCAAAGAGCGCTTCTGTTTCGTTTGGTACTGGGACAGTAAACAGTCTTCTAGGTAGGGCTGGCTGGGTTCAAAGGCACTGCTATCCCCCTGAAACCCATGCAGTTGCCGTTCTTGAACGAGATGAATTCGCTCTAGAGCATTTTCCATGGTTTGCCGCAGGCGGCCCGGTGGGTTACCTCGAATAACGCAGGCAATAATAGCTTGGGGGCCTTCATTCACCCAAATGGTTAACTCCCCCACTTGGAGACTCCCTAGGGTGTCATCGCTAACGCTGAAAGAGTCGCGCACAAAGTCTTGAATGGCCGTAAACATGGCTGATACCAAGTCTGCATCTTGGGCAGCAGCCGTCGCGGCCGCGAGATGCCGAAGAACTAAACCAGAGGTTTTGTGTATCAGAAAGACTTGTTCAACCTGATAGACTAAGGTTCGTAATAATAGAACTTCCGCAAAAGACTTGCCAGTTCGCCAGGCTTCAAATCGCCAGTTCAGACTTTGGGGAGAAAGGCTGTGCTCTAAGCTCTGGTTCAAGGAATCGATCAAGTTCTGAATGGCAGCTGCGATCGCTTTTCGAATCGCAGGTCCCATAATGGGGAACAGTGCTTCTGACAAGATATTTTGGTCCGTATTGACAGAGGATTTGATGGCCTGCTCAACTGTTGGCACCATCGCCCTGGGGAAAGCTGAATCATCAGTCTGGGCACTGAGATGAATCGCGTCTGGCAACACGCGACTCACATCCTCTGAGCGGAGTTTTGAATTTTCAAAGCGTTCTTTCAGGTCAGGTCCAATCAGCAGACTCCGCAGCTCAGTCAGGTCACTGGCGATATTCTCCTCTTCTGGGTGAGGGACAGGGGATTCCTGGTGGGGTTTAGCAGGTGAGTCACTCATTGCACATAAAAGGCGATGATAGAGTCAATTGATGTCTAATTATAGATAGCGACGATAGCAATACTGAAATTATTTGGGGCATTATCGATGTCAGAGGGCTTAAAAATCGATTCTGCAATCTTACGCCCCAGTACAGTCAATCAAAAAATAAGTGCTTGAACAGCCAAAATTCACGGCAATAGCTATCGGCTGGCACGGATATTGAGTGCTAATTCACTAAAGAGATCGGCTAAATGAGCACGATCCGTATCATCGACGGTGTTCAGCTCTTGCACTTCTCGCTCTAAGAGGGCCCTCAGTTCATCATGCTTTTGGGTCAAGTTATCGCCCATCTGCTCAATCTGCGCTTCCACTGCCGATATTCCTTTGTCATACTCTTGATGAAAATCAGATAAAGCAGCGGTTTGGGCATCATGATTAGTTTGCAAGGTCTTGGTTAACGCTTTTAGCTCCTTTTGAATGGAAGTTTCCAAGGCTTGTAAGCGTTGGTCGATTTGATGGCGGATATCGGCACATTCTTGATTTAACCGATTTTCTAATTGGGTGAGCTGTTGCTCGTGCTTTTGAACCTGTTGACCGAATAGAAGATCCCTAATTTTATTCAGGGTATTGAGATCGACATCTTGATTGGTTGGAGAAGCAAGTGTCGCTTCTCCCGGCTGATTAACTTCAGGCTGGTCGTTTGGAGCAGATGGAGGAGCTATTTTTTTTTCAGAGGAGGTCATGGCTATATGCTTTTAAGTGACGCCTATCAGCAGCTATATCTACGGCCTGAGTCGCATTACTGCACGTTAAATTGCTAAGTTGCCCCTAAATTGCTTCAATCCTAACATCGCTTTACAAAGTCTTACGAGACAGAATAGAGCTGAGCACTAGTCTGTCAAGCAACCCACGCTGGATCAATTTAATCGGTGAGTAAAGCGGTAAGAACCAAATGATAGCGGTAGAGGGCGACGGGCTGATTTAAGGCTTGAAAATAGTTGGGATCCTGGGGGGACAGGTAGATAGCTGTAACTTGATCCGCATCGATTTGAGCCGGACTGTTGTTGATGTAGCGATAGGAGGTCGTATTTTCGACTTGGTTTAGATAAATTTGAGCGTTACTACGAAACTCTTGCTGAAACAGCTCACTGGCAATCCATGTGTCATTTTTAGCATCGAATTCGGTGGTGCGATCGCTAATGGTAGACACGAGCTGTCGCCCCTGATCCAGAACGGTCGTTTGACGATTGGGAAAGCGAGGATCAACCGTCACCTTCTGCACCGCCCCTTCTCCCAGGTAAGCCGCCGCCAAACTCCGGCCATTGTAAGCGAGGTCTGCAATCACCGATGGCTTACGGGATAACAGCTCCCAAGGAGAAACATTCGACAACACCTTGGATTTCAGGGGAGGGCGCTCTTCTACAAACCGCACCTTAAAGTGCACCGGCTGATCGAGCAGACGCTCATTATCGGCATAACCAGGGGTAACCAACTGAGGCGCAAGCGGGGCTGCTAAATCCACTAGGGTACTGGTCACCTGCCAATCCCCTAAAAACCAATCTGGATAAACTAAGTTGCCATTGGCAGGCTTCAGAACAGGTTTCCCTTGCCATTCTGGAAAAGCTGCTAGCCGCTCCGTGAGGGGACTCGCAAGCCCTGGTAGAGACCAGCAGCAGAGAATCAGCGCTAGGACGATTCCCCACCACCTACCGTGCCGCCTGTCTCTACCCATTCCGTTCTCCTACCGCGCAGAACCGACTTGGTCTTTCGCCAAGAACTTCTCCAGTTCGGTTAAGGCCTCGGCATCGACTTTGGTTTGCATGGGGCAGAACTTCGGTCCACACATGGAGCAGAACTCTGCCGTCTTGTAGATATCGGCGGGTAGGGTTTCGTCATGGTACTCTCGGGCTCGCTCCGGATCGAGGGAGAGTTCAAACTGGCGATTCCAGTCAAAGTTGTATCGGGCTTGAGACAGCTCATCGTCCCGATCGCGGGCCCCCGGACGATGGCGGGCAATATCCGCAGCATGGGCGGCAATCTTGTAGGCAATTAAGCCGTTCCGAACATCTTCAGCATCCGGTAAACCCAGATGCTCTTTGGGCGTCACGTAACAGAGCATAGCGGTGCCATACCAACCTGCCATAGCCGCTCCGATGGCGGATGTGATGTGGTCATACCCCGGCGCAATATCGGTGACTAATGGTCCGAGCACATAGAAGGGCGCTTCCGAACATTCTTCCATTTGCTTGCGGACGTTGAATTCAATTTGGTCCATCGGTACATGGCCTGGCCCTTCAACCATGACTTGGACATCATGTTCCCAAGCCCGACGGGTGAGCTGTCCTAAGGTTTTCAGCTCTGCAAGTTGAGCATCATCCGAGGCATCATGGGTACAGCCCGGTCGCAGAGAATCCCCCAAACTAAAGGACACATCATACCTTTTGAAAATTTCGATGATGTCGTTGAAGTGGGTATAGAGGGGATTTTGCTGGTGATGATGGAGCATCCAACGGGCCAGAATGCCACCGCCACGAGAGACGATACCGGTGATGCGATCGCGCACCAGAGGCAAATGCTCAATCAAAATTCCAGCATGGATGGTTTGGTAATCGACGCCCTGCTGAGCATGCTTTTCAATCACATGCAAAAAGTCATCGGCGGTGAGGTTTTCGATCGTGCCGTGGACGCTTTCTAGAGCTTGATAGACTGGCACCGTGCCGATGGGAACGGGAGACGCATTGATAATCGCCGTTCGGATTTCGTCTAGATTGCCACCGCCCGTTGACAAATCCATCACCGTATCCGCGCCATATTTCACGGCTAAATGCAGCTTGTCCAGTTCTTCATTGATATCAGACGAGTTCGGCGAAGCCCCAATATTGGCATTCACTTTACATTTGGAGGCAATGCCAATCGCCATGGGTTCCAAGTTGACATGATTAATATTGGCCGGAATAATCATCCGCCCCCGAGCGACCTCTTCCCGAATCAAGTCTGCTGGAAGATTCTCTCGCTTGGCCACATAGTCCATTTCTTCTGTGGTCTGACCCTGACGCGCATAGTGCATTTGACTGACATTGCTCTGTCCGCGACGGTTAGCAACCCATTGATGACGCATATTGAGTTCCTCGGATTGACAGCTTCCCTCCGCCGGTGCTAACCGGTCTCAGGTTCTAAGGGTTTGATCTCAGCCGTTAGACGGCACCCCTAGCTGAATTAGATCCTAGCATTGACCTGCAAGCTCGCTTCCAGCAATTTTGTTTAAGTTTTACAAGAATTTATGGAGTTTTGTCGATTCTGGGGGTGAGTCTATCCTCTATCTAGAGGAACGAAATCAACCGTTGCCTCCCTCACTCGTAGCAACACCATAGGTACTGACGCGATCCCCTTCCTCCACTATCCGGCTGCTGTTCTGCCGTCAGGCATTTCAGCATTCTGAACATCCAATTGTCAAAAAGAGTGGCAACTCTTTTGCAAAAAGCAGTAGGCTGGCAAACGTAGGTTAGTGCTGTGATTGCAGCGATTGACCGAATCGTTATTTATCTACCAGTGACGAGTATCAATGACGATTGCCCATCGACCCGCTTGAGCCCATATCAGCAATTCCAACCAACCGTGATGAGACGACCGCATCCCCCTTTCCGTCGATATAGCCGCTTATTCAGCGTCGCTTTGGCCGTAGCGGTACTGCAAGCAGGACCGATGCTAGCCGCTGAGCGCATCTTCCTATCGTTTCTATTCTTAGAGCGTTCCATTCCTGTCAGGGATTTAGAAAGCTTTGCAAAAGAAGGTCGCAAGACCAGAGCGTTGGCCCCTTTTTTAGACTACTTTAACCCTGAACAACAAACCCAACTGCGAGGCAGCTTACAAGAGCGCCTGCCTCTCAACGCTGTCGCTGTGGCCCAGTTTCTCTACACGCCCGTTGGTGAAGCGTTACTCAAACGAGTCCAGCAAGTGGTGCGCACCAAGTCGGGCGAAGGCAGCTTCTTTGCCCTTCGCTCCGCCTTAATTTTGGCAGCGAAAGATCCAGAAGGGTTAACGGCTCTCAGCGTATTGCGCAATTTCCCCAATGCTGGCGTCCAAGTAGATGTCAGTACTGCCTTAGAGTTATTGAATCAGGTGCAAACAGCCGTCAGAACCACCAATGCCACCGTCGAAGCCGTTATTCAGCAGTCTAAGGCGACACCTCAAGCCAATAGCCTAGCGGGCTGGTCTTTATCTCAGTCGGGGCTGTATTCCTGGGAACGCATCACCCTAAAGGATTTGAAAGATGACACCGAAAAGCGATTGACCTATACGGGACGAGCCCGCGACTTTGCGGCCGATCTATATTTCCCAACCACGCCATCAGCGACCCCCTATCCCGTTACCGTTATTTCCCATGGGTTTAATTCCGATCGCACCACCTATGCGTACTTAGCCCAACATTTAGCGTCTCATGGCTACGTGGTCGTTATGCCTGAGCATTCCGGCAGTAACGGCAAGCAAATTGTTGACCTTTTACAAGGGCGAGCCCAAGATATCACTGATCCCACAGAGTTTATTGATCGCCCCTTGGATGTCAGCTATCTGCTCGATCAACTCGCTCAGAACTCTATTCCTGATCCCCGGTTTAAAGGCAGCTTAGATTTAGAAAAAGTCGGTATTTTAGGCCATTCCTATGGGGGATATACCGCTCTGGCCTTGGCGGGAGCGACCCCCCATTATGATCAATTACAGCAAGCCTGCCAAACCGGCTTAGAGACCTCCCTCAACATCTCCCTTGCTCTACAGTGTCAAGCCTTACAAACGGCAGATAAAACCGTAGATTTGCAGGATGCAAGAATCCAATCCGTGGTAGCCATTAGCCCAATCGGAAGCAGCTTATTTGGGGAATCGGGTTATCAAACAGTCCAGGTCCCCGTGATGATAGTGGCCGGGAGTGCAGATACGATTGCGCCAGTACTCCCTGAACAAATCCAGCCTTTTCAGTGGTTAACGACCCCTGAAAAACGGTTAGTTCTGATTAACAATGGCTCCCATTACTCCACAGGCAATACCTCTACAAGTTCACCCGATGTGTTATCGGCATTAGGTACTGGCACGGGGGGGCCAAGTCCACTGGCCCGCTACTATACCAAAGCCCTGACTACGGCGTTCTTGGGTCGATACATACAAGGTCAGGAGCAGTTGGCCAATTTTCTCACCCCTAGCTATGCTGCCAATCTCAGTCGTGAGCCTTTAACCCTGCATCTAACGCCCAATTTGGTTTTACCTGCAGCCCAAGCACAACAGGACTCTTGATGCTGGGTTTTCTCAATTTGCATAAACCCACCGGCATGACCTCCCATGATTGTGTCGGCAAAGTTCGACGGCTATGTGGTCTCAAAAGAGTCGGTCATGGCGGCACCCTCGATCCATTAGCCACAGGCGTCTTACCCGTTGCTTTGGGACCTGCCACTCGTCTCCTCCCCTATCTACCGGAACCGAAAGCCTATCAAGCGACGATCCGGTTTGGTCTGACTACCACAACGGATGACTTAGCAGGAGAAGTACTGGCTGAACAAGAGGCTGACCATCTCACCCTGAAATCGATTGAGGCAGCACTGCCACAGTTTTTAGGCTCAATTGCACAACGCCCCCCCGCCTTCAGTGCCATCCAAGTTCAAGGTCAGCGCTTGTACAATTTAGCGCGCCAAGGCAAAGCCGTGACGGCACCTCTCCGGCAGGTGGAGGTGTTCGATATGCAGGTACTGGACTGGCGGGGGGGTGAAAAACCGGAATTGGCGGTTGCGATCGCATGTGGTCCCGGCACCTATATTCGCTCCATAGCCCGGGATTTAGGCGAGATCTTGGGCACTGGCGCTACCTTAGCCCAACTCACACGAACCCTGAGTTGTGGCTTTGCCCTCGCCGATAGTCTGACCTTCGAGGTGTTAGCGGATCAGGTTCAAGCCGGAACATTTACACCCATTGAGCCATCTTTTTCTCTACAACAACCGATTCTTCATTTGCCTCCGGTAGAAGCCCAGCGGTTTTGCTGGGGGCAAAAGCTTCCTCAGGATCTGCCAGAAGGGATGATGCAGGTGCATACCTGCGATCGCTTTCTGGGCTTGGGCGAAATCCGTGCAGGGGTCCTTCAACCCAAACTGGTGTTGCCGCCCGCGTCAAAATAGTCCAGACCAGTCGATCATAGGAAAAGTATCGGTGCTATACTCTGAGCCACATTGACTCGTTTCACCCTCTCCATTGCCAACTATGCGCAGGTTTAACGCTCCTCTTTTACAAGGTCTCATGCTATTTCTAGGTGCTTTGGCATGTGTGCTCACGCTTCATGTCCATGCGGTAAATAGCCAAACGGTTCACTCTAAGCTAGCTAACTTTCGCCCTGTAGAAGTGTGGCGACCCGCCCATGAGACCAATTTTGGCAAGCGGTATGCCAAAGATATTTATGGTCGCCCAGTCAGTAACGCTCCCATTGTCGTGTTACATGAAACGGTCATTTCTGCGGCTTCTACGATTCGAGTCTTTCAGACCCCTCACTACAACGAGGACGAGCAAGCCAGCTATCACGCTTTAATCACCCGTAATGGCACCATTGTGCATCTTGTCTCCGCCAAGAATCGAGCCTTTGGCGCGGGCAATTCTGTATTTAGAGGTCCTAATGGCCCTGAAGCAGTGAAAACGCACCGGATCTATCCGGCCTCGGTGAATAATTTTGCTTATCATATTTCTTTAGAAACGCCCGCAGATGGCAATCACAATGGCAATTACCACAGTGGTTATTCCCAGGCTCAATACCAATCGCTAGCTTGGCTGGTTGCTCGCAGTCGCATTCCCCATTCTCGAGTTACAACCCATAAAGGGGTAGATCGTTCCGGGAGCCGGAAGGATCCGCGTAGTTTTAATCAGCGTAGTTTTAATAGTCTCTTACAACGTTTTAGTCAGCTAGATGAATCGAAGTTGACCAGTTTAAGGCCACCCATGATTGGCGAACTGGACTTTCCCCCATTACCTCAATAAACGGGCTCAATCCATCGGCAGATATTTAGGCTTTAACGGCTTCTCAATTCATCCGATATAGTGAAGTGTAGGTCCACTTCATGGGGGAACGACGCAAGCGTGGTGATGCTGCAGGTACAGCAAATTGAAATTCCCCCTGGGCACCGAACCCTCTTGCGAGAGTTGGACTGGCAGGCTTTCGAAGAGGTTTTGAGGGATCTGGGTGAGAAACGCAACACACGCATTGCTAATGCAACTGGGACTTTAGAAATACGGATGCCGTCACCAGAGTATGAACGAGTCAAGGTATTGTTGGCGCACCTCTTGGTTGTCTTACTGGATGCATTGGGTTGGGACTGGGAATCTTTGGGCTCCACAACGTTTAAGCATCCAGCGTCGAATGTTGGCATTGAACCTGACGATTGTTTTTATATTCAAAATTGTGCAGCCATCCTGGGTAAGCACAGGCTCGATCTCAGTATCGATCCGCCGCCCGATTTAGCGATTGAAGTGGATCTAACCTCCAAAACTAGATTGAGTGCTTACACTACCCTGAGAGTGCCAGAAATTTGGCGTTACCAAAACAATGAACTAACGATTTCTGTGCTTGAGGGTGATACTTATACTCATTCATCAAATAGTCGAATATTTCCAAATATTCCTATTATCTCACTTTTTTCTGAGTATTTAGCTAATACCTCACAACCGATGAGTGCTATTCGGAAAGCCTTTCGCCTACAGATTGATACGCTAAACCTTAGCGAACAACCCTAGTTCGGGTGCAGCCCATCTTTAATAAGCCCCTTTTACGAGGAGCTGCGCGAAATTTGCATTGATTATCCTAACGATTTCATCATGGAATCCAGAACCAGCTCTTGTGCCAAAGACATTTGCCCATAGCTGAATCCGTAGGGAATATTGGCAGAAAGTCGGGCTTGAAACTGAGCTAATGCATAGGGACTGCCATAAATTGCCAAGGCCTGTAACTGCTCAGATTTCAGCAAAAACTCAAACCAAGCTTCAGCCTTATGACTTAACTGGGCACTCCCTCTAAACGGATTGCCTCGAATAAACAATTGCAAAAACGTCGGCTGACCGACTTGATCCAGCGGCATCTCAGGCGTATGACCATCCACAATTTGCACCTGATAACCCAACTTACGAGGTAAATCAATCGCTGGAGCCTTGCGACTGAGAAACTCACAATCCACCAAATCATCCACAATAATCAGCGTGCGGGCATTGTCTGGAACCGCAGTAATCTGTCCATGCACCACATTCGACCCCTTCAGAATTTTGGCAGTCGCGTCTATTGCCTCTGGCGTTCCTAACCGATCCAAGTCGATCTGCAAAGGCGTATGAGTTTCCCACGCATGTTGATAACTCGTATCCTCCACTTCATAGCGGGTAATTTTGTGCTTTGCCCGCCAAATCCGCTCCACCGATGCTTCGATTTGTTCTAACGGAATTCGTCCTCGTTCCACTGCTTCACACACTGCAGAAATCGCTCCTGGCGGATCTGCAGGCATCATCAAAATATCGGATCCAGCCGCTACCGCTAGCACTGCCGCTTCATTGGCACCATACTGATTGGCAATTGCCCCCATCACCAACGCATCTGTAACAATCAGCCCATCAAACCCCAACTTTTGTCGAAGCTCGCCGGTCAGAATTTTGGGAGAAAGGGTGGCAGGATATTCCGGATCTAACGCCGGTATCAACAAGTGAGCACTCATCACCCCATCTACCTTGGCTGCGATCGCAGCTTGGAATGGCGGGTATTCGATACGACGAATGCGATCTATGGCGTGGGTAATGACAGGCAAATCCAAGTGAGAATCTGTCGCCGTATCGCCATGCCCAGGGAAATGTTTAGCCGTCGTTAGTACCGGATAGGGCCGAGCGCCCTGAATAAAGGCCGTTGCTAACTGACTCACCCGCTCAGGCGTTTCCCCAAACGCCCGCACATTAATCACCGGATTCTGGGGATTGTTATTGACATCCACCACCGGAGCCAACACCCAGTTCAAACCAATAGCTAAGGCTTCTTGCGCCGTCCAAGCACCCATGGCTTGAGCAGACTGCTGAGCTTGCTCAATGGTGGTTCCAGCTTCGACCATGCCTGCTAGGGCCAAAGGCGGGGGAAACCAGGTTGCCCCAGCAAAGCGTTGTCCGACGCCTTCCTCAATATCTGCTGCCATAAATAGGGGAATGGCCGCCCACTCTTGCAGTTGCTGACAGCGACAGGCAATCTCTCCCGCGCTACCGCCTAGCAAAATCACCCCACCAATCCCCAGATCCGTCAGCCAATGGTGGAGCACTTCAGCTTTCGGTTCCCAGCTGGGATACAGAATTTGATGATCGAATAAGTAGCCGGAGGCCCGGACCACTAACATTTGAGCAACTTGCTCTGGCAAAGACAGGGAATCTGGCTCTGGTAATAGATGAGTCAAGAGTGAATCCAACTAGAAATCAGCTTCGAAGGAGCCCACTGGGGGCTGTTCTATTGAGTCATTGGGCTTGCTCTGTCGCTCATAACTGAGCTGATCAAGCAATGACAATACCTTATTGCCTTCTTCAAAAGAGCGATCTTCGCAAAAAATGACTTCTGGCGTGCGGCGCAGATGAATGCGATGCCCGAGCTGCTTACGAACATAGCCCGTGGCTGATTCTAGACCCGCCATGGTTTCGGCTCTAGCCTCGTCTGTGCCGTAAATGCTGACAAAAATCTTGGCATGCTGAAGATCGCCCGATAATTCCACCGCCGTCACACTAATCATGCCGGACCCAACTCGATCATCCTTGATGCCATGCAGTAGCATTTGACTGACTTCGCGTTTAATCAGTTCGGCAACGCGAGAAACCCGTCGTCCTGTAGCCATCAGATTCTACTCCTCCATCTCCCATGAGATGAAACCGCTAACAGATAATGTTGTCTCCCCAACGCCTAGTTTAATGGAGTCAGCCCCATCATGGCACTAAGGGTAAAGCTGAGAAACGCAAAGCCTCCAACGATGACGCCCAGGGCAGCAATACCCGTGACCGGATGCTTGGCAAACCCTTGCAAAGGCTTGAGTAAAGTCCAAAATACCCCAACGACAATCGCCAAGAAGAATTTGGGATACGACGAGAGTTTCTTAAAAAAGTCACCCATAGTGATTGAGTCGATATATATTATTGATTTCTCTTATTCACAGGATTGATCTTAACCCAAAGCCTTGACCTTCCACATTATGGGTTTTCCCGTTAATGACTAGCCTATTGCCAACTCTAGTGCGAACTTATGCCTGTCCGTTTCTTATGGCCGTTACTCGAAAAAGTGAACAGTTAACGTTAGCAGTTCACTTATGCTTGATAATTGACAGAATACACTGAGTAGAAATAGTTCTTCAGCATGGTAACTTTGAACTACTTTTAGCCGATGGTAAAGCTCGTTTGACTCACTAATGTCGCGATTGACTCACAATAAACTCGTCAAACCCTTCCTTAAATGGGCAGGAGGCAAACGCCAGCTAATTCCGGAGCTGAAAAACCATATGCCAGATGCCTACAATAACTATTATGAGCCCTTTATCGGTGGTGGTGCTCTACTCTTCGATCTTCAACCGAAAAAGGCCATCATTAGTGACAGTAATCAAGAGCTCATTAGCTGCTATTGCGTCATTAGGGATTCGCTGGACGAACTAATTGAGGATCTCCGCCAGCATCGTAATGAAGAAGAGTATTTCTACAAAGTGCGGGAATGGGATAGAAAAGACAGCTTTAAGTCTAAAACTCCCGTCCAAAAAGCTTCTCGCATTATATTCCTGAACAAAACCTGCTATAACGGCTTATTTAGGGTCAATTCGCAAGGGCAATTCAATGCACCCTTTGGACGCTATAAAAACCCTAATATTCTTGATGAAGCTGTTCTTAAAGCTGTTAGTTCGTATCTTAATGCTGCAAAGGTTGAGATCCTCAATCAGGACTTTGCCAAAACGGTAGCTAGGGCACGAAAGAACGATTTCATCTATTTTGACCCACCCTATGATCCAGTATCTGATACGGCGTCATTTACTGGATATGACATCAATGGATTCAACAAGGATGAGCAAAAAAGACTCAGGGATACCTTTGCCAGACTTTCTGATAAAGGCTGTAAAGTGATGCTGAGTAATGCCTACACTGACTTTATTCGTGACTTGTATCAGGATTACACTTGTATCCGCGTCAAAGCCACCAGAGCTATTAATTCCAAAGCCTCACGGCGCGGCAAAATAGACGAAATTCTGGTCAAGAACTACGAGGGTAATGGCTAATCTCACAAAGAATGATATTGCCTGGAACACTCTTTTTGAGAGATATGATCTACTTACAAAGATCAGGAATGATGGCTATTTTGAGATAACCGCCGCACAAATCAATGAGGAACGTGAAAGCCGACTCATGGCTAAGTTTGACCATAGTGTTAATCTCCCAGCTATCTTCAAGGAACATAATCTCTCTATCCTGCCTCTTTCCCGTTCCAAGTACATTGTTGGGCAGTTTAGAACCCACTTCACCATTGCCTCGAATTTTGAAAAACAACATGTTGTTTTTGAAATACCGCACAATATCGAGAGCATTAGTTTTCCTAACCTGCATTCAGAAAGCCTGGCCTTGAACTATGCCTATATTGCTGGTCTCATTACAGACTTTCTTGAAGAAGAAGCCTATCAAACCTTGTCTGGCAGGATGTCCACTGGTTGTTTTGATTTCACCATTAACAACAGAAGTATCACTGTTGAAAACTCTCAATGTGAGATTGATGCAGGCTTTGAAAGTGATAATTATCTCCTGCTTATTGAGGCCAAAAATTATGCCGTCGATGATTTTCTCATTCGACAGCTCTATTACCCTTTCCGCTTATGGTCTTCAATGGTTGATCAACAGGTCATTCCTGCAATCATGACCTTCTCCAACGATACCTTTACTTTCTACAAGTTTAAGTTCAATGAAATTAGCCAGTACAGCTCTCTGGAGCTGACACAGGTTGTGGAATACAGTGTGCAGCCAGAGCCCATTAGCTCTGATGACATCATGCCTTTTTTAAGTGGACTGCCTCCTGCTGAGAATAGTGAAAGTATTCCCTTTCCACAAGCTGACAAGTTTGAACGTGTCATCGACCTATTAAGTCTTCTTGCAGAGAGGGAATTGACGAAAGACGATATTACTGAGAACTATCAGTTTGATATACGGCAAACCCAGTATTACACTGACGCCGGGCGGTACCTTGGTCTAATTAATAAAACCCATAAAAGTGATGGCATTATTTTTCATCTTACGAATGATGCCAGAAAGATATTCAACAGCTCCTATAAAAACAAATATCTCAGCATTATTGCCACTATCCTCAACAAGCCCGTCTTCTATAAGGTTTTTCAGGAAAGTCTGAGGATTGGAGCTGTCCCCTCAAAAGATGCCATAGTCACTATTATGCAACAGGCAAACCTGGATATCACCGGTACAACCATTCCCAGACGTGCCAGAACTGTTAACTCATGGGTCAACTGGATCTGGGAGCAAATCGAAACTTAGGGCGTTATTTGCCAGCATCGTTAAGATGAGTTGTTCTAACGGCAAAATGCAGAGACAGTAGAGGGAGCATACCCAGATAATCATCATTCCCGCTTCAGACAGCCTCTGTTCTTGAAAGCATCGAAGTTGGAGAACAACTATGAAACGCAACAATCAGGGTGTTGTCTTAGGAAGTTTCACTGTTCTGGGGTTAAGAACAGTTTTCAGTTCAAGCTTTTGGAGAAGAAAAGCCTACGACTAAAAAGGTTACTCCCCAGTCGTAAGGGTTCTGTTGGAGAAAAGCAGCTGGATAAAGAAGAAAGAGCTGATTAATGGGGAGTACCAGGCGTTCAATATTGACTCGGTTCAAGCGGCTCGAGCTATTAATTCCAATCCCCAAAAGCGCGGCAAGATTACTGAGTTATTAGTCACATCCTGGTAATCATCGTGGGTTGAGTGAACCACTCAGAATTCTCATTAATCCCTTATCGTCTGTTCAGCCAATTACAGGGACTCACCCAGATCGCCATCATTCCAGCTTCAGATACACCTCGTACATTGAAGACATTGAAGTTGGAGCACAAACATGACACGCAACAATCAAGTCGCAATCTTAGCTAGTCTAACTGTTCTTAGCCTGGGCATGATTTCCCCCGCTACTGCTGAGACGGTTACGGTTACCCGTGGTCCCAACGGTGCTGCCCACCAAGTCAAAGTAGACCGTATTCCTGATGATGCCCAAGTCCGGTCTAGCACTCCTGCCAAAGGGTTCCCAGCGATTGTCACCCGGGGGTCTCATGGTGCTGCTCAGCTTGCTCAGCCTAGAGAAATTCGACAAAGCACTGCTCGATCGACCGGCACATTGCAAGTTATTCAGCGGGGGCCTAACGGCGCTGCCCATATTCGCTAACGCCTTCCAGAAATCCTTAAAACTTTAACCTCACACTCCAGAGCTGCTAGTCAGGTTACCTCACCCTGCTAACAGCTCTTTTTTTTGGAGTGATCTGGTTGGCTGAATTAGGCATTTACTGCTGTTGACTGGAAACCAGAATCGGCTAGGCTCTTGTGTAGGCTAAACCTTGCATGCGATCTAAGAAGCATCTCAACCACAGCCCTACTCGAATTGCAATTCAGTAGGAGTCTACTGGTTTTTGGGGTTGGCTTTCTGTCAAGGATTTGAGGGGTAGGCCATTAAATTTGCCACTCTGACTGACGCGTAAATGAGCAATTGCAAAAGTCACTATAAACAAGAACCACAGCCCTACCCCGAATACAACATACTTATGCAAGGGACGGACAGACGTTTTAGGTTGTTTGACTTTAATTTGAGTTTGCATGATTGTTCCCCCAGAATCAGGACGTTAAATCTATTACTGATAACTTTGGAATGTTCAGAACTTTCATCAGGAAAAAGGACTTCTCTTGATTAATGTGGCATCAGAGGCAGATACGGAAAAATTGGATGCCAGTTCATGACTGTAGCGGCCACCAAGAATGTGAGGATCCAAAAAAACATTGTTCCTGCTTGAATCTGACGATTTTTCCAAAACTGATGAAGGAGCAGCCAACTAACGAGCCAACTCACTAACATGATGGTTTCTTTGCCAGAGTAACTGCCGATTTCACCATATAGTGGGTCAGGGTTTTTGCTGCCAGGAATCCAGCTTCCCATATCCCAGACTAGGTCATTCCAAGCTTTGAAAATTACGGTTAAGTGTTGGTTGACCATTAACAGAAAGCAGCTGAAGGCAGCACTGATTAATGCAGCCGCTGCTGGCCCAGAGACGGTTGGTGGGTCTTGTGCCCCAGTGGCTAAGCCTTGAGGAAAATTTTTAAGCTGATTCCAAATTTTGCTGTAGATCGGTACTTTCGGTGAGTGATGGGACTGTTGCATAAATGGGCTCACTTCTTAAAGGTCAATTTACAATGTGTGCATTCTGGCTACATTTAGCCCACTGACAAGGCCGCCTAGGGCAAAGAACATCATGGCCATCAACGCAATACTGGTGGCCGCCAAAACAGGGCGGTTGTGTTTTTCTACAATTGAGTCTCCGTACTGCCAGAGCACCCAGGTACAGGCCACCCCTAGCGGTAAGGTAAATAGCACAGTAAATTCGTGATATTCCATGAAAAGGTAATGTACCAAGGGTGTATTTTCTCTCAGCCAAGCGCGAGCTCCACCAGATGGGGCTCGGTATCGCATGTAGGCCCAGTTGCCTGATGCGATCGCAAGAAACGCTAAGCAAGAAGACCAAAACGTTAACGTTCGCATTTGAGGCAAAATTTTAGGAACACCTCTTAATAATGGAAAGGCCATATGCCCTGCATAGGCAATGACAACAACAGCTAAAAGAGCTGCAGTGCCATGAACAACACCCATGGTGCGTTGCCAAGGACTAGGACTTAACAAATTAACCAGGGGTAAAAATAGGAATAATCCAGCAGACAGGATACCAATCGCATAAACACAGACGGTCGCCAGGTCTGTCTGTCTTGGGAAAGAGGGCGTTTTTACTTCCGTAGAGGATTGCATCATCACATTAAGGAGTCTTTCAACGAGTTTTTGTACATTTCAGCGCCCTTCCTGAGGAGGTAAGACGCTGAAGAAACTGAGTCAGCGGCTGTTAACCGATGGGCTATAAGCTACCTAAATCAGTTCAAAGTTGTTTGCTGACAGAGATGGAGCACCATTGAGAATGGCAAATGTAGCCCCGGCACCTAGACCATCCAAACTACCGTTTTCGTTATAGAACAAGCTCCCAGACTGAGAACTGTAAACGATGATGGCAGTACTGGAGGCTGCATCGCTATCACTGCCAACCACCTCAAACTCAGTATCAACACTGAAACCTGTGCCTGCTGAGCTGTTTAGCGCAGTGAATGTGCTAAGACTCAAAACAAGGGTGTCTTGGGTAGAGAAATCAAGGATGGTGTCAGTTCCTAAGTCTTCTATGGCAAAGGATTCACCTGAATCAAAGACAAAAGAATCAGGTCCATGACCGCCAACCAGCACATCATTACCTGCTTGGCCCGTGAGGATATCATGGCCGCGCCCCCCATTCAGATAGTCGTCTCCAATACCACCCGCAATCTCATCGTTACCCCGTTGACCATAGATGGTATCGGCACCATCCTCACTGCCTTCACCACCATTGATCGTGTCATTTCCAGCACCACCGAAGACTAAGTCGCCTTGATGACCCGCATCAATAATGTCATGGCCAGTACCGCCATAGATTTGATTGGCGCCTTCACCCGCATCAATGACGTCGTTGCCAGCCCCAGCATCAATGATGTCAGCAAAGCCAACTTCACCCCCTTCAGAGCCTTCGCCCCCTTCGGAGCCCTCACCGCCTTCGTCGCCTTCGCCACTTTCACCAGCGGAGCTGCTTTCGCCAGGGATGCCGCCCACAATGGTGTCATTTCCAGCACCACCGTAGATGTAATCGGTCCCGTTGCCTCCAACGATGGAATCATCACCAGAGCCGCCTTTCAAGGTGTCATCACCCTCTCCACCGGAGATAGTGTCATTGCCAGCACCACCGTCGATGTAGTCGTTGCCATCAGCAGAGCCTTCTCCACCTTCGGAACCTTCGGAACCTTCTCCACCTTCAGAGCCTTCTCCGCCTTCAGAGCCTTCTCCACCCTCGGAACCTTCTCCCCCTTCAGAGCCTTCTCCGCCTTCAGAGCCTTCTCCACCCTCGGAACCTTCTCCGTCTTCGGAGCTTTCTCCACCCTCGGAACCTTCTCCACCTTCAGAGCCTTCTCCGCCTTCAGAGCCTTCTCCACCTTCGGAGCCATCACCAGCTTCACCACCCGTCAGAACGTCATTACCATGGCCGCCACGAATAACATCATCATCTTGGCCACCAAAAACGGTGTCGTTGCCTCGACCGCCCGAAATGGTGTCAGCACCGTCTTCACTGCCTTCACCACCATCAATGTAGTCATCACCTAGACCTCCGTAAACGAGATCACCTTGGTGACCGGCATCAATAATGTCATTACCAGTGCCGCCATAAACTTTATTGGCACCTTCACCCGCATCAATGACGTCGTTACCTGCTCCAGCATTGATGATGTCATCGAAACCAGCTTCTCCCCCTTCAGAGCCTTCTCCCCCTTCGGCACCCTCACCGCCTTCAGAGCCTTCGCCACTTTCACCAGCGGAGCTGCTTTCGCCAGGGATGCCGCCCACGATGAGGTCATCTCCAGCACCACCGTAGATGTGATCGACTCCATTGCCTCCAATGATGAAATCATCACCAGAACCGCCTTTCAGTTTGTCATCTCCATCGCCACCCAAAATGGTGTCATCTCCATCGCCACCGGAGATAGTGTCATTACCGCCTTCAGAGCCTTCGCCGCCCTCGGAGCCTTCGCCGCCCTCGGAGCCTTCGCCGCCCTCGGAACCTTCTCCGCCTTCAGAGCCTTCGCCACCTTCAGGTGCATTATCCCCAATCAGGATGTCATTACCTTTGCGGCCAACTATCAAATCATTTCTACCCAAACCAACGATGATGTCATCATTTGACAAACCTGGAAGTCTATCGTCATCAGCAGTACCTACAATCGCGTTCTCAAGATCTAGTCCAGCAACCAGTTCTTCAAAGCGTTCAGCAGCGATTTCAGCAGGGGTTGGGGCAGACATAAGTTGTAACACTCCAAATTTTGTACTCAATGGCTAATGGATTGTGCTTAATTGCCAATGACACTGCATAAGCTATTTAGCCTTATCGAGAATATCACTCAGATGTGAATAAACAGAAAACTTTTAAAGAAAGTCATTCTCAATAAAAGAACAGTCAGAAATATATCGGAATACCTATAACTCCTTTCAGGTAAGGGTTTATTGGAATTAAAGGTTCCCACTTAACTAAAATTTAGCCAAAAATATAAATAATAATAATCTCATCAAGAAAAAAATATTACTGATTCCTATTGGAATAAGAAAAGTATGGTCATCACCATAGACAAGTTATGCCGCGACCACTTCTAAAACCCAATCAGGTAGAAGACTTCGAGGATTATAATCAGGGCCAACTCAACTATTGAGACTCATTTTTATTTGCTTCAGATTTCTGTATATAATTTTCAACAACTCAACAAGAGTTCAGATCAACTGCCTGTAAACTCTGAAGTGAATGTTGTGGCGTTAAGGCGATCGCTCAATCATAGAGTTGAGACAGTCAGTGTTTTTTGAGTGCGTGAATGCTTCTATCAATTCCCAACCTGCTTTCTTCAGAAGAGGTAGACACAATTACCAAGGCCCTAAAACCGGAAGACTTTATAGACGGGAAGAAAACGGCTGGTTGGGCGGCTAAGCGAGTTAAGCAAAACACGCAGCTCAGCACTCAAGCTAGTTACGCACAAGACATCAAAGCGCAGATCAAGGCAGCGCTTAAAGGTAACTTGACTTTTCAGTCTGCCGTTAAGCCCAAGGCCATTCACTCTATCCTCATTAGCCGTTACGAGGCTGGTATGTCCTACGGTGCGCATGTGGATAACGCCTTGATGAGTGGTAATTCTCTCCGTTCCGATGTTTCCTTAACCCTGTTCTTAAACTCACCTTCAGATTACGAAGGGGGTGAACTCGTGATCGAAGAAATTAGTCAGAATCGATTAATCAAATTAGATGCTGGTTCAGTCATTACCTATCCTTCATCTACACTGCACCGGATTAAGCCCGTCACCCAAGGGGTTCGGCTGGTAGCCGTTGCCTGGGTTCATAGTCTAGTGCGTGATCCTGCAAAACGAGAGATCCTGTTCGAACTGGATCAAGCGCGACGGTCTATTTTTAATAAAGATGGAAAGACCCGAGAATTCAACTGGATTACGAAAAGCTACACCAACTTATTAAGGCAATGGGCTGACGTATAAACGATTGCACAGGTTGAGCCTATTGGAGGTAAGCGCTGTCAACAAATGTGTTGCCCAGACCAGGGACCTTCAATCGAGGCTGATCTGTGATCCCCAAGCGTCCTGGGGAAGGAAGGTGCGATCGCACGCAATCGCCGCCACCGGTTCCGTCAACTTAAATGTCCCCAACTCTATCCACTGCTTTAATTCCAATGCCACCTGTCGAGAGAGAGCCATACTGGCTAAGGGCGCAGAGCGAACCTTGGTCTGTTCCACTTGAATTTTCCCCGACTTAAGCTGAGCATAGCTGACTAAGCCAAAGGTGGGGCGAACCCGACGGGGAATCGAAAAATCAATAATGGGAGCCACTAAGTCCTCGTCTGTGACCGCGCAACGGCGAACCACTTCTTCATCAATCACAGGTAAAGGAATGCCGACCCCTAACATCAAAGATGGGCCATACTGCTTGAAATAGCAGCCCCGTACCCATCTAGACTCCATTTGTTTGGCATCTCCAACTAAGGCTAGGGTCGCTGCTGGGCCAATGGGTGTATCGTTGGGCAATCGCTTTTGGAGTGGAAAATGCTGGGTACCTTCCCAGGTGACATAACCCACCCCCCCGCCCAGGAAAATCCGAGTGCCGACACCGATTAGCCGGAGGTTGGGGTCATTGAGCAGGGGCGATAAGGCCCCCGGATTGGAGTAGATGGCATTCCCCAGTCGCGGTTGTAAAGGCCCTAAATAGGTATAAAGAAGATGATCGCCGCCATTGACGCCCACAATAAAGTTTTGGTAGAGATTGCGAGGATTAAACAGATAAAACTGATTGATGGTCTCTTTGGTGATCATGGTGTCTAACGTGGCCCGGGGATAGCAATCGGTCATTTGTCCCAGTGCCCGTAGATGAACCGCTTTGCCTGCGATCAAATCCTCAATCACATGACCACCCCCTTGGAATTGCACCTCTTCTCCTTCGGTTAGTTCGGTCGGCTGCTTGCGATCGGGGGCTTGGGATGCGCCTAGGTAAAGGTCAACGGCCCCAAATCCTGAGTAGGCGGCCACACCGTCTAGCCAACATTGACGAATTTTGATCGGTGGATCCGTATGCCCCAGGTTGAGAATGGCCCCTGAGGATTCCATCGGTTCAAAGGTGCCCGTGGTAATCACATCAACCGTTTTCGCAGCTTGGGCAATACCCATATCAGCTACTTTGGCTTTTAGCTCCTCCACCGTCCAAACCACGGCTTTGCCCGCTTCGATTTTGTCGTTAATCTCGGCAATCGTGCGCATAGGAGTGAGGGGAAGTCGCGGACGGTTACAGCCTATCACTGCGGCTAAAGACTTGAGGCTCACGCTAGGCTGGAGACAGGCTGCGTTTCAAGAGGTTTCAACGATGGCTCAGATACAGAAAAGGCGATCGCAAAACGTTACGGGTGATGTGTACGTAGATAGCACCTGCATTGACTGTGATACCTGTCGATGGATGGCCCCGGAAATTTTTCATCGGGATGGCAATCAGTCTGCAGTGTTTGCTCAGCCCACAGAAGACAAGGAACGGCTACATGCCCTCCAGGCGTTACTCGCTTGCCCGACGGCTTCGATTGGTACCGTAGACAAGCCCACGGATATTCGACAGGTCCAACAGAGCCTACCCATTCTAATTGCTGAGAATGTCTATCACTGTGGCTACCATTCTGAAAAATCCTTTGGAGCCACCAGCTATTTCATTCAACGAGATGAGGGCAATGTTCTGGTGGATTCACCCCGATTCACCCCACCCTTGGTCAAACAGCTAGAAGCAATGGGGGGTGTCAAGTATATGTATCTCACCCATCGAGATGATGTGGCGGATCATGCCCAGTTCCAATCGCATTTTGACTGTACACGGATCTTGCACCAGGATGATATTTCTACAGGAACCCAAGACGTGGAATTACAGATTGAAGGGACTGAGCCCTATCCTTTGGCCTCAGATCTGCTCATTATTCCCGTACCAGGCCATAGCAAAGGCCATACAGTGCTTCTGCACAAGAATTTCTTGTTTACGGGGGACCATTTGGCTTGGTCTGCAGGGGCAAATCGTTTGGTTGGGTTCCGGCGCTACTGCTGGCATTCTTGGGAAGAGCAAATTCAATCGATGCAAAAACTTTTAGATTATGACTTTGAATGGATTTTACCTGGCCATGGGCGACGGTATCATGCACATTTTGAGACAATACGGAAAAAGCTTATGGATAGTCTCTTAAGGATGAAACATAGAGAGTAAGTCAAGAAATAACTTATAAAAATTCAATTAATTGCTCAACATATTGCCTTAGTAAATTGGCAAAAGGCTATGAGTAAGCTTACAAAAAACAGAACAAATATTAACAATCAAGAGAAGTGTTAGCCAAACAAAAATTTTTAATATTTTTATTACCAAGGATTACCTATAATTGTATAACTAGCCCAATGAGCCGGATGCCGAAAATCTGGATTCTTGATCATAGACACCTGTGCTCGCCGAAGTGCCTCAGATTTAGTTGGAGCTACTTTGAGTTGATTGTAGAATTCTCCTATTAATGTAGCAGTAGATTGATCGTCAAGATCCCACAAGCTTGAAAGTACTGAATTTACCCCTGATTGAATAGCAAATCCAGCAAATCCAAACTTATACTTTGCATTCCCAACAGTTGTTGAACCTCCACTAAGAACAAGTAAATTAACTCTTGAATCGAACCACCCTAGCTTACTAAAATCATCAACAGTCAACTCCTTATCCCAGCTATTGATTGTTGAAAGCTCTGGTTTAACACGACTAAATTCTGTTCGCGTAACGAAATGAACAATTTGATGGCCTTGCTGCTTAAGATTACTAAAAGTAAACTCACGATCTAGTAATACATCAACTTTTCCTGGCCAACTTTGACTAATGCTTTCAAGCTCATTCTTTACATATTTAAGTGGAGGATAAGGAGGTTTTTCTTTAGAAATACCTGCTGCCAATACCGTGGAATTCTTCAGGTTTACATGACGATTGCTAACGAGAGATAGCCCAGGCATAATACCAATACTGTATTTCTCGATCAAGTATTTTTCACCATCATATAATGCAGATAGAGCCATAGGACGCAATTCAGAATCCATAACAAATACTAGATTGTTAATGTTTTGCTTTCTAAGCTCTTCTTCTACTGGTGATATTAACCAGCTATATAGCTTATATCCTATTTCTCTAGTCTCTATAAAAGTATATGGTTTTTCTATTTCCACCTTGTAAGCATCCAAAGTTTTTAACACATTTTCTTCCGTTGCATCTTGAGGTGTTTCGATTGGCCATTGCCCTTTGGATGTAATTAGATAAATTCCTAACCTTCTCTGGTCTATTTCAGAATTATTAGCACTTATATATGAATTAAAATTTATATATATAATTGCTGGATTTTGGCCAGTAGTTCTATAAATTCTTTCAGGCGTATCACCTACATTATCAACCAGTGCCTTTTGAGTTAATCTCAAATGGTTCTTAGTAAGAAAATATTTCTTTTCAGTATTATGCAATTCGGTATTTTTTTCTTAACTTCTTTTTTGATTTTATTGTATTGAATAAGGGCTATTTTTTTTGAGGAATTAGCTATTTTAGCAAGCTTTAGAGCTTGAGCAGTTTTTTCTTTTTCGGTCAATTGTTTCTGTTTAAGCGAGGTGATTGATTGTTTAGAATCCCAAATAGCTTTATTTAAATTGGCTTTAACAAAATCAGCTTCTTGTTTGGCCATTCTTTTATCATTCCTTGACTTTTCTAAAGCTGTTCTTGACTTATTCAACTTATTCATAGCGTTGGCAACTTGGGAGTTCAAGAATGCCAGTTGATTCGCTGATCGGTCAAGTTTTCTCTTAACCTCCTTAGTCACCTCATCTGCTTTATATTTAGCTTCTACACTACTTTTCGCTAGCTGAATTGCTCCAAGTGCTGCAGATAAAGCTATTCCTAGAATAAGCATTCCAATCTGCAGACGTCGCTTGGCTATTTTATTAGCCTTCTCCAATATTTGCTTGGACTTGAATTCGAATACAAGAGCTTGCTCAATTTTTTGTTTTTCTTCCAATTGGCTCGCTGCTAAAAATTCATAATCCAAGTCGCGTAAACTTTTTCCTGCAGCCCATAATTGGGCTTCTTTCAACCCCTTTCCTTGTAATAAGAACGAATGATTCATCTGCTCAGATTTCTCCCAGGCTCTTATGCTCTCTGCATAGGGGCGTAATTTCTCCAAAGTATTCTCTATCCATTCAGGATTAAAGACTTCTGCATAAATTTTGCTGCAAACTTTTAAGTAGCCATGATTGCGAATAATCAAATTAGAAAGAAGCAACTGTTGTTGAGCATAGTCATCAGTAAAACTAATAATCATTCCTTCTTTTAGGATATCCTGATAATATCCCAAAAGTCGTCCTGAACTTTCTTCATCACGAAGAATACGATCTCGAATAGTTCGTAAATGTTCCGGCTCGTCCTGGATTTCCCAATTCTCAATAATTTGAGTTCTGACCAACTTTTCAATTGTTTGGGCTTCATTCCCCAATGTAATGAAGTCAGCCTCTGCAACCAATCGACAGAGCTTTTGGGTTAAAAATGGCTGTCCACCAGTCCAAGCTAAAATATTTTGTAAAACTGCATAAGGGCTGTCAACTTTTCTAGCCAAACCAGTGGTTAATGCTGTAGCTTCTTCTATCTGGAAACCTTTTAACTCAATCGCTTTTCCAATATTAAAAGGAGTTCGGTTTCTATCTTGAATTAAATCTGAAGGGGTAGCAACGCCTAACAATGCAAACGTCAGCCGTTCAAAAGATAGGTTTTCAGCTCTCAGTTCATAAAAACTACGAATTAATGCGAAAAAATCATCTTTGAAGTCGAGACGCAAAATGCTATCTATTTCATCAATAAAGATTACCAACTTTTCCGGAATGTGGGTCAGCAAAATCGACTCAAAAAACTCTCCAAACCTTTGCAACGGTGATAAATCGACTTGAGATTCCCACCACTGGCGAGTATTAATCTTTATTCCAAAACTCCTTACTAGACGTCGGGCTACCCCCAGGTACCACATATCTGCTGTGACATCATGATTTCCAATCGAAGTAATATCCACAACCCCACACTTAATTCCTTCGGATTGCAGTCTTTGCATCGTTCGCACTCGCAAACTAGATTTGCCCATCTGTCGAGAATTGAGAACATAGCAAAACTCACCGTTATTCAAAGCCTTATAAAATGCTTGGTCTGCTGCACGGATTACATAGCTTGAGTCACCTTGTTTGAGACTGCCTCCTACGGTGTAGGTAAAGTTGGAGCCGAATTGATTTTTTTGCATCTTTAGATCTCTCCTCTTGCCCCAGTTAAGCCTTTCCTAAATTCAAATGATCACGAAAATACTGGCGATATACATCGCACCGAGGTAATGCCTCATTGCCCTGCCAAGAAATCAGTCCCATACTTTCTAGCTTAAATGCTGCTTCCGACTCCAAATTTACAGGCGTATTTCTCATCACAACCTGTCGCAGTGCTCCAGCCAAATTAGGGTACTGTTGAAGATTTAATAGATGACGCCGTAAATGATCACTATAAACACCTGCCTCAGTTGCAGAGGTTTTCTTAAACTCTGCAACGGTAAATTCGTTTCGCCGCAGATGATAGAGCGCTTTCCGAACCAAAAAAGGATGCCCCCCCACCAAAGTCAACAACATATTTACGGTGCTTTCTAACTGATCTATCCCATAGCAGCGGGCTAAAGTCTGTACCTGCCCAGCCGTAAAGTCCGTGAGTTCAACGTTTTTACCCACATTAAACGGTGACTGATTAATATTTAGGGGCACATAGGCTTCCGTTGAATGCACCACCACTAATCGCAACTTACTCCATAGTTCACTGCCCATATCCCCATACCGGGCCGATTCATACCAGGACCGTAGCAGACCAAAAAAGTCATCCGCCACCTGCCGATGAGGAAAGACCAAATCAACCTCATCTAATCCCAATACCAACGGCTGATCTAGCTCTTCTAATAGGCATTCTTCAAAATAGGCATTGCACTTATCCTTACTGCCAAACCCACTCCAAAACTCATCAATCTGGTCAAACTTCTTCAGCTTTCGCCCAACCTGCTCACAAAACCACCGCAAAAATTGGTCCAAATTTGAAAACAACTGATTATCCGCCCGCTGAAAGCTCAGAGGAATCGCGGCATAGCCTTGTGCTTGAGCATGGTGCAAAATTCTCGCCATCAATGATGTCTTACCCATCTGCCGAGGGGCTTTAATCCGAATTAAAGCCCCCGGTTGTTCAATCTCAGCAAAACAATCCGCCTCAATCGGTGGTCGTTCCACATACAAACTCGACTTTAAACTCACCACCCCACCCGGTTCCCGCATTAAATCGGGTTCCGCCACAGGCAAGGGCGGCTGATCCGGTGTTTCCTCAAGAATGGGCGCTGACTCAGGAGAAACGATTGGAGCAGGGACCTCGCCATTCGCGAGCAGTTTTAGCACCTCCGCCAAAATCGGCTGCGTATCATCGGGGGTTCGCCATTCCCGCTGCTGAATCCGATTCAAATATCCCCGCAGCTCATAATTCAACGGTGAATCCATCGGAAAATTGACTCGGATCGGCAAAATAATCGGCCTTGGTTCCGACCGTTGATCTCGCAGATCCCTTGCCCTGCGAACTTCCTCCGTCACCATCTCGCTGGTCGCCGACTGAGCCGATAGCAGCAGGATAAAGTAATCACACCGCTCCAGCTCTTGATCGATCCGTTGGGGCCAGTTATCCCCCAAGTTCAAACTGGCTGCCGCCATAAACGTTCGGTGCCCAGCCTGTTGCAGTCCTGCATTCAATGCCTCCGCCAAAGCTTGATCCGGCGCTTCACTGCGATAGCTAATAAAGACATGGGCCTGGGCCGTTGTTTTCACCCTCTGCTGCAACACAGGGACTAAGTGATCTGGCAATCCCTCCAAATCAATGGCATTACAGCCAAACTCATAGGCATCTCGGTAGGAGCGTCCCGCCCCCAAACAACTATAAAAACCACCTGCAAACTTCACCGCAGCTTGATCACCAATGGCCTGCTTCATGCCAATCACGGTATCAATATGCTGGTAAATCACCTCTGCCTGCACACTGGAATAACAAGCATTCAGTAAAACACATTCAACCTTATCCTGGAAAAACTTAAACAGCTTGGCCAGCGACCTCGAACTCACTAATTTGGCTCGCCCTTGCCCATCTTCCAGCGCCAAGCCTTCTTTTCCCGCACCATGCCCCAAGAAATGCACAATTTGGGGATTCTCGTCTAATAATGCTTGCTGTAAATCCTCAATTCTGACGGCCCAGCAAGAGACAATCTCAAAGTCATCCCGCAGCTTGGAGCGTTTAAGTTTTTCTTGAATGGTACGGACCTCTTCATCCAAGCGCAGGGACTGAGTATCCTTAGGATTTGCTGCCAAAATCAGGATTTTCTTCACCGAAGTATCTGCTATCACCGATTCCGTTACATCACTAGGGTTCTATCAGTCTTTATCCCAGAATATATGCAAAGCTTGACTGAATGAAACCAAAGGCTCAGAGTAGTTTCAGCACGCCCCCAATGTCCGTATTCAATCCTTGGGGTTTAGCTGCAACGGGAATTAGCCCTCCTCGTTAGCACCACGCCATCATCGCTGTTCAGTTTTTTTCAATTCAGCGATCAGCCACCGAAAAGGCGCACCCGTACCTTGGGGATGCAACGTCACACTTGCTCCAAAAGAAATCAGTGGAATGGCAGAGGTGAAGCCGTGGGAGTTAATCTGACGGCTGCGCAAATCCTGGACAAAGGGTTTAAGCTGTTGTTTCAGTTGTCCCCGACTCAGCTCCGTTTGCAGTAAATCAAATTTGGTTAAAATCACAGCCAAAGGGTAATGAGGACGATTGGCTTGAGATTGAGGGAGGAATTGCGCCAACTGTTGCATAACTGATTCAATCCTCTGCTGATAGGGAGGGTCATTGACAAAGGCTGGGGCATCAATCAGTAGACAGCAGGCATGGGAACTAAACAGTAACAACTGCAAGTCGGCATTATTGGGCTGACAAAACTCCCCTGGAATGTCCCACCAATGCAAATGGCAACGGGTCTTAACGCCGCAGAGGGTGCGAACTTTAACACTAAAGTTAAAATCCGTGACCTTTAACGTTGGCGGCGGATACTGATGGGTTTGGGTGATGTAGTTTAGCAGTTGGTCCATCTTCTGATGAGACTCTGCATCTTGGCAATCCAACCATTCTTGGTGGAGTCGAGCTTTTTTGCGGTTGAAGTGTAAAGAGGTATAACTCCCTGCCAGAAATACAGTTTTCCCAGCGCCCCGAAAGCCAATACTCAAGATGTTATGGGTTAGAGGGGGTTGTCTCGAAAAAAACTGAGCGACACGCTGCATTGTGGGAGCTAAACCAGTTGCGAAAATAAAGTGTTCCAGTCAATAGTGCTAGGTCGAACCCCCTCACTCATTATTTCAAAAACCTTGCCCACCGTGTGGGGATTCTGCAGACAAGCCACACAAGCCGCCGCCAAATCAATCCGACTCGTTTCTCCCGATAGCTTATCTCCCGTACCAACAACAATGCCCAAGCGACTTTCCGTTTTCGCTTTCAAAAGTGTATTGAGGTCATAGGACGTATAGGGGCCATCAATCAGGCGGCCAGGACGCACAATCGTATAGGGCAATCCTGAATGGCGAAGGGCTATTTCACCCACCAGCTTGGCATCTAAGACCCCAAAGGTATTGAGAATACTAAACGGCAACTTATTTTTGCGCTCAATGCCACAAGCCGACACCAGCAAAAACCGCTTTAAATCCTGAGGTGCAGCATCAACCAAATTCTGCCCACCCACCGCATCCACCTTTTCAGGGCTGTTATCCGCTTGCGCGCGACAATAGCTCGGCCTAGCATATCGCTTAAACCATTCCCACCGAGTTGAGGCGGCTCGAAACTCCCATCGGGCGGTAGGGAAAGCCGTGCTGCCCGTGCAGGAAATAATATGGGTCACACCGGGCATCACCGCTGGGAGGGTTTCTGCCGCTCGGGTATCTCCCACCACAATCTCCACTTGATCGGCAAACATCTGCCGCGCTTTATCGGCACTGCGGGCTAACACTCGCACCTTGATGTTTTGGGCCAGCAGTTCTCCTACCGTCAACTGCCCCACACCACCTGTCGCCCCAGCGACTAAGACCAGATCAGCATCAGGATTTAATTCACCAGACTGGGACATAGGTTAGCGCACAATCAAGACTTCTCCTTCAGCATACCTTTGAGCCGCTCTCCCAGAGCTGATTTAGGCGACCAAGTCGGGAAACACTTGCTGGACTGCAGGGTGAACCAAGCGCTGTTGAACAACATTCAATCCCTTTTGCAACGCTGTATCTTGCTCGAGGGCTTTTAAACCATCGTTCGCCAGTTTAGCTACAAACGGGAACGTACTGTGATTTAAGGCTTGGGTCGCTGTCCACGGCACTGCACCAGGCATATTAGGAACGCCATAATGGAGAACCCCTTCCGCTTCGTAGACTGGATCGGTATGGGAGGTAGTATGTAGGGTTTCGATACAGCCGCCTTGATCGACCGCGACATCCACAATCACCGAACCTGGCACCATCTTCTGGACGAGTTGACGGGAGACTAAAATGGGAGCCCGCTTACCAGGGACCAATACCGCTCCAACTAAGAGATCTGCAGTCGGTAGAACTTGTTCTAAATACCGAGGATTGCTGTAGAGCAGCTCGACCCGAGAACCAAACAGAGTCTCTAAGTACGAGAGCCGTTCCACATTGATATCTAAAATTGTAACTTGAGCCCCCATACCCACAGCAATGCGCGCCGCTTCTGTTCCCACCACGCCACCGCCAAGGATAACGACTTTGCCCGGTTTAACACCCGGAATACCCCCTAGCAAAACCCCTCGTCCACCTTGCTGTCGTTCTAGAAACCGCGCGCCAAACTGAATCGAGAGGCGACCGGCGATCACACTCATGGGGGTCAGTAAGGGTAACGAAATCCGATCGGGTAACGTAACTTCTACGGTTTCGTAGGCGATCGCACTCACGTTTGCGGTCATTAATTGCTCGGTCAATGCACGATCTGCTGCTAGATGGAGGTAGGTAAATAGAATTTGCCCGGATTGCAACAAACCATATTCTGCGGGCAAGGGCTCTTTCACTTTGACGACTAGCTGACGGTTCCAGGCCTCCTCGGCAGAGGACACAATCTTGGCCCCAGCCTGCAGATAATCCTGATCCGGAAAACCTGCGCCGACTCCCGCATTGGTTTCGACAAAAACTGGATGACCTTGTTGGCTTAAGGCTTGCACACTAGCGGGACTGAGGCCAACTCGAAACTCTTGATCCTTAATTTCCTTCGGCACACCGACTTCCATACCCCACCTCGTTAACCGCCTATCTCAAGGTTAGACGATGCAACTGGGAAAAACAGTTGTTTAAACACCGAGAATCTCGAACAATCCCAATAATCAATATGACTACAAACTAAACCTGCATCGTTGAGGATGAGTTCGCTACGGCCCGTAATGGCCATCTGCGGTTTCCAGGGGAATGGCGCTTGCCAATATAAAGTCCATCGGGTGTGAATCTCGTTGTCTTGCTGCTCAATTCCATGCACTTCCATGCGGGTATTGATAAACCACTTCTGGATAAAGCCAATCATTTCCTGATACTTGGCAACCCCGCAAAACTGATTGAGGGGATCTTTGAAGTACACATCTTCCGCGTATAAATCAAAAGACTGATTCTCCGGGAAACGGTCGTAATCTTCCTGCAGTCGCTCCAAAATGGTCATGGTTGTTACTGAATGCCTCTATTCGAACCGTAACTTATATTCGATAGGCTTGGGCAAACCGGGGAATACCCGCTAAATCTAGATGAATTTGGATTTGTTTATATTGCCCCTGGCTAGTTAGGAGTGCTTTAACGGCCTCCGCTTGCCCGCACATCATTTCTAGAAGCAATACACCACCGGGTTGGAGGTATTGGGGTGCGATCGCAACCATCTCTCGAATCACATCCAACCCATCCACACCCCCATCCAGGGCCAAATGCGGTTCATGCTCAAACACTTCCGGCTGCAGCGTCGGTAAAATCTTCGTTGGGATATAGGGAGGATTACTGACTATCCCAGAGAATTGGCCTTCCAACCCCGCTAAAGGTTGAAACCACTGTCCTAAATGAAAGTGGATTCGATCTTGTAGTCCATAGGTCTGACTATTGTGTTGGGCAACCGCTAGAGCTGCTTGACTACAGTCAACGGCATGAACCATTGCTGGTGGAAAAGCCGTCGCTAGTCCTAATGAAATGGCCCCACTCCCGGTGCCCAGATCGGCCCATAACTTCACTTGTTCTAAACGAGCCGAATGTTGAGCGGCATTCACTGCTAAATCAATCAGCAATTCCGTTTCGGGGCGAGGGATTAAGACATCCTTCGACACCCGCAGATGAAACTGACGCCAATGGGCCGTTTCGGTCAGATGTTGAACCGGAATATTCTCAGCCAGTCGTTGCTGCCAAAGCTGCTGTAACACCTCTAAGGGCACCTGCATCTGAACCCATTGCGTTTCTGCAGGGGCTAATTTCAAATCTAGGGGATTTAAATCAGAAACTTCTAACAGCAACCAATCCAGTTCCTGCTTTAAACCAACACGCGATCGCAACTGGTCTTGAGACAGATCTGCGATCGCGGATTGATACCATTGCCAAAGTCTCTGACCCGAGACCTTGAAAGGGTTACTTTTTGGGCGCTGCTGGGGCTGCACTGGGCTGAGCACCATTTTTCTTCTGCTGCTGAACCGCATACTCTAAGGCATCTCGAGCTGGGATCAGCATAATTTGTTTCGCAGTGGCATCTTCAGACTTAAACAAAGAACCCACCAGTCGATCCAAAGACGTCACCTGAATCTTAGCCGTATTACTGAGGGGATTCTTTTGCTTTTTGAGTTGATCGATCATCACTTGCAAATCTTGTTTGCGGAAGTAAAAGGGAATGATCTTCTCTTTGCCCTGCTCAATCGTCAACAATCCTTTCTCTTTACCCCCAATTGCAAAAAACATGGGGACACCTTGAAACTGTTTGACGTCTTGGCCTTCCTGCTTGAGGATAGCCTTGGCAAAATCGACTTGCTCTTTATTGGGGACAAACTGGAAAACGAGCTGATCTTGTTTATCCTTGTTCTTCTTGGTGATTTCATAAGCATCACGGAGGGAAATCAAGGTCACCCTAGCCGCCTTCCCAATTTCTGGCTTATTTGCCTTTAAATTGTTGACCAAGTTCTGAGCATCAGTTTGGCTCATAAAGAAGGTAGCAACTTGGATTTTTTTGCTCTTGTCCTTGGGATTGGGCACAGCCGCTAAAACGGGCGATCCTTTCTCATCGGTGACGGCAAAAGTGGGAACCGTTTCTAAGCGCTTAACAGCTTCCGCTTCAGGAATTGCGATCGCAGCTTGTTGTCGCACCAGCGAGGGGCCTACTAAGCCGCCTCCCGCTAAGCTAAATATCAAACCCCAGCGAATTAATCCTTTCATAGCCCCTCTTAAACGAATTGCTCAGTAAAAATAGACATCAATGAGTTTAAGCAAACCCGATGTTTTCACCTCAAGCGTTTGCAGATATGCCTTGAGTATGGACGCAGTAAAGTTAAACCTTAACATCGATCACCCGTCTGTCAAGTTATGGATTGGGTGATGATAATCAATTGATTTCCACACTTCAAACAAAGACGGCTGGAACCATCAGTTGGTTCCAGCCACAAACATTGCATAGTACAGAAGAGCCGGGGTATTAATTCAACACTAGGGACTTTAATGGCTCACCACTTTTACCCAAGAAGTTGTGCCACAACTGGGCCAATTGTTGGGCATCCTCTTCCCGTCCGTCTGCCACTTGATACATTCGACGAGGGCGCCCCCGTCCTGATTCGTTTTGCCAATATCCACTCAACATGGCCTCATCAATCAGGAAGTTCAAAGCGGCATATAACACCGTGTCAGAAATGCGATAGGGAGGATGGTTGGCCCGAATATACTTGAGGAGAGCGGTGCCATAGGAATCCCCTTCTTCGAGCAACACCGACAAAATATAGCAAACCGCCACTTCCTTGGTGATATAGATGGGAGGAGGATTTTTAAAGTACTGGTAGATATCTTGGACGTTCATGGTCATACCCCTTGGTCTAAATAAGATGGATTACGAATTCGCCCGTTTATCGATTGATGTTGGGGATAGGCGAGTAGCTAGAATTCATCAAATCACTTCCTTACATCTTCACCCTAGCAAATATTTCCAAGGAAAAAAATTAGAATTTTCTTAGAAAAAACTAGAACGTATAAAAAAACTTTTGTAATGAAAAGAACAACAACTCTAATTATTTATTTTTATAAATAAAATTTTCTCCAGAGACCTTACGAGTACTGGCCTTAACAGGCTTTAGTCCCCAATCTGTAAAGAATCTTGCAGACTATGGCTTCTATTTGTTAATTTTGTTGACTTTAAAAAAGCAATCACCCAACAGGTTTGAATACAAGCTCACTGACTGACTCAAAGGTGCAATCTAGTTATTCAAGATTGCACCTTTGAGTAATATTGACTGAGGGTAAAACTGGGTTTATAGCATATAAAAACCTGAGTTTTGGCAAGCAAGACAACCCATAAGCTGGATTAACGTCTTATGGGCCACAAGAATTCTTAAAAACTCAGCTTTAATCACTGTTTTGCCCTATTTCACCCCAGGGGCAGAGTTCACCTTAAGTAAGTGGCAGCCTGGGCGAACGGATGCTGTAACAATTGCAGCACCATTGGGGCCACAGGACACTAATTTAGCGCCATCATTATCGACACCACCAATGCTAGCGTCGGGTGAACCCGTTTCAGGAGAAGTGCTTTCAGGAGTAATCGTTTCTTCTGAAGGGGTGGCTTCAGTCGGCACTTCAGGTGCCATAGACCCATCGGGGGCAGGGCTGGCTGGAATCGAATCAGGGCTAGGTGATATCGAATCAGGACCAGACTGTGCCCATGCAATGGATGAGAAGCATAAGGATAATCCAAGACTGGCAGCGGTGATCGCTTTAATATTCATATTTTGCTGAGCCTCCAGGGGATAACCCACTATAAAACTGTGTATTAGAATACAAATCCTCAGTGAAAATGTGGTGAATGCGAGTAAAATCAAAACTCAAGATGGCGTTCAGCTTTTTGCTATTTAGCGAGATACCCGGTCTGGATAAAGCTTTGTAGCAGGAAAAGGAGAAACAGAAAGAGGTCGAATAAGCTGGTTATTAAACGCCTGGCGGTAGAGTTTGCCTACAAATGAATGTGTTGATGAGGTAATCAGGAAGGTTGGCTATGAAGCAGCAACGTTTACTATCAGGGTGGGTTGTTGGCCTTTGCTTGGTTCTGACGGGTTGCCAACTATCCTCACCTTCCGCCAATGGAGAGGACTTAAAAATAGGGACACTCTTGCCCATTACAGGGGATTTATCGCAATATGGCACCCCCATGCAAGAGACAGCTGACTTGCTGGTGAAGACGGTGAATGCCTGTGAAGGGGTATTAGGCAAACCCGTGACGTTGGTAAGTGCAGATACCCAGACCGATCCTGCCCAAGGGACTCAGGCGATGACCAAATTAGTCGAGGCGGATAAAGTCGTCGGCGTGGTGGGGGCAGCTTCAAGCGCCTCGTCCAGTGCGGCCCTGCCAATTGCGGTTCGCAACCAAGTGGTCCAAATTTCCCCGGCTAGCACCAGTCCTGTGTTTACAGAAAGATCTCAAACAGGGGAATTTAAGGGATTTTGGGCTCGAACTGCGCCTCCAGATACCTTTCAAAGCCAAGCCCTCGCACAACTGGCAAAGCAAAAAGGGTTTAAGACCGTTGCAATTCTGGCCATCAATAACGACTATGGCAACGGCTTAGTGTCTGCCTTTATTCCTGCGTTCAAAGCCTTGGGTGGATCAATCACGAATGAGGCCAGTCCGACATTTTATGATCCCAACACCTCCACCTTTGATTCAGAGGTGAATCAGGTCTTTAAGGGGCAGCCCGATGCGGTTCTATTGGTGGCCTATCCCGAAACAGGCAGCTTAATTCTTAAGTCAGCCCAAGAGTTGGGGTTGCTAGACGGGAAAACAGCACTGATGACAACGGATGGGATGAAAGAGGCCAATATTGCCGAGCTAGTAGGCAAAGACGCGCAGGGTAACTATATTGTAGATGGCATGTTGGGAACTGCTCCTAGCGCTGGTGGTCCTGCCCTAGAAGCCTTCCAGAAACGATATCAAGCTGCTTTTAAACGAGAGCCCAGCGTTTTTGACCCCAATACTTGGGATGCTGCCGCTTTAATCGTTTTAGCTGCCGAGGCGGCAAAAGAGACGACGGGACCTGGCATTCGGGACCAGCTCCAAGCCGTCGCCAATGCTCCCGGGGAAGAAGTGACGGATGTTTGTGAAGCCTTAGCCCTGTTGCGCGACGGCAAAACCATCAACTATCAAGGTGCCAGTGGCACGGTCGATCTAAACCCTCAAGGGGATGTCACCGGGAGTTATGATATTTGGACCATTGATCAGCAAGGCCAACTGACCGTTAGCGACACTATCGCAATTACGGGGTCAGATGCTGCTCAAACCACTGAGTAGATTGCGAACTCAACCCTCTTCAACCGTAGATTCACCCGCAGGCTCTAGTTTGTCCTTGAGTTCGGTTTTGATCCGATTGAGAATTGTGGTCTGATCCAAAGAAGAGAGAATTTCGTTGACGACGGTTTTCGGACCATTGGGTCCCCAGGAAGCCCCATTGAACAAGTACCGTTTGGTGACTTCGCCAATACCATAGGAAGACACGCCTGCCACAGCCGCTTGGGAGACCGCAACGGAAACATAGGGTAACAATGACGCCCCTCCTGTCGCAGGTGCGGCCAAGCTGAGTAGACCTTTGAGAGAACTGAGCCCCAGAGTGGTTAGCAGCTCAGTCGCCCCAACACCGCCCATCGTCAGGGCAATTTTTCGCAGTAAATCCACGGCTCCTTTCTGGGTCATGGAAATGCCGTAGAGTTTCGACAGGGTCAAAATCATGGCAATATCGATGGCGGCACTACTCAGCACATCCACGACAGTGACAGGATTAAGGGCAATAGCGACCGCTTTTGCCATCACCCCACGCCAAATAATCTGATTGGCACTGCGATCGCGGATCCGCATCTTCCGCTCAATCAACTGCTCGTTAATATCATCGGCATAAAGCATGGTGTTGAGGGCCACCAGAGATTTACCTTCCCGCTCCAGCACTTCCAGTATTTTCAGCTTTAAATCTTGAACTTGGGGCGGTCCTGGCACTAGCTCTGCCCCTAATCGACCATCGGGGTATTGAATGGCTTGAGCGACCAGGGGAGCTGCCGAGGCCATCACAATCTCATCAGCAGACAGTAACTCCCGGACCCGCTCATCCCGAATTTTTTCGTAAATGGCGTTGCGATCGGCTTCGGGATATTGATCCACTTTATTGAACACCAGCAGGATAGGCTTACTAGCTTGCCGCAGCTCCGATAACGCCTCAAACTCCACCTTGGTCATATCCCCGGCAATTACAAACAAAATCAAATCGGCCTGCTGAGCGATTTGGCGAGCGAGACGCTCTCGCACTTCGCCATCGACTTCGTCAATTCCAGGGGTGTCAATCAGCTCAATCCGAGATTGCCCTACTCCTTGCAAGGAAACGCGAATGGCATCTTCGCCGGATTCTTGATCCACAAACCAGCTCGCCTGCTGACTCTGTTGCGTCACCCCATGCACGGGTCCGGTCGCGAACACGGACTGTCCTAACAAGGCATTGAGAAGGGAGGATTTGCCCCGACTGACCATGCCAAACACGGCGATATGAACCACCTGCTTTTCCAGCTTGTCGAGCATGGATTGCAAGGAATTGATTTCAGTTTCCAGTCCAGCCCGCTCGCGGGGAGAGAGATCGAGTTTCTCCACTAAGGTTTCGAGGGCAGAGTGGGCTTGCTGGTAACCCAGTTCTGCCTGCATCTGCTCAAAATCCTGAATCGTTTGGTCCAGTTCAGCTTCTAAAGTCTCTGGATCTGAATGCTCAAAGGCGTAGGGGTTAGGAAAACCGGAGTTCATAAAGAATGAATGGAGAATACCGCTCCTCGCGTGATCTCTAGGGTAGCGCTATCAGGTCGATCTTCAGGACTCCTGAACGCTTCACTTCAGTTTTCACAAATTTCTGTAAGGGTCTGACATCCCCCTTTAGACAGCAGGGTAAGCTCACCCATCAACGGCTCAAGCATTTAGGCCGATGATCTTTGACGTTGCTGCCCCCCTAAAAAGTCACTAATCTCACGGACCAGCCACTCTTTTTCCGGTAAGCTTAACATCGTGCCAAATTGATGAATATGATCGCCCTCAATCAAAGTACAGGCTGCTACCGGACGGTCATTACTTTTATAGGCCGTCGTTAATTTAATGCCATCTAGTGCCTGGGTGCTGCCTTTTTTGCGATAGCGGAGGCCAAAACGTTCAATTTGCCACTGCAGCTGAAACTGCTGGGGATCTATCTGCAAGTGAATACGCCCAGCCAGTCCAAACCAAACGGCCATCATAAGGGCAGATCCCGTCGTCAGGAAGGGCAGAACGGCGAAGATGGCAATCCAAGGTGGGATTTGGCCATTGAACATACTGGTGGCAATACTGGCTGCGATCGCCAATGCAATGCCTTCACAAAACAAGGCAAACAAGCCAATCCCCAGCGTTTTGCCCCGTAACCCACTGGGGGGAATGTCAACCATCAGTTGGGATGGCGTTCTCTGGAGTTGAATCTTACTGCCTTTAGGCTGATGCCGCAGCACTTCCTTTTTTCTTTGAGATAACGATTTGGGGCGGGTGGGAGAGGGCTGGGTTAATGTCGCCAATGCCTCCTGGGCCGAGGTCAAGCGATCTTCCACGGCAGGTTCGAGCATATGGTCTAACCAATCGGCAAAATCTGGCTGGAGTTGCACGGCTTTGCGGAAATTGATCTTCAGGCGCTGATGGGGTAGATCGGCAGGAGAACAGTGCGTCAGGAGAAATAGGAGGGTTGCCCCCAAAGAATAGAGATCCGTCGCCGGGACCGCTTTCCCTTGAAAATGCTCAGGAGCCATATAGCCATAAGTGCCCACCACCGTGCTACCTACCATCGTATTGCGATAGACATTTTGCACCGCTCCAAAATCCACCAGGTAAATCTGGCCATCCTCATTACGGATAATATTGTGCGGTTTAATATCCCGATGAATAATCGGTGGGGTTAACTCATGTAAATATTTCAGAATGCCTAGAATTTGCACAGCCAACTGACGCACTTCAGCTTGGCTAGCTTGCCATCCATCCTGCACAAGGTCAGCAAGTGATGTGCCTGGGGCTAGTGCTTGAACAATATAAAACCACCGATTCCCTGCTGTGTCGGTTTGGAAGTAGTCGATGTACTGAGGAATGGCTGGATGATCGAGTTGCGCTAGAACTTTAGCTTCCCGCTCAAATAGTTCTAACTGTTTCCAGTCATAAATTCCTCTGAGAGACAGCGCTTTTAAAGCAAATTGCTGATGAGTATGGACATCTTCCACAGCATAGGTGACGCCCGATCCACCTTGACCTAGAACGGATTGCACATGATACCGTTCCGCAATCAGGTCACCCGTTTGATGAAAGGGCTGCTCCAGCATGAATCTCTTTGTCGGAAATGTCATGCTTCCATTCTGTCTTGACTCAAGCAATCAGTTGGTGATCTCGAACAACTGGCCGTTTCGGTGCCACCTGCTCAGTGTTGCTGCGAGATCAGGAAATCTCCTATTTCCTCCACTAACCAAGCTTTTTCGCTGGGACTAAGCATGGTGCCGAATTTGTGGGTGTTAACGCCTTCCAACAGGGTGCAGCCTTTGACAGGCCGATCATTACTAGTATAAGCCGTGGTCAGCTTAATTCCTTCGATGTCCTCCGTTCGGCCACTGCGACGATATCGAATTCCCAAAGACTTCACTTGCCAGACCAATTCAAATGCCTGAGGATTAATTTCAAGATAAGTGCGGCCCGCCATCCCGAAAATGGTTGCTCCCGCCATGCCTAGACCCACAATCCAAAACGGAATGGAAAATAAGGGAAATAGGAAAGGTGCACCCGCCGCCAAAGCACCTGCAGTCCAGACAAAAATAAATCCATTCCAAAACAAGGCAAAACATCCAATCCCTAGGGTTTCTCCTCGTAAACCAATGGGGGGAATATCAACGGTTAGATGGGTCCTCGTTCGTTGCAGCTTAACCTTACTGCCCATCGGTTGTCGGCGCAGGGTTTTGACTTTAGGTGGGGTAATGGATGTGGGTTGCGCCCGTTGTGGAGGTGCTTGAAGCGCATCAATCGCTGCTTGGGCTGAGACCAACCGATCTTCTACAGCAGGTTCTAAGAGTTGATCAAGCCAGTCTGCAAAATGAGGTTTGAGTTGAACGGCTTCACGAAAATCGATCTTTAGTCGCTTTTGAGGCAAATCGGCAGGCGAACAATGGGTGAGCAGAAATAACAGCGTTGCCCCTAGAGAGTATAAGTCGGTAGCAGGAACGGCTTTCCCTCGGAAATGTTCGGGAGCCATATAACCATAAGTCCCCACGACGGTACTGCCCACCATCGTATTGCGATAGACATTTTGCACCGCCCCGAAGTCTACCAGGTAAATCTGCCCCTCCTCACTGCGGATAATATTTTGCGGCTTAATATCCCGATGAATAATCGGTGGGGTTAGCTCATGTAGGTATTTCAGAATGTCCAGAATCTGTAAGGCTAACTGACGCACCTCAGCTTGGCTAGCCCGCCATCCTTCTTTCACCAAGTCTGCCAGGGATTGACCGGGTGCTAATTCCTGAACAATATAGAACCACCGATCTTCGTCCGTATCGGTTTGGAAGTAGTCAATATAGTTGGGGATGGCTGGATGATCCAGTTGAGATAAGACTTTGGCTTCTCGTTCAAACAGTTCTAGCTGTTTCCAATCCCCCATGCCCTTTAGGGAGAGTTCTTTAAGAGCAAATTCCTGATGGGTATAGATATCTTCTGCGGCATAGGTTATGCCAGCGCCTCCCTTACCCAGCACAGAAAGAAGGCGATATCGTTCGGCGATTAAATCTCCGGCCTGGCGATGGGATTGCTCAAACATAACGTTGTTAACTGACATAACATCAGGTTGCCCGCATAGGTACTAGCTCTTGCAGAGATGGGGCTTCAATATGATGAATTGAATCAGCAATAGACGCTGATTCTTATACCTATAAATTCCGCTTCTTGCACCTAATAAATTTAGAAGTTGGGGTTTGATTGTTTAGATCAATTGATACAAGAGTCACATCTCAACAGAGGTGAGCAACGTGACTTTCGTAACCTTGGCTTCAGCGATGAGTTATCCATCTCATATCAAATATAGATAAGTTTGAGCAGTGCTAACGCCCTGCCATCAGCACCTGCTCAGCCGTTAGTCTTAAGTCTGGGAAGGTGGGTGAAACAATGGTCTGATTGTTACGAAATTGCCGAATTTCATACTCCTCATCCACAAGGGTACAGATGGAGAGCGTGGGCTGTTTGGGCTTACCTATATGGCGAACACCCCCTAATCCGGCATGGTCAGCAATCCAATATTCGGCAATACCTAAAGTTGCGTAGTCTTCAACCTTGCGAGCATAATCATTCTGCCAATTACTACTCACGACTTCTGCCACAAATTTAATTGAGTTGCCTAGGGTGAGGATGGATTGCTCAGACCAAAACGGCTCGTTGATTAGTTCTTCTCGATCTACAACTGCAATATCAGGTCGAAATGCCGTCATTTCAGTATTAGGAGGACGCAATAGTCCCCGTTGGAGGACGAACCAAGGTAAACCGATGACGTCAATCTGGACACAAAGCTTAGCAGTGATAAACGCTGAGATTTCCTCATGCAGCCCAGTGGGTTCCAAATCAAAGACTTCTCCATCAATCAGCTCATAGCGGTTATCACCGCCATACTGAGCAAGAAACTCATCAAAACTAAGTGGCTTCTGTTGAATTGATTGATCAACTGCAATCGTCATAGGTCAAGTTAGCCCAATCAATGACTCAAGCCTACCAAATCGACTCTGTGGCGAGTGGAGCTAACCTAGCCTTATCATCGTCAGCCTGATCATCAACATCAAATGGTTAACACTGCGAAGATCTATCCACTTAGAAGAATGTTTGCACTCTGTGATTCGATTACCGCACAATAGAGACTGTGACATAACGTCATGCTGAGGGAATCGCTGCGATGTAGATTTCAATCAGCTTATTTTTTTGATCTGTAGTTGATCATCTCAGTTCGTACACTAGGCTAGACCTTGATTCGAACTGCCTCGCTCTTATTCAAATAGCACCAAATTTATGCGTATCTCTCTCAATTGGCTTAAGAACCTAGTCGATATCGATCTGTCACCCGAAGATTTGGCAGAACAACTTACTCTGGCTGGTTTTGAAGTTGAGGACATTGAAGATTTACGCACTTGGGCGGACGGCGTTGTGGTGGGGAAAGTGCTCACCTGTGAGTCCCATCCCAATGCCGATAAACTACGCGTTTGTACCGTTGATATTGGTGAAGCAGAACCGTCCCAAATTGTCTGTGGTGCCCCCAACGTCAAAGCCGGACTGTATGTACCTGTCGCGACCTTAGGCACCTACTTACCCACACCAGACTTAAAAATCAAAAAAGCTAAACTCCGAGGCGTGCCCTCTGCTGGGATGATTTGCTCCCTTACCGAGCTGGGCTTAGAAAGCGAGATTGATGGCATCCATAGCTTTGAAACAGATGGGGTAGCAGTTGGAAATGATGTCCGTCCCCTCCTAGGGTTAGATGACGTCATCTTAGATCTGACCTCTACTGCTAACCGTGCCGATGCTCTGAGTATGGTGGGGGTCGCCCGTGAAGTCACAGCGCTGACGGGGGCCAAGCTAAAACTGCCAACTACCCCCAAACTGGATATTCCCTCTGGCAAAGATGTCAAGGTGGAGTTAGCTGATGCCGAAGCCTGCCCTGCCTATATCGCCACGGTGCTGGAAGACGTCACTATCGCCCCTTCTCCAGACTGGCTGCAGCAGCGACTAATCGCCGCTGGCACTCGCCCCATTAATAATGTGGTGGATATTACCAATTACATTCTGCTGGAGTGGGGACAGCCCCTTCATGCCTTTGACGCAAATTCCCTGAATGCTTTAGCAAAGAAGAAACCTCTGACTTTAGGCGTACGTCTCGCCAAATCTGGGGAAACCCTCACGACCCTAGATAGCCAAAAGCGCAAGCTGCAGGAACAAACCCTGGTGATTACCGCTAATGATCAGCCGGTAGCGTTAGGGGGCGTAATGGGAGGTGAAGACACAGAAGTCAAAGACACCAGTACTCGCTTAGTCCTGGAAGCTGCGCTATTCAACTCTCTAACCATTCGGCGCTCGGCTCGTAGCCAAAGCCTCCGCAGTGAAGCCTCGGCCCGCTACGAGCGTGGGGTAAATGAATCTCAACTAGAAACCGCCTGCCTGCATGCCTTGCAGCTGTTGGTGGATTTAACAGGAGCCAAGGTAGTTGCCCAGCAGCGAGCCGACCATCGTAAGTCTTTGGATCGGTCCATTGAGCTGCGTTTGGATCGAGTCAATCATGTCTTGGGTAAAGTCAAAGGCAAGAAAGGGGAACCCACAGACTTAACCGCCAAAGATATTCTGCCAATCCTCAAATCTCTCAGTTTCGACGCAACCCCCACAGATCGACCGGAGACCTGGACCGTCAAGGTCCCTCCCCATCGCCATAGTGATATTGAGCGGGAGATTGACTTGGTAGAGGAAATTGCTCGACTGTATGGCTATGACAATTTCTGTGAAACCTTACCTGCGAAAACTGAGTTAGGAACCCTATCCAGTCAGGATGCCCTGGCTCGTAAACTCAGAGAAGCCTTTCGAGCAGTAGGGCTAACGGAGTTGATCCATTATTCCTGGGTCAAACCTGGGGGGGATGACCAAGTGGTCGTAGTGAATCCCTTGTTAGTAGAGTTCTCCGCTCTACGCACGGAAATGCTGACTAGCCTGCTGAATGCCTGTCAGCGGAATTGGGAGCAGGGCAATGGAGCACTCAATGGCTTTGAAGTCGGTCAAGTGTTCTGGAAAGAGGGCGAAAAACTAAAAGAAGCTCGGGCCATTGCGGGTATCCTGGGGGGCGACCCCGCCCAAGGCAAATGGATGCGCACCGCCAATCAAGGCTATGCCATGACTTGGTTTGAAGCTAAGGGATTATTGGAGCGAGTGCTAAGCCAGTTAGGCTTATCAGTGACCTTTCAATCTGATTGTCCTGATCAGCGGCTCCATCCGGGGCGCACGGCAGCTCTAGTTTCTCAGGGAGCGAAGCTTGGCTATTTCGGCCAGATTCATCCTCAGGTACAGCAGGAGCGAGACTTGCCGACAGTCTATGTCTTTGAGCTGAATCTAGATTTACTGCTAGAGCAGCTCGCCCGCCTGCAGACAAAGGCGACGCTGTTTTCTACCTACTCCACTTATCCTGCCGCCGATCGCGATTTGGCATTCTTTATCCCTACAGAGGTCACCGTTGCCGAGATTGAAAAAGTCATTCGCAAGGCAGCAGGCGGTCGTAAGCAGTCTTTGCTCACGGATATTGAACTGTTTGATGAATACCAGGGAGAGCATGTACCGGAAGGGCAGCGAAGTTTGGCATTTCGCTTGTTGTATCAGGCGTGCGATCGCACCCTCACCGACGAGGAAGTGAACCCCATTCACCAAAAGGTTCGTGACGCCCTGGAAAAACAGTTCAATGTCAGCCTCCGAAGCTAGGTCGGCTGGCTTTCCAAGGTATCGGGTAGCTTCACAATGATTTGATTGCGGCCATTGACCTTAGCCTCATACAACGCCGTATCCGCCACCTGAACTAAGTGAGTAGGATGATAAATCGGTTGAGGAATGGTGCTAGCCACGCCAATACTAAGGGTGACATGGTCAGCTATCTCAGACTGGCAATGCTCAATTTCCAGATCGAGCATCGCCCGTTGGACTTTCTCAGCCACAATACAGGCCTGTCGATGATCCGTATTTGGCATAATTACCGCAAATTCTTCGCCACCATAACGGGTTGCTAAATCCCCTGTACGCCTAACATTTGCATTGATGGCATGGGCAATCTTCTGGAGGCATCGATCCCCTGCCTGATGACCATAGGAATCATTAAAGCGTTTGAAATAATCGACATCACACATCATCAAGGCCAGCGGTCTTTGTTGGCGCTCCATCCGCCGCCATTCCTGCTCCAGCACCTGATCAAAACACCGTCGATTGGCTAACTCCGTCAGGCTATCTAGATGAGCCAGGCGGGCTAACGCAGATGTTTTTTCTGCCACTCTGGCCTGCAAAATTTGGTTGGTATTTTGGAGATAACTAATCACCAGAATTAGACTCATCACCGCCAAGCAGCCGATGATAATTAAGGTGCTCCAGATACTCTTCAAGCCGGCTTGGGCTTGGGCAACAAAAGCATCGATAGGCTGAGTAATCTCGATCACCCCCCGTATATCGCCCTCTTGCCAATCCGTTTTCGGGCTGCCAGGCCAAGTGTTGTGACATTTAACACAGCTCGATCCCATTTGAATCGCTTCTGCATAGCGAAATAAGAGTTGGCCTTGCTCCTTTGTTTTTTGATAGTAGAAATCAGAGGGATGTTGCTGCAAATAATTGAGTGCTTCCTGCTCAAACAAATTTTGCGGACCACCCGACCCCTGGCGATTCGGAAACGGATAATTACTAAACAAGCGAAAAGATAAACCTTTCTCAGATTTACTGACCCGTTCTCCCAATTCAATCGTATAGGTGGCGGGCACCGGAATACCGCCACTAATATGGTGATACTCAGGGCTAACGGTGACATTATCGACATTATCCAAACGACCAACGACCGCTTGACTATATAAAAACCAAGCTTCCTTAACGGTATGAACAGAGATACGAGCATGTTGTAGGGCTTGAGCATCCACTAAATCCGCCGACAACTCGAAGGTCCCAGATAGTGCGACACCCGTACCCACGCATAACAGCAGCACAAGGATCAGTGCTATCCGTCGATACAACCAGAATGTTAGCTTTCGAAATCGCTGCAAATTAGACAAGCCCCGAATAAATAGCCCGCTGAGATAGCAAAGTAGATCCTCGACTTAGCGATAACACTAAATTCTCCTTATGCACAACGATCGCGAAGAGGGGGGAAAGGGAATGTATAACTAGTTCTAAACAATAAAATGGTGTTTCAATGACCAGTTTCACATCAAATAATTCGAAATCAAGATAATTCCACGAAATTTGAAGCAGCCAGTGGTTCGATAGACCAACAATTACCTATTGATATTGATACCCATCAATTATAAAGATTGGTTTACCCAGATGACTCGTTATTCAGAGAAATTTAGAGGTCAGGTGGGGTCTCCTTCAGACAACAAACGCCCAGAGGTCGGGTACCTGAAGGCAATAAAGTCCTGGCACACAGGCAGGTTTAATATCGTCACGCTAGGCTATTAGCAATATCAGCACTGGATGATTTGGAGAACAGATGGCAGCAAAACCTTGCATTTTTTCTAACCTTCTTCCGCTGGGTGAGCGGTGTCGTTCCCAATCCCGGTTGGTCGTGCTACTAGCAGGGTTATGGTTGTTTAGCAGTGTTCTATGGAGTTTAGGGGCCAGCCGTGCTGAAGCGCTTGCAGGGGTTGCCCATACTGATCCTGCTATTTACCAAGAAAAATCAGGGTTTAGTCTGGATGGGATTGGTAAAGTTTACATGGGGCGTGAGATTGCCCAGGTTATGGGGCATCAAGGTGCGGGATGGCTGGAACGATCCGGGCGAGCGAGTAGCGAACAACCCCGTCGCTTAGTTGAAGCTTTGAACTTAAACCCGACCGATGTGGTGGCGGATATCGGAGCTGGGACAGGGTATATGAGTTTTCGCATGACACCTCTGCTGACAGACGGCAAGGTTCTAGCCGTGGATATCCAGCCCGAAATGATAGAAATCCTTAACTATTTCAAGGAAGAACGACAGGTCGACAATTTAGAGCCCATTCTGGGAACCGAAACAAACCCCAACTTGCCGGAGAACAGTGTGGATGTGGTGCTGATGGTAGATGCCTATCATGAGTTTGCCTTCCCTCATGAAATGATGACTTCCATTGTTAAAGCGTTAAAGCCAGGTGGCAGAGTCGTTTTAGCGGAGTATCGGGCCGAAAATCCTTTGGTGATGATTAAGCCGTTACATAAGATGACGCAAAAACAGGTCCGCAAAGAGATGCAGAGCGTGGGCTTAGTGTGGCAAGAGACAAAAAAACTTTTACCACAGCAACATTTGATGTTCTTTGAAGCCGATTCTGTTCCGATCAGTTAGGCAACTCATTTTTGCGTCAGCCCACCTCCTCTGATGAAGTGACCCCACCCATGACATCTGAGAATGGACATGCCAAGATGGGACAAAGATTCGGGCAGGAGAGTTTTCAAGCGATGCGCGTGCAAGTTCAGTGGATATTGGTTTGTATCGGAATTGCGCTAGGGGCGCAATCCGCATTGGCTGAATCTGCTATCCCGAATGGACCTATATCGGTTTTACAACCGGAAGACACTGCGGGCGATCCAACAAACCTCTCCCAGCAGATTGCCCAGTTGCGATCACAAGGTTCTGCCGGACTGCAGCGTTTTTTGCAAGACCATGCCCAGGAGTTAAAGGCAACCACTGGTCTACCTACACCGACTTTGCGGAAACAATTGGATGCGTTATGCAAACAGCGCGATTGTCATGCATCCCAGCTATACTGGCATACGGATTTCGCCAAAGCGCAGGCGGCAGCTAAAGCCAGCAATAAACCCATATTGTCTTTGCGGTTATTGGGGAATTTAGATGACGAACTGAGCTGTGCGAATAGTCGGTTTTTCCGAGTGGCGCTGTATCCCAACGCTCAGGTCTCCCAATATTTACGCGATCGGTTTGTCTTGCATTGGCAGTCGGTGCGACCTGCCCCGGTGATGACCATCGATTTTGGCGATGGTCGCCAGATTAAACGCACCGTGACCGGCAACAGTATTCACTACGTTTTGAATGCAGACGGCCAGCCGATAGAAGCTTTGCCTGGGCTCTATGGTCCCCAAGCCTTTCTGCAACATTTACAGCGAGCTGATGAACTCTGGCAACAAACAGCCAACCTCAACGAGAGCGATCGCCAACAAGCGCTGCAAACTTATCATCAGAGGCGGTTGGAAGCTATTCAATCTGCTTGGGTTCAGAATTTACAAACAGCAGGGATCGAGGATGTTCCTGCCTTGCAGACTCTGCCAACCAGCAATGCGCCCACCGCAATAGATGCTGCTCCCATCGCTGTGGGTAAAGCCATGGTTGAAATCCCTCTTGTGTCTTCTGCCATGAGTCTGTCTATGTTGGCAAACCAGAACCGAACTCAGCTTGATCAAGCAACGGAACCACAGACTTGGGGAAAATTAGCTGGATTCCATGCCGATCTGGCTCGTTTGGATGAGAATAGTAAATCCTTAATGCGCAGTAAGCATACGGCCTACCGTGCCCCCGAGCAATTGGCAAAAACGGTGCAAAACTTTGAGCAGGCAATGGCAATTGATACGGTTCGCAACGAGTATTTGTTGCACTCGCGTCTCCATCAGTGGTTTGTGGAGGCTAATCGGACGGGAACGATTGACCAGTTAAATGAAAAAGTGTATGCCGAATTGTTTCTGACGCCGAGTTCTGATCCCTGGTTGGGATTGGTATCGCCGGATATTTACAGCGCGATTGAGGGGGATGGGATCCAACTGCAGTAGAGGGTTGGGTATAAACGGAGGCCACACCATGGTTAGTCCTTTCTGGCAATAGTTTATGAGGGTCAAAACGAGTTGTCTCATGCTGTGAGGATGGCATCCTGCCCAAGCATTGAAACTCAGACAGACCAGAGCAATGGTGAACAAAATATAGGTGGGAGCCATAATCACACCGATCATCAGCCATGACAGATCGTGCAAGGCCAAAAGAACTGCAGCTAAACTGGCGAATCCAATATTAAGGTGAATCAGTCGTGGAGAATGATTTCGGCTGACCTGCACAACGGTCAAGGCAGTGGCGAGAATATTAATGGGGACTAGGAATGCACAGATGCCGACACAGTTGCATCGGGAAAAGTCGAGAAGGGCGTTAAGATTCAGCATGTTCCCCGTTCTATCATGTTTAAGGGATCGGTGCTGCCGATTGAAAAAGCTAAGCAATAATACTTAATGCTGATTTGACCTTGATATTCACGGATTTCAGTGGAGTAAAAAACGGATGAGTTCATCGCCAACGTTAGGTCTTATCCATCCTCTAGTCCCTGCGGGAGAGGAGATTGAACCTGCGATCGCATTCTACGAACAGAAGCTTGGCTTTAAAGTCATCCACCGCGAAGGCGATCCCCTCAGGCTTGCCATCGTCCAACGAGATGCGGCGGTTATCTACCTCTGTAAAAACAGCTATCAGAATTTGGGAAGTCCCACCAGTTTGAGAATTCAGGTCAACGATATTGACCAACTGTTTGCTGAGTATGAAGCGAAAGATGAAAGTATTGTGCAAGAAAAACTGGAGCAAAAACCCTGGGGACCGAAAGAATTTGTTGTCTATGATCCAGTGGGGGGTTGTCTAACGTTTTTTGCGATACCCGGGTAAGTCTTACTGATGCTGTTCTAAAAATTGATGTACGGTGAGGAAAAAGACTTCAGGATTCTCCCAAGGAACGCGATGCCCAGCATTGGCAATTTTGAGGTGGGTGAGATTATCGCAATCATCCGCTAAAGTCTGACCGATTTGGCAGTACTTGGTATCTTCTTCTCCCGAAATATACAGAATCGGGAATTTTAGCTTTTGTAGATGCGGCAATAGATCGGATTGATGACCTTTGGAAAACTTCTGGAATACTTCGGCAATTTGGGTACGAGAAAAATCTGCTTCTAGCACTGGATAAGTAGGCTTGCGGCCACAAAAGACAGGGAGTGCGTTCCATTCCTGCAATAGATCATCCCAAGGTTCATGCAGAAATTTATGGCTCCATTTCTGATCTTTGGCGAGACAGAGTTTGCGATCGCATTCCGATTCCAACCCTGGATCGGCGCTGACAATAATGGCTCCTTGCCATAATTCTGATCGGTGCAGAAGGGCATGAAACGCTAACCGCCCTCCCAAGGAATACCCCAGCAGAAAACGGGATTTGATATTTTGAGCTTGGACTCGTTGACAAAACAGTGTGGCCCAATCCTGCAAAGATACTCCTGGACTTGCCCATAGATCTTCTAGGACAATGGATAGGCTGTGCTCTGGACAGGCTATTTGACTAAGTTGAGTTTGCAGGGGATGCCAAACTTTAGGCGTTTGGAGATTGCCATGAATCATCCATAACCCAACTTCAGCAGACAACATTGATTCTGATGACATGATGATGCTCAGTATATGATTTCACATAGCCAAGAGAAGCGGTCATGCCATGGGGATAACTGTGGATATGGCTGGCTCTGTTAAAGCTGTTCGTTATCAATGTCTACATTGCACCTGTTTGGAATTCGTCATCATGGACCTGGCTCAGCCCGGAGTTTGCGCCAGAGCTTAGAACATCTGAAACCTGATCTGATTTTGGTGGAGGGACCACCGGATACGGCTGGAGTCATCGGGCAGATGGTGAATCCAGACATGCAGCCCCCCGTTGCTATTTTGATCTATGCGCCAGACCAACCTCAGCAAGCGGTTTATTATCCCTTTGCCGTCTTTTCTCCTGAATGGCAGGCGTTGGACTATGGCCTTCACCAGCAAATCCCAGTGCAGTGGATGGATTTGCCCCAGACCCATCAGTTGGCCCTGCGTCAGCAGCCAAGTGAATCGCCAGAAGCAGACAGCGGGGATGATTTGTCTTCAGATGCGCTGCCAGAGATCCGGCATGACCCGCTGTTTTGGTTAGCCCAAGCGGCTGGTTATAGCGATAGCGAGCGTTGGTGGGAGCGGATGGTGGAACAGCGGTCCGAAACGACCGATCTCATTGTCGAAGCAATGACGGCGTTGCGATCGGCGGTCGAACAGGACCATCCACCCGATTTAAAGCATCCTCGGAACTACCGAGAAGCACTGCGGGAAGCCTATATGCGGCAAACGATCCGAAAGGCGAAAAAAGCGGGGCATAAGAAAATTGCCATTGTCTGTGGCGCTTGGCATACCCCTGCTTTGGCGGAACCCTTCCCCCCAGCTAAGCAGGATACGGCTTTGCTCAAAGGCTTACCTAAGCTGAAGGTCACCGCAACCTGGATTCCCTGGACTTACGAACGACTGGCAGATCGTAGTGGCTATGGCGCGGGAATTGCCTCACCAGGCTGGTATCACCATTTATGGACCGCATCGAATCAACCCACCGTCCGCTGGCTCACCCATGTGGCCCGATTGCTGCGCCAGGCCGATATAGATGCATCATCCGCTAGCGTCATTGAATCAGTACGACTGGCCAATTCCCTAGCAGCGTTGCGGGACTGCCCAACCCCCGGATTGCCCGAACTGAATGAAGCGGCCCAGACCGTCCTCTGCTTTGGGGAGGAACTGCCGTTGCAGTTAATTCACGAGCAATTGATTATTAGCGATCGCATGGGTCAAGTCCCGGACGATACGCCGATGGTGCCCTTGCAGGTGGATTTACAGCGTTGGCAAAAGAAGCTGCGCCTTAAACCCCAGGTGACATCCAAAGAGCTGGCGCTGGATTTGCGGAAGCCGAATGATTTGTTGCGATCTCATCTCTTACATCGTCTCAATTTATTAGGGATTCCCTGGGGCCGCTCTACCTATAGTCGGGGGAAAGGAACCTTTAAAGAAGCCTGGACCTTGGAATGGCAGCCTGAGTTTGAAATTGCCCTGATTGAAGCAGGCCAGTGGGGTAATACGATTGAAGCGGCCACGACCGCCTATACCTATGATCTGGCCGAAAACGCCGCTCATCTGCCTGAGCTAACGGAGCTGTTAGACAAAGTGCTGCTGGCCGATCTTGCCGAAGCCATTACCAAACTGATGACGCGCTTACAGGCAGAAGCGGCAGTGGCTAGCGATGTGGTGCATCTGATGTCGGCCCTACCGCCCTTAGCTCAAATCCTCCGGTATCGGGATGTACGCCAAACAGATACGAAGGTGGTAGCCCATGTGGTGGATGGCTTAGTCACTCGCATCTGTATTGGCTTACCGGGGGCTTGTGCTTCCTTGGATGATGAAGCAGCGGCCATGATGGACAAGCAAATTATGGCAACCCACAGTGCCATTAATTTGCTCCAAAATCAGGACCATCAACAGATGTGGTGGATGGTGTTGAAGCAGCTGGTGAATCGCGAGAGTTTACATGGATTGCTGGGCGGTCGCTGCTGTCGGTTACTGCTAGATGGAGGGCAATTTGAACCGTCAAGAGCGGCCCAACAGTTGGGCTTGGCTTTATCCCTAGCCACAGAACCCACCCAAGCTGCTGCCTGGATTGAAGGTTTCCTCAAAGGCAGTGGCCTGTTGTTGCTCCACGATCAAGATATTTGGCAGGTCCTGGATCAGTGGGTGTGCGAACTGGCACCGGATACCTTTGTGACGCTATTACCGTTGTTGCGGCGAACTTTCTCAACTTTTCCCGCAGCCGAGCGACGGCAGATGGGAGAACGAGTGACGCAAGGGACGGTAGGCACTGGACTACAGAGCTGGGAATCGGAAGTATTGGATTGCGATCGCGCCGAAAAGGTTTTACCCCTCGTTGCCCAACTCCTTGGAATGTCTGCACCCAAATCATAGGCTTTGTAATGCGGTGAGCTATTGGTTTCGACGGGCTTGTTGTGTCTGTTCTCGTTTATCTACGATATCTTGCCTGTTGGGATCATCTGTTAAAACACTGTTATAGGCTGAGATGGCAGCCTCATAGTATTTGAACTTAAACAACAGATCTCCATATTGACTCCAAGATTGGTCATCGTCTGAATCAAACTGAATCAGGTGTGGATAAGCCTGAATGAACGTTGCATGACAACCTTCCACCAAAGAAAGTCTCAACACTTCGAGATTGAGATCTCTGGAAATCCATGGGTTTGTGTGCGACTCTAATCGCAAATCATCGATGTAATCTTGCAGTGTAGGATTGACCTGCCGGAAAGACGGAACATCATCAAAATCGCCATATATATTCACAATCCCGGAACTAAAAAGATCAAGGTAGACCACAAACCATCGTTTGTTCTCTGGGTGAGTTTGACTACGCCGCTCTCTGAATTCACGAATCAGCGGTTCCAATGCCCCAGCATGTTCGATGCCCCTTTTACTGCACCCACGATGTATTTCAAAACAAGATCCTGCAATTTGTATTTCAAAATCGCTGAGTGAAGATTCTGTAGGGAGGTATGGTGACATAATATCGGCGATCTGGTGTGTAAGATCTTCTTCCCACGGCGCGACTTTTTCACGCTGTTGGACATGTTTTTGATCCAACCAATCCCAGATATCGGGGTGATTGTTACTTGGATCAAAGAGGAGTTCTTCACGAGTTCTAGGTGTGATTTGCACAACCTCTTGTAGCCATATATCGACTTCATCAATCCAGCCATTATTCGGATCAGTCTCAAGGTCAGATCGACAACAATAATCCCAAAAAGTATCCTGTATCAGTCTTTCTAAAAATTCTTCTAATGAGTTGGCAAGAACTAAGCCTCCGCTTTCATGAATGATTACGATAGGTGCATTTTCAGGATGACAATCTTCATAAAACCAATATCCAACCCTATCTCCTATGCTGCTAAGCATAAAAATACCGAAATGGTTAGCTAGATCGCTGCCGTTCTTGATGTAATAGTCATCAAAGAATACTCCTTTTAAGAGTGGCTCTTCATCACAGTGGTAGTAGCGATATTTTTGTTTGAGAAACGTCAACAACTCCACCAGTCGCTCAGGTAAGGCGATTGCGCGGGGAAAATGTTGCCGAATACTTGGTAAATCAATAAATCTATCGTTTTGCATCACTAAAGTGCCATCAGTTGAACTGAAGAAATGGCCGTTACCAAAGCTGCTGTTAATGCATCTGATAAGCTGATTATTCCCTGCAATCCAGTCTTCTGCCCAAAAGTACGCGATGTGATGGGACCTCTGGATTCTATGACTCCCTGAAGCACCACCACCCATAGAAAATTGCTCTCGAACGTTGCTATGAGAATTCTGTATCCCTGCAATCCCCTGGAACCCAAAGAACCCGATCAGCCTTTTACGGATGAATTTGTGGAGTTCAAAAATTGGGAATCCCTGTGTCTCTGTTTGCCTATGATGATTTGAGTCTGGGAGACTTTAAACCGCGCCCCCGAATTGAGTCTGGCGAAACGGTTTTATATCGTGGCTGGATGTTTAATGTCACCGCCTATCAGGAATTTACCGATTTCATCTGCAAGAGAGGGGGGATTCCAGTGACTTCAGCCGCAGACTATGCCCTATGCCACCATCTCAAACAGTGGTACTCAGCCTGTACTGATCTCACCCCAGAAACGGTATTTCTGGAAAAAGGCTCCAACTATTTAGAACAAATCTCTACTTTGAACTGGGACGCTTACTTTATCAAAGACTTTGTGAAATCAAATACTGATGCTCAAGGGTCCATTGCTCACACCCCAGAACAAGCAGTCAACATTATCAACCGAATCGAACAGTATCGGGGTGAACTGGAAGGAGGGGTTGCTGTTCGCAGGGTAGAGCAATTTCAGCCCCAATCAGAACAGAGATATTTCGTAGTCAATGGAGCTGCTTATTCCCCAACTTCAGGTGTATCCCTCTTTTATCACTTTAGACAGAGAGAAAGTCAGGATGCTTGAGCAATTTCCTCACCAGTGGACAGCAAAATGTCTCCATCCTAGATGTGAGTTG
>NZ_JANQOP010000182.1 GCF_028285745.1 Acaryochloris sp. IP29b_bin.137 | reverse complement strand
GAACAGATCAGCAGTTTTCATGGACGGGAGAGAAAAGGAATAGAGCCTCTCAATTTACCATTGCCTTTCGGCCAGCACCCTATTTTTGCGACACAACCGGATCAAACGACTTCAAAGATTTGAGGCTGTATCCAATGCCACTCGAAAGCCAATGGTGGTGTATTCACTGTTGTAAGGTATGAGCCAAGAGCGTTTCGCTGAGCGGCATTGTCCTGGATCGACGCCCCAAGAGCCACCTCTTTTCATTCTTTCTTCATAATAATTATCCTCCCAAGCACTGCCATCAGTGGGCGCACCTTCATAGTTTTTGTGCAAGGTATCTTGACACCATTCGGTTACATTTCCATGCATGTCATAAAGCCCAAAGGCATTGGGAGGATATTTGCCAACATCTGTGGTCCTTTTTAAAGAGTTTCCTATGGGGCCAGAGGCATAACCCTTAGAGGGATAGTAATTAGCTAAATTCAAGGTGATGGTCTCACCAAAATGGAAGGGTGTGGTTGTTCCAGCTCGACAAGCATATTCCCATTCTGCTTCACTCGGGAGCCGATACAACTTACCGGTTTTCTGTGAGAGCTTTTGGCAAAATTCAGTTGCCTTATTCCAAGACACCCGCTCTACAGGTCGATTAGCCCCTTTGGTATTAGAAGGGTTAGTCCTCATGATGGCTTTCCATTGAACCTGTGTCACTGGATACTTACCTAGGTAAAACGATGGGACATTGACCTTGTGCTGAGGACCTTCACCATCCCACCTTTCTAGCTCATGTGAGGGAGACCCCATTGTGAAAGTTCCTCCAGGAATCGACACCATCTCTAACGTTATGTTCTTGCCAAGTTTCTCTTTGAGGATCTGCAGTTGGGGGAGTGAACGCCGATGGATAATTCTACCTTGAGCATCGACAGTGAAAATTTTGTCAGTGGGTAAAAGACGAATATGGATATCATCACATTGATAAAGAGAGTGAGCGATTATTGAACCAAAGGTTCCAAATCCCGCATATTTCAACAAGGTCAAAAATCTGCGTCGAGTAGTGGTGATGGGTTTTGACATAAGTAGACCAATATAACTATGAGGAGGGAAACTAGAATATTTCTTGGCTCATGTCCAAAAAGTGTGACCTATGAATTTAAACACCTTCCCTAGATATCCTTTTTGAACCCACGTAGAAATTCTTTGAAATAAGGCTAGCAATCTTCTTCGATAAACTGTCTACACGTAACAAATGAATATACTCAGTAAATTGGACTAAGCCTTTTTAAAGGTTCACTTCCTAACAAGCACCGTTTTGCCTCCAATTCCTATCTCCAAAAGGATAAGTTAACTGAACAATAACAAAGGATGATGGATTAAAGGGGCACATTTTCTTTACTGAATCTTTAGGAAACAAACCATAATTATGAACCGCGCTAAATCGTGTATTACTAAAGCCCACCATGCTTACCTGAGAACAGCTATCCATGATATTCTGGCTTATACTGGTTAAAAACTGTGAAGAGTTAAATACGTTTATTAGCCCTGAAGTATCCTCCAAAATATATTGATATTTCTGAGGCCGACCACTGGGTGGATCGTTTAAAAAGTCAACCTTTTCCCAATATGCTTTATTAAGTTGAACATTAGGAAGTTGATTAATCTTCTTCTGTGATTGGAATACTGCTTGACTGCATTCGGTAGATATTGATGATAAATCAGTTATGTAGAAAAAACGCTTCAAGCGCCATAAACCAACTGAAATGAAATAGAGGCTAAAGCTCCATTTGAGAAGGGATATGTAAATAGAGCTATTATTTTTTTTCTGCATAATCAATAATCTCAAATTCAATTTTTCCTAAAACATAAAAATTGATATGCTTCAATAATAGATCCCTAGAAGTAAGTTAAGTGATCATGTTTTCTTGCTAGGAAGATCAGCTTGTATAAATTACTCAGACTACGGCATAGAGAATTATGCAAAATACCACTAAATTCACTCTTTACATGCAGACCTCTTGTTCTGAAGCTCAATTCCCAAAATCAAATCTATTTTGATGAATATTATTGGCCATTTCATATCAATGGCCCCGTTTTGGTCGCTAAGGCTGAAATTCCTTATTGAGTCTAAACTCTCTGAACTCACGAAAATGATACTGTCCCACTTATGATGTCTGGGTAGTTTTCAAATAATTCCTATAAGCCTTATAAGCCAATGATTCTGAAACTTTAATGTCCCAGTCATGACCAATAGTGGGTCAGTCTACTCTTAATAAGTGTTCAGTAATCTGAACACCTTAGCGACCAAAACGGGGCCATTGATAAAAAAACGCCATTATCTGCCATGGAAACTGTTTCACTATATCTATGGCATTGACAATCATAAGTAGCGACTTGATACTTCTATTAGACGACAGAGTAACAACAACAAATTGGCAAAAAAACCTCCATTGTTATGTACCGCTCTTAAGAATCGGATAATTCTCTATTCGAGTTGCATAGGGGGCACGTTTGGTACAGCTTTAGGCTGCTCATATGTGTATTCCTTACTTTATGGAACCTCCTATCGAGGCCTGATAGTGGGCTTGCTCTCTCCTGTAGCTCACATCCTTAATTTGCTGCTGGTTGAGTTTCCAGGAGAGATCATCACATACTTTACTTGTCGGCAAGAAGCGGAGACATGTGTAGGTGGTTGGGGGCAGATTTATGTCTTTTCTTTTGGATTACCACTGTTTATGATTGCCATGATTTTTGTGCTAGGTGCTCTTGGAGCATCATTATTTGGATCCATAAGTTGTCTTTTTCTAAAAATTTCTTCACGCCCAAAAAGCTGAGTTTATTTGCCTTGCAACTCATTTTGAATTGTCAGGGGTAGTTTGCTAAGTTGATACTTTTTGCATAAGTTACGATAAGGTTTACTCCCAAAATTTTTCGAAGAACTATGCAATATAGTCTGCTCAGTATAATTTCATCTGTGTTTCTTTGTGTAAGGTAAAAGCCGTTGACGAACACTTGATTTTGCTGAGGTCAATTGTAGCCTTCACTAATTAGCTGTTGATGGAGGCTATTCCATTTGCCTAAGCCATTTAGGGATTTGTTCTGAAAATTGATGATGATAATTCTGCGCTTCATTAGCGCTCATCCCTTCATGTTGGGCATCTTCCAGGAGCTTACTCATAGAATGCATCGAGTCGTCAACATCCGTCCATGAATCAGGTGAAGCCTTTAATAAGGCATCTAACTGAGACCGAATGCGATTAGTGGTAGTGGTACCGTTGACGGGTGTAATCGATGGAGTCGAAGACGCAGACTGTAGTCGCGGAGCAGGCAGTTCACAAGCAACGGGAGGTGCATGGGTGCTAATCAGATATTGCTCTAGCCGAGAGGGCAAACTGGGTGTTTTTTCTAGAAGCTGGCTTTGCGGTGGAATGTAGGTATGGGTCTTCTCATCATAGGCAAGGACTTCACCCGTCTCGATATGGTAAATCCAGCCGTAAATCTGCAGTTTGCCCTGCAGCATCCGTGATCGCACAATCGGATAAGTCTTCAAATTATCAATCTGCACTAGGACATTTTCGGCAACTAAGATTTCAACCCGCTCTTCCCCTTGAGATTCTGGGTAGTTTTCCGAAACCACTCGCCGGGTCGTTTCAGCATGTTGCAACCAGTCATAAACCAAGGGCATATCTGCTTGCAGCTTGTTCAGCTTCATCAGACCTGTCATCGCTCCACAATGGGAATGGCCACAGATAACAACTTGCTCAATCTCAAGAGCTGCAATGGCATATTCAATCGTGCCGCCCTCGCCACCATTGGCTGCGCCATAGGGGGGCACTATATTCCCGGCATTACGGATGACAAACAATTCCCCCACATCTGTCTGGGTAATAAGGTTGGGGTCAACCCGCGAATCAGAGCAGGAGATGAATAATACACGGGGTTTTTGCCCGTGTGAAAGTTCTTTTAAGAGTTCTTGATGTTGAGCAACGTATTTTTGCTTGAACTCTTGTAGACCACGAACGAGCTTTTTCACGACTACACTTCCTTGGCATGACTCTGCGCGAACTATGTCATCGGGCCAAATTCACGCAAGTTCTCGGATAGTATTATTTTCGAAGCTTCTGTCTAAATTATATTCCAACAGTCAATTAGCTCAGTTGTATGACTTTTTTGTGGCCTATACTCCTAATCTAATTCGCACCTATCTTTTCCCCGGTCGGCATGGCCGCTCTTATAACCGGTTGAGTTCAGCAGACCGGATCTTGAGGCAAGCTTTTGCTCGGGTGGGATTGGAAGGGTTTAGCACCCACAGCTTCAGACGCACGGATCTGACTCGGATGCACAACGCTGGGGTGCCGAGCATATTCAGCGAATCATCGGAGCATCGGACGTTGGCCGCATTGTCGGGATACTTAGAGGTTACCGATGAGCAGGTTGAGGGCCGATAGCGAAGTTGGTGTTTTAGGTTTGCTAGTTAGGGTTGGAAACTAGGTTCATTCAAGATTGGCTGGGGCATCGAAATATCCAGCATACCGTGAAGTATACGATGCTCAATCTAAAGGGGGTTGGGGAGATTCAGTGGAGGTGTTGGTGGTGTCAGTAAAATGATGCCACATAATCAAAGCAATTATCTCCCGTTATGCCAAGTCGGAACTTATAATGATGTACGTTGATAATAGGAAGGATCTTCAAGAAGAGGTGAAGAGGGTGTTATCAGGGTCCACCTGTAAATTTTTCCGGGTTGTATTGCCCAGTCTGCGTTTTAGAGGTTTTACAATGGTCTCACCCCACTCAGATTAGAAGGTATCCCCTTTG
>NZ_JANQOP010000082.1 GCF_028285745.1 Acaryochloris sp. IP29b_bin.137 | reverse complement strand
TCGCAAACATCTTGGAACACCCTATTTGGGACTGCTTCAATTCTTTCTCAACCACCGCCAATTCATGAGTAGTGATTGTGAAGATAGGAAGGGAAAAAGACCTAGAGAAGTGATGACAGGACAGAAGCATCCTCACTGGCTAGAACTACTAGGATTCAAACTCTTCAAAAGAGCTTAGGAAAAGCAATAAAATCTGGACTGGTCATTTCTAAAAATGGCCTGATTTATCATGCGAGTGTTACCCATTTTCGGCCAAATCTGAACAAAGCCGAAAATTCCGCAACCTTCCATCGAGTCTCCCTCAACCCTCATAAAGAATGTCGCTGCCGGGTGATGGATCAGGGCATCCTGCAAGTTCAATTCACTCTGGAGATGGTCATCAGCAGGGGAAGGGAAGCCAGCCGAAACAGGGATACTTAATAAGGGCAGGCAGAGAGAATCTGCCAACTCGATAGAATGAATGGATCGAATAAGCATTGTAATAATATATATGTACTATTAATATCTAGCACAGTTCTTCAATTTTCTCTAGTAGGCTTGTTATTCTCTGGTTAAGGCATGATGGTTGATCACATTTGCCAACAGTGCGATCGCTTCAGTGGATACCTCACTGATGGCTTCCTTTTCTGTGCCATCCATCCGAGTGGCCCCGACCAAAATCTTTGTCTCTACCAATGAGATCGTATGACAGCCCAGATCTGGGCATGCAATTAAACCATCGAATAGCAATTGCTTAGGCGTGATTTTGTCGTCTCTGCTAGGTGGCCAACCGCTTGGCGATAATAATACTGTCCCGTTTTTCGAAGCAATGATGGTATCCATCGAGCCAATTACTACAACATCAACAGTAACTTTTCGGGAAGTGAGGTTGTCTGCATTGAAAGACTCCCCTACAGCCTTTGGGTCCACGTATGTCGAAGAATTGAAGCTATCTGATGTTGAATGGCAGCAGAGAGCAGAACGATGCTCTGGCGACAATTCTGCTGGTTACCTAGCGATTGATGGTGGTCAACCATGTGGCATTGTGGCATGTTTCCTCAATCCAGAGGAGTTAGCGACAGCTCATTTAGCTTCGATGTGGGTTGCCCCACCTTATCGTCGCCAAGGTGTGGGGCAACTCCTCCTTCGGACCGTTTTTGAGTGGGTAGAAGCCCATCATGTCAGTAAACTGTTCCTAATGGTTACCTCGAATAATGATAGAGCCATTCGCTTTTATGAACACCTTGGGTTTATGAAGACCGGGAATACTGAGCCATATCCAAATAACCCCGCACTTTTTGAATACGAGATGGTTCGCTTCTTCAAAGATATCGAGGGGCGATGAAATGGTTGCTACCATTTCCCTTGAGCAAATAGCTTTGATAACCGAAGTTCAAGCGATAGCTGATTGATTTTGGGCTTCTACAAAGGACGACATCAGGTTCAGTTAAGTCGTCAAATTTTTGCATATTAAGCTAGAAATCCTGAAACTTGCTAAACAACATTTTGGTGAGCTACTACATCTTTCCTTTGAAACACCAATACTAAAGGGTGAAGGAGCACCGTCAGGGAGCCTCCAGTTCTTTCAAGAATTGGTTGATCTAGATTTAATTGAAATTCATTTCAAGCAAGTTTACATTGGTACTTCCGGCTACCAGAAAGATAGTTGGGATGAATATTGTGCAGACTTAAATCTGTCTTCCCTCCGAACCTGGGATTTATGGCGACAAGCGTTTATTGCAGAGCAGGAGGGTGTAACCCATGTACTTGCTCCAGGGGAAAGATTTGGGGAGTTTAGCGAGGTCTGGGTTGAAGAGTTGCGATTTCGAGCAGTAAAACCGAGTTAGGGCTGCTTGTAAAATGAAGAGCACCAGTTTCGGGGGATAGAGAATGCGTCATAAACCAATTCGTGTCTATTTCACAGTTGCGATCACTGCGATGCTACTCAGCCTGGGTCAAGGGATGTCGATTCACCACCCATCACCGCTAGCAACAGCCGCCCCCAACCCCCAGGCAAACCCACACTATACTGCTGCAATTTCTCGCCTAGAACAAGAAGATCTAAAGGGAGCGATGGCTGAACTTAATCAAGCCATCCAGATTGATCCGTCTTTATCTGAAGCCTATGCACTTCGGGGCGTTCTATTCATGGGGGAAAAGAATTTTCAGGAAGCCGCTGAGGATTTTGCCCAAGTTACACGACTACAGCCAAAGAGTGCTGATGCCCATCTCAATCTTGCTAAAAGTCAGTTGATGCTCAAGGAATATCAGGCGGCTTTGCAATCAGCAACCAAGGCGACTCAGCTTGATCCGCAGAATCAAGCTGCTGCTCTTCTGGTGAAAATGATTCCACATCTAGCTAACCTGCTCAATAGTGCAACATCTCCAAATGAAGGCAGGGAGTGGAGCAAAAGCCTGGTTAACCGATAGCGATCTTGCCGTTCTGGGGTGCGCTTTCTGTTTGGCCAAATGTAACATGTCTGATAGAACTCTTGCGAATCTCCAGCAAGGATTGGGATGCCCCTATACTAACTCTAGTGATTTTCCAAGGTTGGTATGGTTGCCATCTCTCTCAGAGGCTGTTTGAGAAGTGAGTAAAGCTCTCAAGGTACTACTCTGTCAATACACAAACATTGAACAGGACCTTGAGAGCACTGCCTACAGCATATGATAGCGACCTCACCAGCCTGCAATGGGAATTACTTGAGCCCTTGATTCCTGCTGCTAAACCTGGAGGTAGACCTCGCACCACTGATATGCTCAGTGTTCTCAATGCCATTTTTTATCTCATTGTTACGGGTTGCCAGTGGAGACAGCTACCTCATGATTTTCCCTGTTGGTCAACGGTCTATAGCTATTTTCGAATGTGGCGCGATGATGGTACTTGGGGCCACATCAATGAACATCTGCGCATGCAAGTGCGGGTGAGTGAAGACCGTCATCCAAGTCCCAGTGCCGCCATCTGCGATGCTCAATCGGTTAAAGTTGGCAATCCTCGGTGTCACTCGATTGGGTTTGATTGTGGAAAAAGTGTCAAAGGTCGTAAACGTCATGTGCTCGTTGATACTTTAGGGCTGGTTCTGATGGTGATGGTCACCGCTGCCAATATCTCTGACCAACGCGGAGCCAAGATACTGTTGTGGAAAGCACGGCGTCAAGGCGCAAGTCTGGGTCGTTTGGTGAGGATATGGGCCGATGCTGGCTATCAAGGGCAAGCCTTTATGCTGTGGGTGATGGACCGTTTTCGCTATGTCTTGGAAGTGATCAAACGCTCAGATAATCTAGCGGGGTTCCAGGTTGTTCCCAAACGATGGATGGTAGAACGGACGTTTGGATGGTTGTTGTGGTCTCGACGGCTCAACAAAGATTATGAGGTGTTGACCAGGACGGCTGAAGCTCTTGTTTATCTAGCGATGATTCGACTGATGGTTCGAAGACTGGCTGCGGAGTACTAAAACTTCTCAAACAGCCTCTAAGGATTAAGTTCATGCTTACTTTATCCTTTAGTGGAATATCACAATCCTAACATCTCGATAAATATTATGAATATCTAATAAGTTTATGAAAACCCTATGAATAATTGGCAGTTCAAATCTAAGTTCAAGACACATAAAAAAATATTAACAATAAATCAGAGTGACATTGCTTAATCTATGCTTATAGCAAGACTAATACTTATACATTTCAAAGCATACAAACCACACTTTTTCTCAGGCCATAATTGAATCATTTATTTTCATCCCATATGGGTTCTACAATGTTTTAAATTTTTACAAAGGTCATACAAAACAGCATTAAGTTGATCAATGTTAAAGTCTGTTTCTACCTTGAGGCGACCTGCTCTACCTATTTTTGGCCAGTCTTCAGATTCATCAATCAAGTGAGCGATCTGTTCGGCTAATACTTTTACATCACGCTCAGGGGCTAAGTAGCCTGATATACCTTGATCTACAAGTTCAGGGATGCCACTATGTTGAGTACTCACTACAGGTAGTCCCATCGCCATTGCTTCCATTAAAGCTACAGGAATACCTTCTTGATCGCCTTGAGCTGAGGTCACACTGGGCGCAAAGAAAATATGGGCTGAGTTCATCATTTCCAGTAACTCATCTTGACTTTTCCATCCTAGAAGGCTGATTTCTTCATCCAAATTCAAATCGATAATTAATTGCCTCAGATCATCATATAAATCTCCATCTCCAATCACTAAGTAATGAACTTGGTAGCCTAACCGCTTTAAACATTGAATGGAACGAATACCATACTCGATACCTTTTTTTTCAACTAACCGAGCAACAGAAATGATGTTTACTGTGCCCTCTTGGTTGTATTGTCGAGGTATAAATGTAAACTTTTGACAATCAATCCCCATATGGTGGACTTGGATTTTATGGGCCGAACACCCTAACTGATACAGTTTGGCCTGCCAATGTTGACTAATGGGTAAGATTAGCTGACTTTCCAAAAACAATTGATCATAGGCATGCTCACCCAATTCTGATAATTTTTGAGTGATATCCCGGGCATGAAAGGTCGTAATTATTTTTCCTTGCAATGCACCAATTGTCCTCAAATTCATTCCCAACAAACCATTATGGCCAAAGTGGCAATGGATGACATCATAGGTTGCTTTATGATCCAAGCAAGAAATCGCTGCATAAAAAAGACGTAGTGATAGTGCTTGGCGGCCAAACTGTTGGACGTTAAGACTTTTTAGTAAAAGTAATGGTGCTGTAAAGCTATGTTTTAGGTATAAAAGCAAAGCTTTAAGCAACCTCAATACATAATTGTGAGGTAGGGCTTCATAATAATAAGTATGCTCAAGCAAGCGATAGTTCAAAACACATGCATGAATTTTTGCAGTGGGGGTTGGTTTATGACCATAAATATCAATTTGACACCCTCTATCAATCAGTCCTGTGATCTGATTCAGAATAAATGTTTCTGATAGACTTGGGAAATCTCCTACCAAATATGCAATTTTCATGAGTGTCAGATAACTCTGTTCATATATTGATCTGCCTATCTCACTTCGATGTTATTATCGTGCTTTTCTTCCACAATCGCTGCCAAAGATAAGGTTTTCGAGCAGAATTATATTCTTTGATCTTCGGTTCCATAGCTTGTTTAAAAAGATTAAAGTCTCTATTTTTGATGGCTAATGCAAAGGCGCGATGGCTCGCTTTAGCCAGTGCCATTCTGACTTGATGAACTTTCCTAAATTTAGGCCGAAGTCTCATTTTTGATGGTTGAAGTCTTTTTTGAGGTCGCCATTCTCTTGCCTGATCTTTCAAATGCAGTCGATAGGCGAGTCCTTCTCGCCTATGGCGAAGACCTGCATCTTGAGACTGTGCCACTTGCTGGGCAGTAATTAGATCTAACTGGAGGCGTCCTGTCTCTTGACCTTTTTGAAGGAGTTGGTGCAACAGTGGATGCCTAACTACCAGAACATTAGTACCTTGGCTATCTTCTACATACTGCGGTAGCCATGCATCTCCAACGGTCATATCTGCAGTCTCAGCAAGGACATCGTCGCAAAAGTCACAGGCTTGATACTTAAAGAAGCCATGTCCCCATAAAAAACCAAAAAATTCGTTGTTAGGCTTAGTTACAGTGACTTGTTGCCCATTCGACATCCCTACCACTTCAACCCCATAGCGATTCGCATTCCGCCCAGGCAACTTTTTGCGAAAGTTGATGGACTGGAGTTGGCCTGGCGGGATACCACATTGCCAAGCAAACATATCTGCAAAGCGTGTACTTTTCAAATGGCCACACACTAGACCAATGCAAAACGTGATGCGATCGCAAATCACAGGATCAACTTTCGCCAACAAGCGGATCGCTTTAATAAAACAAGGCACACCCACAATGGCATATCGCCCCGGCTGCTCTCTAATCTGCTGAAGCACCTCCGACAATTCCACGGGATAGTATCGCGATTTAGCACCATGACGAATCTCATCTAAATTGGACGAGACCTGAAACTTAAACAACGGGTCGCCAGGTTCCGACTGTTGTTGGACATGAACCACATAGTCAATCTGATTTTGACGAAACAGCTCTGCCAGAATCCAAGTCCCCATTCCCCCAGAACTCCCTTGACCCCGAAAATCACCTTCAGCCACATATCCAGCATAGGTTTCCAGATAATAGCCAATTTGATCATGGTACGTGCAGCGATCGCCAAAGGCATCCCGGGCAAGCTCATCTTCATTGGCACTTCCCTCAGCAAAGGGACAAGTTGATAAGTACGGTACCGTTTGCTCAGACTGATATTCCTCTTGAGGGGACAGTGTTCCTTGAGGGGGCAGTGTTGCCTGGTAACGGCCATAGTCATCCAATTGCATCGTCAGCGGTGAATGAGGAAGAGCCGCACAGACCCCACATCCAATACAGTATCCTCCCTCAACCACGGTATTTATTAAGGTAAACAGCTCTTGCCTACTCGATGAAGCTAAACCAGGCATCTTTATTGTCTTGCCCCCAGATTACATCCGTTCATCGTTTCACGAGTTTGATGTAGCAACGTCATAGCGTTCAGCCGTCTTGAGCGACAGGAGTCGCCACTAGAATATAGCCAAGTGCCATCCGACTAGAGAGATTAAGGCGGTTGATCAACTTCACAATCAATTTTTGTTGAAAAAAACAAAATAGGAGTCGCTGCAATTGGATCAGGCAGAAATCTCCACCTTTTCGCAGAATCACCGCCAGCGGTTTCGGGAAGATCTTAAAGATACTCCGCAGGAAAACATCCACTACCTTAGCGCTAATATCAATTAATATGCCAAACGCACTGCCATAGTGATGTAATTTGACGATTTCAAACCCACTTTGTTGCGCTAAAAACTTCAACCCATGCGGCGTATACCGATAAAAATCAAACGGTTGCTCATGCAGATGATAGAAGAAAGGAACGCTCAGAATCAAATACCCATCCTTGGTCAAAATCCGATTAATTTCACGGAGCAACACATCAGGGTTATGAACATGCTCTAAAACTGACGTAAGCAGGACACAATTCACCGAATCAGTATCTAATGGTAAGTCCTGATTCAGATCCGCAAAAATATCAATATGCTCTTGCCGATGCAACGTGTTGGGCCAATCCACGCAGGTCACTTGCTGAACAAAATCTTTATACCAAAGATAAAAAGGGACATTACCACACCCTAAATCCACTAAGTGCTTCCCCAAGTAGCTTTGACAAGACTGAAGGACCTGAAGCATCTCTAAGGTGATGTAAAAGCTGCTAGCAGCAACACCTTGGGGATTGACCCTTATTTTACCCCTCTTAAAATAAATTTTACTGGGCTGCCATGCTTGTAGGTTTTTCATTAGAAGTCAATCCAACGAGGCTAGGAATTTGATCAAAGTAGGACGCGTTCCAATCGGGTACATAATGATCCCGATTCTGCAAACAATGACTCACCAAAGTTGGGAGTTGCGATAAATCCTCAGCAAACACAACCGAGGGCATCTCTTTGAACCAATATCTTGCCGAGGTTAATTTGTGATCTACAGTCCGAAGAACAATACAGGGTTTCTGGCATAAAATCGTAAAAATCAACCCATGATACCGATCTGTAATGACAACATCATGTTGTAGAAAAAGTTGAAGAGTTTCAGCTAGAATCGTTTCCCGTTTTTCAATTGGAATGGGAGCATCTAGGGTCGTATCATAATAAGTGCAAGCATAGGGTAACAGACTTTCTACGCTTTGCCGTTGAGCCTCAGATAACGCAGATTCATGATCAAGGCGTAAGCAGAGCAAGATCTTGGGAGATGCATTTTTAGCGGTCGTTCCCTTGGGCGGCAGTGACAAGACAAAGTCAGGCATGCAATAGGTTTGAGCATTTGGGAAAAGCGCTTGCGCCAGCTCACCACTGTAGGGATCACGGCCAAATACGACTAAATCAGGATGAGATTGATAGACTTTTTCGGTAATTTCTTGCTGTACTCTTCCATTCTCAGTATCACTAAAGAAAATAGTCTGTGGCAGGCTAATCACTTTATTAGACTTTAAATTTTTAATCAACCGTCGTCGAATTCGTTCAGACCAGAGACCACGATCCCCTAAATTCCCACCGCTATGTAGAAAAACGATATCTTCAGATGTGAGTAACTGCTTAATTGCAGGCAAAAAATATCTGGATTGATCTTTATCGAGTTCAATTACTTCTAATGATGGAAAGTGTTTTTTAAACCAGGCTTGAATCGCTACAGCCTGAGCATGGTCACCAATATTCTTTAAGTAGGGTGGCGGGGTCAGCGCATAAATAATCTTTTTCGTTGATTCTAAATGCTGATACTGAGAATAAAAAAGAACATTACGGATTACCCAAAATGGGAAATCAAGCACACGCAAAAATCGAATTCGAATACTGTTTAATAAAGTTTTCATCATAAAGAATTTATCGAATCAATTAGAAATAAAAGAAGTCATAAGAATTTAATTCATTTTTGCCCCAAGCGCTTGCCTCATATTTAGTAATTCCTGTAATTGGGATTTCCCACCTGGAATCAGCAACCATGCTCCTAGATAAATGATAAAGAACAAAACACTATCAACCCCTAAGGCCAGCGGCATCGACACATGGCTCACCTGAAACAGCAGATTGAAGCCATAAATCGATAGGGCTGCCAATAAAGACGTCAACGCTGGTTTGGATAACGTACGTACCAATTGCCTGAGGCTTAACGACGTTCCCTGAAAGCTGTACAAAGCTACGACAACCAAAAATAAAGGTCGTGTCAAGCTATAAGCCAGTGCTAGGGTTACCACGCCATGTTGCACACTAACTGAAAAAATAATGGCATTCGCAATAGAGGAGCATAATCCCCAACGAAAAAGCCGCTCCGTTTGCCCTAAACTCAAAAAGGTCCAGCCGGTCGCAACATTGAAGGTACCAATAAATGCTGCAGGCATTAAACACCGGAAAAGAACGACGACATCCGCCCATTTATCCCCCAAACAGACCAAGATAACTTTATCTGCGGATACAAATAAAAAGCTCACAATCGGCATACCGATCATGGTGATCAATCCAATGGCCTTGTAATAGTATCTGCAGTACTTTTGAGGGTCATTTTGCAAACGACTGAGTGCCGGTAGAGCCACACTCGTCACAGGTGCATTTAACTGCTGAATCGGCAACAGTAATAGCCGATAAGCCATGGTGTATAAGCCTAGTTCACCGGCACCCCAAACTTTACCAATCAAAATGTTATCGAGATTTCGAGATAGAAAGTTAAAGACACTAAACCCCGTCACGCTGCCACCAAACGTCAGCATTGACCATGTTCCTGGGGCCCAAGCAGGACGCCGTGGACGCCAAGAGCATAGCACCCACAGTAATATCCCATAGCTCACGGCTTGGCTAACTCGCCAAAGCACTAATGCCCAATACCCTACCCCCATCGATGCCGCACCAATGCCAATCCCCACGCTGAGCAGGATCGAGGCCATTTCAGCTTTAGCAAGGGCCGAAAAATACATTTGACGCTTGAGAAGGGCAGCATGCTGCACCCCCAACCCACTAAAAATAAAGGAACTAGCCAAGGCCACCATAATCCAGAACAACCGGGGTTCAGCATAGAACCAAGCCACCAGTGGTGCTAGGCCGACCATCACTATGCTCACTAGTAAACTAATGGCGAAATTGGCCCAAAACAGAGTACTCACTTGTTCATGGGTTATCTTGTCCCGCTGTATCGTTGCGGTGGACAGTCCCAAGTCTTTGAACAAGGCGACAAAATTGACCACTGCGGTCACCATAGCAACCAACCCAAAGTCGTCACGCACTAAGAAATGGGCTAGCGCTAGGGTTCCTCCTGTTTGCACCGAGAATTTAACCCCTTGGGCAGCAACAACAATGATCCCGCCCCGGACCGATTGACGCTTTAAATCATCCTTTAAGTGGTCTGTTTGAAAGTAGTCGTCAATATTGTCGGTTTTCCAACGATTGGAGTTGAATTTAGACAATGCAGATTCTTCTCATTAGCAGTAACATCAATCAATCACAGTCATCTGAACACAAATGAGTAATGCCCAAGAAGACATCTACAACAAGCGATGTAACGGTTTATGCCTTCATATATTTATAGTTGGGTGTAGAGGCCTGCACACCATTGGCCACTAAACCAATGAGGTTTAATTTATCCAATACACCAATAGCTTGCGTCAAGTCAGAGCGGGTGACTTGCTCCATACGGCCGACCATCACGACCCCATCACATCCCATGCCTACAGAGATCGTGTCCACTAAGCCCAGTACAGGAGGACTATCAACCAGGATTAAGTCATAGCTTTCTTGAAAGGCTTTGAGAATATCTTTCATTCGTTCCAGACTTAAGAGTTTCACAGGATCCGCCGAGAGGGGACCCGCCGTCAAAACATCAATACTTAAGTCAGAGGGAAGAATCGCACTTTTATTAAAGTGACTCTCGGTTTCGCCCCAACGCATATAGACCCATTGTGGTGTAGCTTGCAGTTCCGCTAAAGTGACGTCACTGGTGAGTAGCGTTGACAAGCCTTCATGATTGTTGAGATCAAACATATGATGCAGGCTAGGATGGCGAAGATCAGCATCAATCACTAGCACTCGCTGATCGAGCCGCGCGGCACTAATCGCCAACCCCAGGGCCAGCGTTGATTTTCCTTCTCCCGCTCCAGCTGAAGTCACCATTAAGGTTTTATAGGGGTTGTTCGTTTGCAGGAGCTGAATATTGGTATAAATCAAGTCTAATGACTCTCTCAAAGGCTGCCACTGAAAGAGTTCAGGCATCGTTAAACCAGGATTTTGAGTGGGATTAAACGGTAAAACCAGTGCATCTCGCATCTCGGCAACTGAAAGTTCTGGAATGGTACCGAGAAGCGGTAAGGGAAACTGAGTATTTAAATCATCAGAGTGATGCAATTTATCATCCATCGCATCACGAAGGAAGGCAGCAATTCCTCCCAAAAACAAACCTACAACAGAACCTAGAAGGAGATTTCGCCCTACATTGGGACTAATCTGAATACCGAGTTGTGGTGCTTCTACGATTTGCCAGTCAAATCCACCTCGTGCAATCTCCAATCCCAGCTCTTGGCGGGCCTCCAACAACTTCTGTAAGGTTTCGCGACGAGTTGACACTTCCGGTTGAAGGCGATTGAACTGAGCCATCAGCTCAGGGTATTTTTGCAGCTCAGCAGACAGCTTTGCTTCCGTTTGAGCCAGGCTGCGATCGCGGGCTTGGAGACTCCCCAATGACTTCTGCAGTTCAGTCAGTTGACTCACTAATGCCAAATCATTTCTGCCGAGTTGGCCTTCAGTGAGCTGGTTGGGCCCTTGAGGAATTTGTGCAGCTTCACCACCCACAACCCGACCGACTTCTTGTTCTAGCAGCGCCAGCTGATCCTGCCGTTGATTGATCAAATTCACAATATCAGGATGATCATCCGTCAGTAACTGACGTTTTTGAGCCAGTTCTAACTCAGTGCTCTGAATTTGGTTAAGCAGAGACTGATACCGACTCGATTCACTCAAGCGAGCGGATGTGCGGGCCTGACTTGGAGAGAGCTGAATTTGGCGCTGAACATTGGTAAAGCTCGCATAGGTCTCTCGATACTGAGCATCCAACGCTTGCCGCTCTGTTTTAATCCGTTCTAAGGCATTGGCTGCTGTTTGGGCTTGAGTGGCAGGATCGATAATGTTGTTACCACTCCGAAATGTTTTGAGGGCTGCCTCCGCTTCTAAGACGCTTCTGCGGACTTCCGGTAATTGTTCTTCAATAAAGGTTAGTCCCTTGGACAAACGGAGCTTTTGCTGCTTAAGATTATGAATTTGATAAACCGTTAAAAGCGTATCTAAAACTTGCTGGGCCTTTTCTGAATCAGAGCTGATATAGTTAGCCGCTAAAACTTTAGTGGCCACTCTTCCTTTGCCTTTACTGTCAGGGCCATAAACCGGACCAACAGACAATGAGTCTCGCAACTCCTCAATCGTAATATCAGGATAAGAAGGCAGCAGGCGTTCAATTGCTTTGGACAACACCTCAGACCCGTTTAGGACTTGAAGCTGCGTCGTGGTATCCACTTGAATATTTGAATCAGCAAATTCATTTTCTGCTGTTCGGGGACCGCGGCTGTGCGGTTTAGATTGATAATTCGGCTCGATCAAAATCTGCATTGAGCTTTGATAGAGCGGCTGCGTTTTTAGCGTTAAAAAAACGGCACCTGCTAAGGCACCTGCGAACCCACCGATAAACCAAACCTTGCGTCTAACCAATACAGCGAGTAATTGACCATAGCCCCAGTCTTTATCAACGGGTTGGGCAACCAGTGGTTCTCTTGGGGATAATTTATTAGGTGCTTTATATAAACTGCTTTCAGTCACAATTACTATTTCAACTTATAGAAGGGACAAAAGAGACAGAACTTTTAAATTGAGAGGGATAAACTTGATTAATAACTTGATGAATTTTTTGAAAAAAGATAGGTTCAGAAAATTGGGAAAGCGCATGATCGCGGATACGATAATAGTCCCATTCAATTTGCTGTGATCGCACTAATGCTGCTTGCAAAGAGGCCGCTGTTTGTTTATGGAAGAACACGCCAGTCTGCCCTGGAATTTGAGTATCCAGTACTCCCCCCGCCCCGAAAGACACCACAGGGGTTCCACTCGCATTGGCCTCAACTGGCACCAAGCCATAATCTTCAAGGGCTGCCACGACAACAGCTTTAGCTTTGGACATCAGATGGCAACGTTCTACATCCGAGATATACCCTAAGAATTCGATGTTGGATTGGGCTCGGCTTTCTAAATGCGCCCGTTCAGGACCATCTCCCATAATTTTCAAAGGCCACCCCAACTGATTAAATGCATCAACGATAACGTCAACACGCTTGTACCCCAACAACCTGGCAGACACCAAGAAAAAATTCTCCTTTTCATCCGAAAAGGAGAATTTAGAGTTATCTATCGGGTAGTTAACGACAATAGCTTGTTTGCTGTAGGTTTTATGGATACGACGCGCAACTTCAGTTGAGTTGGCAATATATAAATCTGGTTCTTGGGCATAGGCCAGATCTGCCTTTCTCATCACCCGAAACATTTTTTCGATGAACGGATACAGGTGCTGATAGTCGGCATACTCACGTAGATATGTTTGTGTATCCCACAAAAAGCGGGTGATATTATGGCAGAAACAAATGTGTTTAGCATCGGGTCGTGTCCGCACAGCCTTAGCAAAACTCGTACTACTGCTAATTATTAAGTCATACTTTTGTAAGTCCAAAGCCCTAAAGGCTGGATAATAAAAGGGCGCAAGCAGCCGAAAATACTTGGTTGCCCCTGGGACCTTTTGCAAAAGAGTAGTATGAACTAGGCGATCTCCCAGCTCAATCGTTTGTCGTGGATCGTATAGAGACGTAAAAATATCGGCACTCGGAAAATGACGACACAATAACTCAAAAACTCGCTCAGCCCCTCCGCGTTGGGTCAGGTAGTCATGAACTAGGGCAATTTTCATAATTCTTTCGTACGTTCAACGGTTACCTCACTAGAACCCTTTGTTCAACTTTTAAAAATTCAATGAATGATAAGGTGTAGGCTCGACACTACCATAAGTTATGCAAAGTACCACTGTGTAAAAGGATACCTTAAACATCAAAATTGTTGCCCCACCAAAGCTGTGTCATCGTAGCATCATAGTCAGCATAACCATCGTGATGGCTTTTGTGTGTTCTGTTCTTTCGGACGTCGTTCAAGTTCTTCCGCAAGTTAGAAGCTAATGCCCAAGATTTCCCCAATAGAAGCAATTGCCTCTTAGAAATACGAAGAACAAAGCTATTTAAGAGTATTTGAAATAAGTGAAAGTTCTGGGAACATGATGTAAATTTCTCGCACTCACCCCCAGCGGGTTTTAGTATAGCTTGGCATTTTTGCCTTTGCCAAAGAATTTAGAAATTTTTTACCCCCAGTGAATCGGTCTAGCGATAATTTTGGGCTTGGGTTTCAAACATCGATGCATAGGACCCATTGAGCGCCATAAGAGCCGCATGACTTCCTTCTTCAATGATCCGACCTCCCGACATCACATAGATATAGTCTGCCATCTTGACCGTTGATAAGCGGTGGCTAATTAAAATGGCCGACTGATCCTGTATCAACTCTCGAAACTGCTGAAAAACCTCATACTCAGCTCTGGGGTCCATGGCACTAGTCGGCTCATCCAGCACAATCACCTGAGACTCTCTCAGAAACGCTCGAGCAAGGGCGATTTTCTGCCATTGCCCGATACTCAACTCCTCTCCCTGATCAAACATCTTACCCAGGATAGTGTCGTATCCCTGCGGTAACGACTGGATAACCCTATCGGCCCCTGATAATTGGGCTGCTGATTGAATTCTAAGCTGATCAGCAGGGCTCTCAATATGGCCTAGGCGGATATTATTTCGGGCAGAGAAATGGTATTTGGCATAGTCTTGAAAAATGACGCTGATGTGGCTTCTTAGCTCATGGGTGCTGAAATGTCTGAGATCAATGCCATCAATCGTGATATTTCCTGCCGTTGGATCGTATAACCGACAGAGCAGTTTGATTAAAGTCGTTTTGCCAGAACCATTCTCACCCACCAGGGCGATGACTTGTCCCGGCTGAAGTTTGATGGAAACATTTTGAATCGCTTTGCGTTGAGTCGTGGCATATTGAAAACTAACCTTGTTAAAGGTAATCCCTGTTGCTAAGGGTATAGGGAAAGCCGTCGGTAGATCTGGCTCTTTGAGATTCGATTTCAGATCCAGAAATTCATAAAGATTGGCGAGAAACAAATTGTCTTCATAAAGACCCGATAAGCTACTCAACAACCCTCTCAAGCTATTTTGGCCTTTTTGCAAGGCTTGATAGTACAGCACCAGATCCCCTAGCTTTAGAGTGCCGACCAAGGCTTGCTGCACCAGATAGACAAAAATTGCAAATATAAACACTCCCACAATGGTCTGAGTCCCAAAAAAAGCAAAGGATCGTTTAGAGATAATCCCTACTTTTTCCTGGTAGATTTGCTCTCGCAATTGAGCATAACGATGCTTAAAGTGCTCACCCAGATTAAACAAACGAATTTCTTTAGCAAACAAATCGCTCGTTTGCAGCCACCCTAAATACATGGCCTGCCGTTCTAATTGAGTCCGTCGTCGTTTCCAGTGATACATGACCCCTGCAAACTTCAACCGCACTAAAATAGTTGGAATTGCAGCGACTAGCAAAAATCCCACAATGCCCCAGTGCAAGGCTAAGAGAAGCCCCACCATTGCGATCAAGGAGATGGAACTTTGGCCGGCTTGCGCGAATCGATCTAAGAGCCGAGGGGGACGATAGGGCGCTTCTTGTTGGGCTCGTTGTAGCGCATCATAATATTGGGCATTTTCGTAATGCTCCAGGTCTGCTGAAATGGACTTGGCATGGATAATACTTTGCATATAGTCGGTCACGCGTTGGGCATGAGCGACAGTTACCAGCTCCATAAGCGAGGCACATAGCGTGGTACCGACCACCAGACCCGCAGCGCCTATTAGCAATGGCACGATATCTTGCATCGCTGCTGTTGGATCGAGTAGGGCTAGACTGACAGTCACTTGATCCACAATCAGCTTGGTCATATAAATTGTGAACAAGGGTAGAATGCCTTGAATCAAAACCAAGCCAAGCCGAGCCAATGTCCAGTAGGGACTACTTTGCCACACTAACCGCAGGGCAGGTATGAAATACAAAGGGACCCCCAGCCTTGCTTTGAACAATCCAGTCGCCATAGGGCTGTCGAGCTAACCTCTGTTGATAACGAAATCCGCCGTTTCAGGTAATCCGATAACCACAATTTCAATCTTTGGCACGGAGGCAATTAGCATGCAAATGCCTATAAATTTGCATTAAAAAACATAGGGTCAGATTGCGAAAGCTGACTCTATGTTACGTTCAATCTTCGGTTTAAGGCGAAAAAGGAACTAAAACCTACGACGTAATATCGTCGATATCAGGATTAGGAGCAGTCCCGACGGGTACGTCAGTGACGCTGATGGATGGGGCATTCTTCGTCATATCTTCAACCGTGCCGTAGGTTTTCAGCATTGGTGCTTCATAGATTTTTCTCATGGTTTTCTCCTTGCGTAATCTGCTTCGGCTGCTCTGGCTTACATACATATTCATAAGCCTTCAGTCAGCAACCTCTCACTAATGTTAGACGTATACCCCCGGATCAGCCACGAAAAAACTTCTTAGCTGCGCCACAGCTCCCTTATTTTAGCAGTTTAAAAACAAACGGGGAATATGATAGCAAACAAAACATTGAAAAACGATTGTGCTTGCTTGATTTAGCCCATTATTTATCAACATCCTAAGAAAAGCTGATGAATTATAAGATTAAATTAATCTTTTGTGAGTTGGCGGTTGATCATCTGCTGTCTGCGAGTGTTGGAGCCATAGGGCAAGGTTGACGGTGATCCAAAGGGTAAGGGAGTCATGGGGTTGAGGCTGTCCATGGGTCCAACGCTCAACAATGTTGTTCAGCTGTTCAACATCAACAAATTCTGTGATTGCCAACGGTGGGTGATGTAGCGTCTGGTTAATTAAATCAGCGCCATATTTAGCAAGGGTATGATCAAATGCTATGCCTAAATTCCCTTTACCCCGTCGCCACTGAATTTTAGTTGGTAATACCCCTTGCATACCTCGACGAATAATCATGCGGGTCCAACTCTGTTGCATTTTTTGCTCTTCTGGCAAAGAGACGCAGAATTCCACGAGGCGTTTGTCCCAGAAAGGATATCGGAGTTCCAGTTGGTCATTTGCAGCAGTACGGTCTAGGGCCTCTAACGTAGCAGAGACTAAGCCAGAAGTTACATCAGCGATATGACCATGACGTTGTGAGGGTTGGTTGCCAAAACGTTGGCGGCGTAAAAGTTGGTATCGCTGATGAATGCTTAACTGCTCAGTAAAATCCTTATTTAGAGGGATGATCCAAGGTTCAGACGCACTTGAGACAGAGGCGTGGGATGAAAGCTGCCACTGAGCTGTCCAGGTTTGAAGTTTACGAACAACTTTGAGCACTCTTGTCTTTTTCAGGAGCGGTTCTAAACCAAACTTTCGGATGTAAGTCCCATAGACCGTCGGAAAATGATGATGGTAGCTTTTACAGAACCCTCTTGTTTCTCGAAAGAGTTTCAGCCAACGTCCTCTCTTTGCCAGGGTCCTGAGATAACCAATCCCATGAGACACAGCAACATCCCCATCAAAGCCATCTAAAAGGACTCTGACGGATTGTTGTTTGGCCTGCTGGTACAGCGCTCTGTTTAAGTGCAAATTGCTGGCAAAGAGGGGTTCATCCTGCTGGGCCATCACCTGTTGATAATCGGTCCAAGGGCTGATTTGATCACCTTGGATTGAGTAACTATCAATGTCATATTGGTTGACGACCGCTTGGATAAAGTCTTGCTCGTCGGAAGCGGTGATTTCGTTAAAGACAGCAGAAAAAGTGGGGAGCTTGGTTGGATCTTGACGTTGCTGTTTTAAGTGAGCTGTGGTGCAGGTAATGGAGGATGAATCGATCCCCCCACTTAACATGGTGCCAACCGGATAGGCACTTCTGAGGCGGCAACGCACTGCTTCAGTAAAAATCTCTCGAAACCGATCGGCATAGGCTTGGTCAGAGTCTAGCTGTAGCTCATAGCCTGGATCGAGAGACCAATAGGATGATATGTCAAGATGGTCAGCCGTCACGGTCATGCGATGGGCAGGGGGAAGCCGCAGGATCTGTTGATAGAATGTCGTTTCTGGATCAAACAGCATAAGGGTCAGATAGTCCGCCACTCTCGATTGATCTAAGACTTTCGGCACGTCTGGTACAGGAAACAGGGCCTTAATTTCACTGGCAAAGGCGAAGAGCTGTTCGGAGGCGAAGTAAAAAAAAGGTTTGACGCCAAAATGATCGCGGGCGCAAAACAACCGTTGTTGCGGGGCATCCCAGAGGGCAAAAGCAAAATCACCCAGAAGGAATTCTGGACAGTGTTCCCCCCAACGTTCGTATGCTGCCAGAATTAAGGCGCTGTCGGTAATGACGTCTGATGGATGAGATTTAAGGCCAAGCTGGGCAATCAGATCAGCCCGATTATCAATGCGAGCATCTGCAGTGAGGACTAGTGTTTGGGCCGCATTCTGGAGGGGCAGTGTCTCAGCAGTGGATTCAGGGGTTGTTTTCAACAGGCAATGCCCTAATCCTACGGATCGATCGCTCCATAGGTGAATCCCATCTGGTCCTCGGTGAGATAAGGTGTGGACCATTTTCTGAAGATGATCCGGGTTGACCGGATGGTTTTCCAGATAGACAATGCCCGTAATTGCGCTCATGGTGGCAGGAGGACGAAAATTAAGAACTTGAAGTTGAATGAATCTCTTTAATCATGAGAAATCCTTCTTGAATCAGGGTTTTAGCTAAAGCTAATCTCCCCGCATCATTGATTAAACCGCCAATGTCTCTGATCGCCAAGCAGGGATGGTCGAGCAGATCCGTAAGGGAAGGGGCCAGAAAGATGGGAAATGTGAGGCTTTTTTGATAGAAGTTCAATATGATTTGGGTCGGACTTCTATCGATGGTGAACAGAATATAAGGTCTGTGGGCAACGACAGAATTGGGGTTGAGCTGAGGCAGGTGGATCAGATCTTGGAAGCGACCTTGGTCTTCCGATTTGCGATCGCATTGAAAAGCAGCGTACTTCCGCTTTACCAGTTCCGCTGGATTAATGTTGCTAAATAAAGACTGACTTAGGGTTTGAAACTGCTGATAAAACGTCTGCTGTTGTTCAGAGCTAGTAAAACCATGGGGAATGGCCTTGCGAAAGGCAGGGTCAGCCTGGGCAATGGCGACAAGCTCTTCCAATAGCTCGTAGGTAAAAGTGGGGTACAGTCCCAGGGATACATGAATTGAGGGGGTCTCTTGACTAGCAGCTTGATGCACGATGCCTCGGGGAATATACAGCAAATCGCCCGGCTGCAGCATCACCATTAAGTCTGGTGCATCGAGTTTATGGCGACCAATTTGCTGATCTCTGAGATGAGAGGGCAGTTCAACGGTAGAAGGATACAGCTTCCATTCCTTGGCACCTGTGATTTGGAGAATCAACACATCATGCTCGTCATAATGGGGGGCTAACCCCTGGGCATGAGGTGGCGTGATGTAAATATTGGTTCGGAGTTTAAACTTCAGTTCGGATTCCAGGCCGCTACAGAATTGGCGTAAGCTGGGAATTTTCTTGTGGGCACTATTGATGGTCAAGGTTAGGCCTTGATGTAGGAGGGTATATAACTTGTCATTGTTGATGAAATATTGCTGGGACTTGGGGTGACGATCGCACCAAGCCTCCAAACTGATCAATTTGCCCTGATCGACTAGGCGGAAGTTATTGTAGTCCGCCAATAGAGCTTTATTTTGCAGCAGTCGATCGATATCTTCGGGCGTTAATATATCCTCGTAAACGGCGGCATTATTCCTGGGTAGATAGAGGGTTTGCATTTCCCAGTAGGTTTGGAAAAAATCCTCAAGGGTGCAGGGAGCAATCAATTGGGCAAACTGAGACTCAACCTTCATGGGTAAGGACGTGATTTTCAACTAGGGTAGCAACATCTGGCAAGAGTTCCAGGGAAGCAGGGCGCAAGAGACGAAATAGTGGCACCTGTTGAGCCAATATCATCAATTGCTTAAAATGATGAGCGCCCTGCTCCTGTAATAGGGTTTGCCCAAAGCGGGTGACATAGGAGTTCTGCATCAAGGGTTGAATAATCTCCTGCGGTTGTAAGGGCTGAATCGCCAGATCATCCCCTTGCCCCAGGAGATAGATATGTCTTAAAGGCAAAATATCGGACATAAATCCCGAGGAAAGTTGATGATTGCGTTTTTCTAGACGGGCTCCCAGCCGGGGTAAATCTTCTGGTTTTTTGCCAATGCAGGTAACGGCATCCGGCCAGAGTTTAATTTGGGGAAAAGCCGGTTGAACCTGAATCGGTTGATGATGTTGCACCTCTAGCGCCACCACGTCATCCGCAATCAGGCTATGACCGCGATCGTGCAAGGTCGCGGCCATGGTGGACTTGCCCCACCGTTTTTGGCCGATAAAGGCGACGGCTTCGCTGTCCAGGGCAACTGCGCTGGCATGGAGCACCAAAAAGCCCCTTTGGTGCAAAACGACTCCCATTACCGCGCCCAAAATAAATAGGCGCAAGCGATCCTCATCCAGATGGGTCTCTAGATCAATCCGAATATCCTGCCCGTCCTGAATTAGAAAGGTTCCTACCCCTTGCCAATACAAATACATCCCCGCCTCTGAATTCTGGTAACAGTGCAGGCTATTATCCATCTGTAAAGGACTCTCCGTGATGGTCTCGAATTGAATCCAGACGTCTGGGTCAGTTGCCGGTGTTGGGATAAGTTCGGGTAATGGGATGTCTGACTGTATCGTCAGTCCATAGGCAGCGTAAAAATAGGACATTGCGATCGCAGGTAGACGCAAAAAAGTTAGGCTGTGGCGCTTACATCTTGGACTCTAAGGATGGCATGGGGGTAAACCGGGATAAGTCATTCATTAACCCCATAATCACATGACCCTGAAGTTCAACCCAAGCATGGGCTTCCAGGCAGTCTGCCGTTTTAGCAACGCCAATTTTTAGCTCGGGTCGATAGCCTCGGCGATAGATCAGCACTTGGGTGACGAGCGCTCGTGCCAGACACTTCACGTCCCCTGGCATATAGCGACTGCTCGTATTTACCGCCCAAACGACGGCCCTCAACGTTCGCCGACTTATCCGGGGGGACGGCGCCGCTGGATCGGCATGGGGGGGATGGTGAAGGGTCGCCAGCCATTTCTGTAAGGTTTGAAAGGGGAGTAACCACAGACCCAGCCGAATGAAGCCCAGCAGCAGGTAGGTTTTGATCAAGAGGGTGCGATCGCACCTTTGCAACCGCAGTAATTTAAGCACTGGCGACATCTTTAATCTCGATCAATTCCGATTCCACCAGCTCATTCAACAACCGCAGGACATCTTGCTCACACTGGTCTGATTCAACGTCATATTGATCCAAAATTTGGTTGCAAATCTCCTGAACTGAGCGGGGTTGCTGGAGTAAATTCCAAATGCTGGCGCCCACTTCATTCAAACCAAAATACATCCCCGTTTTGAGGTTGAGAATAACGGATTCCCCTGCCAAGTCGGATGAGACTTGCTCTGGCGTCGCAACTACGGTTGTATCTATGGAAAGAGTGGTAGCCAATGTTGTAACCCTTTAATGCAATCGAATACTAATGCAAATTTTGTACAAGTTAGCATAGATATTTTATATTTATCCGAAGGAATTAAAATATTTAACGTTCCCTGAGTGTCTGATAAGGGGTTTTGAAAGTGCCTGAACGATTTCAACTGGGCACACTAGAGGGCATCAACCCCTGATTATGCCGCTCCTTCATTAAGCAAAATTTAGCCATGGCCCTCAATACATCTGCATCTCAAAGGGTGAATCCCCCTCTCCCGGAAGAATCAAAAGGCTTAATTTTGATCGTTGATGATACTCCGCATAATTTGCAAATCTTGTCCACGGCGTTAACGAAACAAGGATATCAGGTGCGAGGGGCAGCTAATGGTTCTATGGCACTGATTGGGGCACGCAATATCATGCCAGACTTGATATTGCTAGATATCAAGATGCCGGAAATGGATGGCTACGCCGTTTGCGAGAAGTTGAAGACTACAGTAGAAACGCAAGAGATTCCAGTTATTTTTATCAGTGCCCTGGATGACGCCTTGGATAAGGTCAAGGCGTTCTCGGTTGGCGGTGTGGACTATATTACTAAGCCATTTCAATTGGCGGAGATCTTAGCTCGTGTCGAAAACCAGCTAACGATCGGTCGGTTGCAAAAAGAGCAGCGAAAACAGAACGAACGTCTGCAAGCAGAGATCCGAGATCGCATTGCTGCCGAAGCGCAAATTCAATCGCTTAATTCCGAGCTAGAGCGCAGAGTGATTCAGCGAACGGAGCGACTGAATCAAGAAATTGCTGAACGGGAGAAAGTGCAACAGCAGTTAGAGTACATGGCGATGCATGATCCCCTCACTCATTTGCCAAACCGTACCCTCTTCCTCAAGTGTCTCGAGGACATTATTCAAAAAAGACAAAGGCAAACGGGCCAATCGTTCGCCTTGTTGTTTCTCGATTGCGATCGCTTCAAAGCGATCAATGATTCCTTGGGACATTTAGTTGGGGACCAATTTCTGGTCTCGATTGCCCAGCGCCTTAAAAGCTGTGTAGGGGAACAACTCCTGGCTCGCTTGGGTGGAGATGAGTTTACGATTCTATTCGAAAGTGCTGCCGATGAACAGCAGGCCATTGAACTTGCCAATGCGATTCAGCAAAGTTTGCAAGAGCCCTTTCATATTGGTGACAATGAATTTTTCGTCTCGGCTAGCATTGGTATTGTAATCAGCCATCCGGATTATCGCCAGCCCGCAGAAATGTTGCGAGATGCTGATACTGCAATGTACCGGGCGAAGGTCTTAGGTAAAGCACGATATGTTGTTTTCAATGCCAGCATGCATGAGGACGTCCAAAGTTCACTGCAGTTAGAAACAGACCTCCGGCGAGCGATCGAACGCCAAGAATTTACGCTCAATTATCAACCCATTGTGGCGCTGGATACCGGAGTAATTACAGGGTTTGAAGCGCTTGTCCGCTGGATTAGTCCTGAATTAGGGTTTGTATCCCCAGGGAAATTTATTCCTCTAGCTGAAGATACGGGTTTGATTATCCCCCTAGGGGAGTGGGTCTTGAGAGAGGCTTGTCGACAACTTAATGAATGGCAGACGGACAACATCACCCATCTGCCCTTGAAGATGAGTGTAAATCTCTCCGTCAAGCAATTTTCCCAGCCCAACCTAATGGCAATGATTGATCAAATTTTGGCAGAAACAAGCTTGCCAGCTCATTACTTAAAGCTGGAAATCACTGAAAGCGCCATTATGGAAAACTCCGATTCAGCTGCCAAGATTCTGGATCAACTGAGGGCACGTCATATTGATTTGAGTATTGATGATTTTGGCACGGGTTACTCCTCTCTAAGCTATTTACACCGTTTTCCTGTCAATACCTTGAAGGTCGATCGATCTTTTGTTTGTCGGCTTGACGCTGCAGATGACAATGTTGCTATTGTGCAAGCGATTGTTACGCTCGCTCAAACTATGGGCATGGATGTGGTGGCTGAAGGCATTGAGACAACTGAACAGCAACGGCAACTCAAGGCATTGGGTTGTGAGTATGGACAAGGATATTTATTCTGCAAACCGGTTAATGCTGCGGCAGCACGTGAGATGCTGATTGGCAAAAATTACATTCTGGGCTCAAACGGGACGGATTAAAGTGAGCTGGCGTTGAGCTGCACCATTCGCCGATATGGGGTCCAGTTCCTGGACTCAATTGCAAAACAGCTCAACAGAAAAAACGCCAATGCCCTACCCAAGACGGATCGGAATTTTGTGGGAGCGGTTTATAATCCATAGAGATCAGGATGCCGTCCCTGGTTCGCAGAAAGATAGCCCTTAACTCTATTGATAAGCGACACAATGGATGTTCATCGGTACATTCTCCAGCAAGGGAACCTTTGCAAGAAAAATTACGGGTCCTGTCTCTATACCTATACAGTTGCTGAAGTAAGGCTTCATCCCAGACTATGACGTTTGAGCATCGGCCTCGAATCCTTTTTCTGTATGGTTCTCTACGAGAACGCTCCTACAGTCGCTTACTGGCGGAGGAAGCCGCCCGAATTATTGAAGACTTTGGCGCTGAAACAAGATTCTTTGACCCCAGAGGTCTACCGTTGCATGGGGCAGAACCGGATAACCACCCAAAGGTTCAGGAACTCAGGGACTTATCCCTATGGTCTGAGGGACAGGTTTGGTCGAGCCCTGAGCTACATGGCAATCTTTCGGGACTAATGAAGACCCAAATCGACTGGATTCCCCTTACTCTGGGGGCGGTTCGTCCTACCCAGGGAAAAACATTGGCGATTATGCAAGTTTCAGGGGGCTCTCAATCCTTCAATGCCGTTAACTCGATGCGGATCTTGGGGCGGTGGATGCGGATGTTTACCATCCCCAATCAATCTTCCGTCGCCAAGGCATATCAAGAATTCAATGAAGACGGAACAATGAAAGCGTCTCCCTATCGCGATCGCGTCGTTGATGTAATGGAGGAACTCTATCGTTTTACGATTCTGTTGCGAGATAAAGTAGATGAGTTAACGGACCGCTACAGTGAACGCAAAGCCGCTTCTGCGCAGCGTTTAAAAGAAACGGCTCAAAAAGCGCTGGATTAAAACAGCCCATCGTGTCGACGAGGATCGTCCGCTTTCGTCCTTTCACTTTCTTACCGCCATCAAAGCCTTCTTCTTAGACAGCCTCTACTGTTTTGACAGATTGTGAATCAGCACAAGCTGCACTGGGATATCGATTTTGTCCGGAGTGAATTCTGAGTCTTTCGCGCAAGGCACGATTGAGGTGCTCCCAGATTCCATCGGCGTCCCACTGTCTGAAATAGGTATAGACCGTTTGCCATACAGGAAAGTCCTTTGGGGATGACAAGGGTTTCACAATGTGTTCTGAATCAGTGATAGCGCCCTCATGCCTCTCTGGTAATTGAGTCGTTTATGGGGTTTCAGTTGCA
>NZ_JANQOP010000065.1 GCF_028285745.1 Acaryochloris sp. IP29b_bin.137 | reverse complement strand
GGAGAGGATTTCATGGCTTGCTGAGCGTTGCTTTTGAGGCATTATCCTCCACCTCTGCCTATTCGACTACTTTGTTAACTTCTATGTGCGGTCGCCCTGTATTTCTTCCCCTTAATCTTGATAACAACTTCATCGAGATGCTACTTATCCGCAGGTTTGGGGCGATGACGACGAATATGATTGGCATAAGCTTGAGCAAATTTGCGGCACCACTTACGAATGGCTTCATAGGTAACCTCAATGCCTCGATACAACATCATTTTCTGGATATCTCGGAAGCTGAGGGGGAAGGTGTAGTACAACCAGACGCAGTAGGAGATGATCTCGGCAGGGAAACGGTGTCTTTTGTAGGAAATGCTCATCCCCTAAGCGTGGCATAGTCTTGGGTACGGTGCCATATCAGTTAAGTTGACAATGCCAAGGGCAGTAGCCATATCTCTTATGGCAGAAGGAAAAACGCTCATTAACGCCATCAATAAACTCAGAGGATAGTTCTAGATCACTTAACAACAAACTCTCAGAATTTGGGAGAGAAGTAAATTCAACTCGCCATCAATTTGTAGTTTACTTTACATTGAAATTGAAACCTTAACCGCTCTATTTTTGAATCCTATCAATCTCTTCTCATTAGAGAATATTAATTCTATTATTCTATAGAAAATAAAAGATTATTTCTGTACTGGCTCTGCTTCTTTATAGAGATGAGGTTTAGTAGTTTTATATACATACAATAATGCGCCTATGCCTTAGTATCTTTGGTGTCGAAAGGGCACCGAAAGATGCCATTACTTAAAGGCAGTTAGACTCGATAAATTGACAGGGGGGAAGAATTAACATACGCTAAGCTAAATTCAGCTTCTAGCTTTTGTGTGTAGGAATACAGTAGTCATAAATGCATCGTCACCTTGACTTTGGCTATTTAAGATTCATGCTGTTCCAGCGAGGTTTAAGCACAAAGCATATTGCTAGCTTGTCTGAAGTATTCTGAATAGCTTAGTCTCAAATATTACGTTATAGCAGATAGTTCATGCCTCTATCTCTATGCCTAGGCGTCATTACTCCTGTGCATCAGAACTTGGGGAAGTTCATCATTTCAGAGTTGGGCCTACAGAAAGTTCACGCTGTGGCTATTAGGGTATTGAAAATCGTCAGAATTCATTGCCAATTACTGAATCATAAACATTGTTCTGTTTTTGCAAGAGTCAACTTTTCCAAGATTTAATTTATTTCCAGAAAACTATTTCACAACTATTTCACAACTATTTCACAACTATTTCACAAGAATCAACTTGAATGCTTCTAGTTAATTCTTGTGACTATATCAAGCATGTCAACAAGTCATTTGTTTGATATTTGATCGCGTACTTTTTTGTTCTCTGAAAATAATTAGGATTAAAAGAGCTAGGCGTTGAACCTTAAGTGAGGAAAGAGCCATTATGGCATTTATTGATAGTTTTAGAGGTGAGCTTCCACCTGTTGTAGAAGCAAATTTGCTTAGCAGAAAATTAACCTGTATGACTGTCAAAACTCTTGTGAGTCGAGTAAATAAAGCTTGTCAGTTAGGCCAGAGAATAGTCGTTGCAAACTACAACATCAATAGTTTCAATTTGTCAGTCCAATTCCCCTGGTTCTATGATTTCTTGCAAAAATCTGAGATTACTCACTGTGATGGCCTTGGAGTTCTCTATGCGTTGAGGTTTATGGGTTATCAGCTACCGAAGGAGTATCGGGTTTCCTATTCAACTTTGATGCCAGAGTTACTCAGACATTGCCATGAGAATAATCTGTCAATGTTCCTACTTGGAGCTAAACCAGAAGCCCTCCAGGCAGCTCTGACGAACACCTATTTAAAGTATCCAGGTATTGAGTTGTCAGGGCACCATGGCTATTTCGATATCGATAGTTCCCACCAAAACAAAGCTGTTATTCATCAGATTAATCGCACGAACCCCAATATCTTAGTGGTTGGTATGGGCATGCCGAGGCAAGAGTATTGGATTCATCAATATTTAGAGCTTTTAAATGTAAATGCGATATTACTGGGCGGTGCAGTGATTGATCGTTTAGCAGGTGCGGTTGAGGATTGCCCAACATTGCTATCCAATAACGGCCTCGAGTGGCTATATCGGCTTTCGCGAGAGCCTAAACGGTTGTTAGCCCGATACCTTCTCGGAAATCCTGCGTTTGCATTGCAGGTCGCCCTCGCCAAGTATCAGTCTATTTCAATTCTCTAAGGTCATAAGGTCAAGGGTTCAGACCCCAAAACCGATGTAATCCTTACGTTTTTTGTCCACTGTCTAATCGTACACACCGGATTATCTAGTCGTTTATGAAATCAAAGACTTCCGATTTGCAGAGTTTCCTGAATGATTTGCGGAACCTTCGTTTGATCTTCTTCAGGCGCTGGCCCTTTGCAGTGCTGGCATTTACCTTGGTTACCGGACTGGTAGGGGCTTACACTTACGTGAAAGGCGTGACCTATGAGTCCAGTGGGAAAATCCTTTTGGAACGAGAGAAATCTACCGCATCGCTGGTTGAGACGGAGATTGGAGAGTTAACCGCGATCGGCGGCAATGATCCGATGGCAACTGAAGTTGAGATTGTGCGGTCCATTCCCATCGTTCAGCAGGTCGTTAATGTTATGGATTTAAGGGACGATGACGGTGTTTTATTAAAGCCGGAGAACCTGGTCAAGAAGAGACTCAAAATTGAGAAGGTTCGAGGCACAGATCTCCTCAAAATCTCCTTTACCAGCGACAGCCCAGATGAGGCTGCTGATTTTGTCAACCGGCTAATGGCTATCTACCTGCAAAATGCCATTGTGGCGGATCGACAGAAAGCCAATGAACTGAGGCAATTTGTCTCTCAGCAACTCCCTCAAATGGCATTGGCCGTCCGCCAGGCTGAGGAATCACTGCGCCGTTTTCAGGAAGCCAATAAGCTGGTTAATGCTGATACCGAAGCCAAACTCCTTACCGAAGGCTTAGATGAAATCCAGCGAAAATCCAGCGCGACCCGGATTGAACTGAATAAGGCTCAAGCCCGCTATGCAACGCTCCAGCAGCAGTCGGGTTTTACGGCCGAGCAGGCAGTGACGGTTGATGCGCTTAGCCAGTCACCTGGGGTTTCAGATGTGGCTGAGGCGCTTCAGGTTGCTGAAAAGCAGCTTCTCTTAGCCAGAAATCACTATGAGGAGTTACACCCCAAAGTACTTGATTTAAAAGAACAAGTGGCGAAACTAGGAGCGTTGCTAGATACCAGAGCAGCACAAGTTTCAGGAGTCCAGCGTTCGGTAACGGCTGTTCAAACACAGGTGAAAGGGGTACGACAAGATCTTTTGAGCGAATTAGTCAAAATCCAGGCTATCAAGGTTGAACTTGAACGCCAATCGCGATCCCTTGAGGCCGAACGCCAGCATTATGAGCAAAAGCTCCAAAATCTGCCTCGCCTGCAAAAAACGCAACGAGAGTTGCAAAGGCGTATCGAAGCGGCACAGGCAACTTACGCCACGCTACTCAAAAAGCAACAAGAAATTCAGGTCACAGCGAATCAGCAAGGTAGTAACGGCCGCATTATCGAGTATGCCAAGGCTTCTGATAAGTTCCTCTTAAAACCCATTGCGCTCAAAATCATTCTGGGGATTCTACTGGGCGGAATGGCAGCAATCGGGGTTGTCCTGCTGCTTGAGTTGCGAGACCAATCGGTCAAGACGGTTCAAGAGGCAAAAACCCTCTTCAATAGCACGCTGCTGGGGGTTATCCCCCTGGTCGAGAAAGGCGGTAGTTCTGCCTTGCTTTGCAGCAATATTGACCCCCATGATCTGCGCTCCCCCGTGAATATGCTGCCTCACTATCCTGTCGGTGAGGCCTATCGGATGTTGCAATCGAATCTTCGATTTATGCATACGGATTTGAGGCTGAAAACGCTGGTCGTCACTAGCAGCATCGCGGGCGAGGGGAAATCGACAACAGTCGCTAATCTGGCCACTTCAATGGCCCAACAGGGTCACCGGGTACTGATTATTGATGCCGATCTGCGACATCCGACCCAGCACTTAATTTGGGAGTCTTCAAATCTAGCCGGTCTAAGTGACTTGATTATCGATAGCGTTGATTTAAGGATTGCTATCAAGAAAGAGTTGGATAATTTGCATGTGTTGACGGCAGGTGCAATCCCCCCTGAACCCAGTGCCCTCCTTGACTCTGAGCGAATGAGTGCATTGGTGGAACGGTTTGCTCAAACCTATGACTATGTGCTCATTGATACGCCGCCGTTACTAGCCACCAGTGAGTCTCGCTCGCTTTGCAAAATGGCGGATGGCGTCATCCTGACCGTCCGCCCCAGAGTTCTGAGGCGTTCCAGCGCCATCGCAGCCAAGGAACTACTGGAACAGATTAATCTTGCCATTTTGGGAATCGTGGCGAATGGCGTCACCCTTAAAGATGAACCCCATAGCTATTTTCACTATGACGACAAATATTACTATCGGAGCCCCGTCTCTATGCAAGAGAAACGCCCGCAACCCAAAAAACATACACAAACTGTATGACAACTGTATTTGGGCCTCTCCCTCTTGTTGATGCCAGCTCTATGGGCTGTCTGTGCTGTGGCTGTGGGTAAGCATTTATTTCATGCGCATGACTCTTCTCAATCGCGCGGCTGGGTTAACCAGTCGTATTCGTAACCCCAATCAGCTGGCTAAGAATACGCTGTGGATGCTGATGGGGCAGGGGGTTGGCATTGTCTTGCAGGCAGTGTACTTCGTCATTATTGCGCGGGCCCTCGGTCCTGACCAGTATGGAGCCTTTGTTGGGGCAACCTCTCTGATTGCGATCTTCGCGCCGTTTGTCAGCCTCGGTAGCGGTAGCCTGATCGTTAAGAACGTTTCCAGAAACCCAGCCCTGTTCAATCAATATTGGGGAAATTCCCTCCTGATTATCGGCATGACTGGAACGGTTTTTACGGCTTTTATTTGCTTGATCTCGCCATTATTGCTACCTCGTAATATCCCGATAGCGTTGGTGTTCTTTGCTGCGATCGCAGATTTTATCTGCTTAAGGCTGCTAGAAATAGCGGGCCATGCATTTCAGGCCATTCACAAGCTGAGCAAAACAGCCCAGCTTAAAATTCTGCCGGGGATTACCCGGGTGATGGCCGCAATTTTGATGGTCAATCTCTTCCCAGAGCCCGATGCAGTGGGGTGGACCTTCCTGTACCTAATCGGGACGATCACGGCCGCTGCTGTTGCTATGTTATGGGTTCAGATTGATATCGGCTCTCCTAAACCAGCACCCGAGCGAATTCGGCCAGAGCTGTTTGAAGGGTTCTGCTACTCAACGGGTCTCTCCGCTCAGACCATTTATAACAATGTTGATAAAACGATGCTGGCTCGTCTCTCGACCCTCAGTTCCGCTGGGGTCTATGCCGCAGCCTATCGGATCATTGATGTTGCCTTTATTCCAATTCGCTCTCTATTGTCCGCTTCCTACGCCCAGTTTTTTCGACATGGGGCATCTGGAATTAACGGCTCCCTCACCTATGCAAAGCGTCTCACCCCACTGGCAGCGGCCTATGGCCTAATCGCGGGCATCGTTTTGATTCTGCTGTCTCCCCTTCTCCCCTTGGTCTTTGGCAGCAACTATGCGGAGTCTGCTCAAGTGCTCTGCTGGTTAGCCCCCCTTCCCTTCTTCAAATCCATGCACTATTTCGCCGCCAATGCCCTGTCTGGGGCTGGGTTGCAAAGCCTACGGAGTACAGTTCAGGTTTTTATTGCCATATTTAACTTCTGCGGCAATCTGATTTTAATTCCCCTGTATTCATGGCAAGGGGCGATCGCCTCCAGCCTGGTCTCCGATGGACTCCTGATGGTGATACTGTGGGCGATCGCAATTTTTTACAGTCAGCGCCAGCGAGTCCTGAACATCGGGGAGGAAGGGGCGAATGGATAAAAGACAGGCCCACAGAACCGATCGATACTTTTCCTTCTTCGAAAAATCCTTCTCTGTATTTGCGCTGGTCTTCTATTCAAGCTCAGTGTTCTTCCTGACCAAATTTGACTATGAGGTTGCTACAACTATCGAAAAGCTTATGTACCATGCCGTCACTCTCTTGACGGTACTGCTGCTGTCGATCCATTGGAGAAAAATTGTTCCAGCCCTCAAAAGACTCTGGCCCGTATTGGTTGTGATTAGCTTCGTCGTGACTTCGATTGTTTGGTCAGATGCGCCCGGTCTTTCGACACAGCAGTGTTTACCCCTTATTCGCTGTACACTTCTGGGGCTTTATCTTGGCATCCGATTCAACTTCAGAGAGTATCTCTCTCTTCTGTCCATAGCATTTATCATCAGTGGTCTCCTCAGCCTAATTTTTGCTCTAGTGCTGCCTCAATATGGCGTAATGGGTAGGGGCTTTATCTTGAGCGGAGAAGATATCAAGCATGCTGGTTCGTGGCGGGGAATTTACAGCCACAAAAACTATTTGGGTCGAAGTATGGTCTTAGGGGCACTTTGCCTCTACTTCACCCCAGTCAGACAAAAACTGTATCTGTTCAAGTATCTCTGTCTAAGCATACTCGCACTCACCTTATTATTTTCTGACTCCAAAACAGCGTTGGTGATCTTGATAACGATGTTCTTGTTGATTCCCTTATTCCGAGCAATGAGGCTCGAATACAGTTGGATGATCACGATTCTGTGCATTTCTGTCTTTTGTGCTGGCAGTGGCGCTACCATTTTCTTCGATAACTTTGATCAAATTCTAAGTAGTCTTGGCAAAGATTCTACCCTGTCGGGTCGCACCGAACTCTGGCATGAGATTCTCCTATCCGTTCGCGATCGCCCCCTTTTCGGACATGGTTACGGAGCTTTCTGGACAGAGGGTGGAGGAGCTGAGATGGTCTGGCAGGAATTTGGTTGGCAAGCGCCTCATGCTCATAATGGAACGCTAGATTTACTCTTAGATCTTGGAATTGTCGGAACAGTCATATTTTTACTGTTCTACTTGCGGGTCTTCTGTCAGTCTCTGCTGCTGTTAAGACAGACAAAATCGTTCTCAACTATCTTTCCCATTGCCTTTCTAGTGATGTTGTTTATGGTCAATCTCACAGAAAGCTCAACGGTGGTTCGCCCTCAGTTCGCATGGACGGTCTTTGTCGGGGTTTCTCTCCTAGTACAGAAAGGACTGAGAAGCGCAGAGACGGTTGAGAACATCGATCAGGACCTGAAGTGCCATCAGCCAGAAAAGATATTCGTTTAGTTCCCGGGAAACAGACCTATTTAGCCATGAAAGACATGAAAGCTAGCATTATTATCAACAACTATAACTATGACGCTTACTTGGCGAGCTGCATTAAGAGTGCCATTCATCAGACCTACTCTACTGTTGAAGTTGTTGTCGTTGATGATGGTTCATCAGATAACTCACGGGACACCATAGAGCGCTTTGGGCATCAAGTTCAGGGGGTGTTTAAAGATAACTCCGGGCAGGCTTCAGCACTCAACGCAGGTTTCACCGCCTGTACCGGCGACATTGTTTGTTTCCTAGATGCTGATGATCTGTTTCAAAAAGATAAGGTGTCCCAAATCGTTCAGTGCTTTCGTCAATTTCCAGAAATTGACTGGTGTTTTCATCCCCTAGCCTATATCGATCCTGAGGGCCGTCCGCATCCCTACCAAAACCAGCGCATCTCCTCCGCAATTTGGGACTTGCGAGCTCAGATTGTGACGGCTCAGTCTCTGCCCTACATCCCAACCGCCACTTCAGGCATGTGCTTTTCTCGGCGTTTGCTGGAACAGATGTTGCCGATGCCCGACGAACTTAAAATTACCAGTGATAACTACTTGAAGTTTGCTGCCCTTGCCCTAAGCAAAGGATATTTCGAGTCCACCCCCCTCGCCTGTCAGCGTCTGCATGAATCCAACGCCTATACCAACAGAGCGGATCAGGCAGAGCTGAAAGCGACTGTATCTGTTTCAGTGGCCTGGGCCCTTCGCTCCCGATTTCCGAGTCTCGAGAAATTTGCAGATGGTCTCTTTATTCGAGGGCTAGGAATCTATGCAAGAACGGGCATCTCTAGCCCTCAGGCTTGGCTTGAGATTCAGCGCTATTTCAAGGGAATGAGGCCTTTGAGACGCATCAACGTTTTGCTGCGAACGATCTCCTGCACCCTCAAGAATCCAGAGAACGTCAAGTGGAGGAGGATCACATATGGATAGTCATCCAAACATTCTCGTCTACAGAAATACCCTGCTCAACTTATCTGAGACTTTCATCAAGTCTCAGATGGAGGCGCTGAGGCAGTTTACTCCCTACTACGTCGGCCTTAGGGCCAAGAATGATATCCCGCTGGCGACCGAGCGCACGTTCGTCCTTAGTCAGGGAGGGCTGTGCGGCAAAATTAAGGAGCGCAACGCCGCACGGCACGGTTTTCCCTCTAACTTTGTGCGTCAGATAGGCCAGGTTCAACCAACGCTGATTCATTCCCACTTTGGCCAGGATGGGACGATTGCTCTCCCCCTGGCAAGGCGGCTCAACCTACCGCTGATCGTGACTTTTCACGGCTTCGACATTACAACCCATGATGAGTCTGCAGAGTCTAACTTTATCCAGAAAATTTATTTTCAGCGTCGCGAAACCCTCACCCGGAGCGCCAGTCTCTTTATCGCCGTCTCAGAGTTTATCCACCGAGAACTGATAGCCAAAGGGTTCCCTGAAGAAAAACTGACGGTTCATCACATCGGCGTTGATGTGGACTACTTCACCTTCAAACCGCTGATGGGGAGAGAGAATATCGTTTTATTCGTGGGACGACTGGTTGAGAAGAAGGGATGTGAATACCTCATTGACGCAGTGAGTCATCTTCAGGCCCATTTCCCAGGGCTGGAGCTAGTGGTCATCGGAGACGGTCCCTTACGGCCCCAGTTAGTGAAACGAGCCGCCTCAAAGGTGAGCCATTACGCCTTTCTTGGAGCACAACCTCATCACACCGTTAAAGCTTGGATGCAGAAAGCTAAGGTGTTTTGCGTGCCCAGTTTGACAGCATCGTCAGGAGACACTGAAGGATTTGGACTGGTATTTACGGAGGCCCAGGCGGTGGGCCTTCCTGTCGTCAGTTTCGCTAGTGGCGGTGTGCCGGAAGCCGTGGCTCATGCCGAGACGGGGCTTCTCGCCCCTGAAGGCAATGTCAAAGAACTGACAGCCCACCTGATCCGGCTGCTGTCCGATGTAGACCTATGGCAGTCCTTTAGCCATCAAGGCCGAGCGCGCGTTTGCAAATTGTTTGATCTCAAGCGGCAATCAGAACGTCTGGAGCAAATCTATAAGAGTCAAGCCCTCGACCGGTTTAACCAAACATTTTGTGTCACTGTCTAGCTATCGTTCTCACCCCTATGAAAGTCTCAATCTGCATTATTACCTTTCTTCGGCCTGATGGCTTGAAACGTCTACTTATAGGCATTGCCAACCAGAAGTTTAAGCAGATCCCAATGCCCAACCTAGAGGTCATTGTTGTTGATAATGATGTTAAGCAGTCTGCCCAACCGATTATCCAACAGATGGGCGGTCATTTCCCCTGCTGTCTCCGCTACGACGTGGAAGAACAACGAGGGATACCGTTTGCCCGCAATCGATCAGTAGCCAATGCCAGTGACGATACCGACTTTATTGCGTTCATTGATGACGATGAAGTCCCAGATGCGATGTGGTTAGAACGGCTCCTGCTGGCCCAGCAAAGCTATCAAGCAGATGCCGTGGTGGGTCCGGTTTTGCCTAAATTTAGCCATCGGGTGCATGACTGGATTCAGAACGGCAAGTTTTTTGAGCGCCCGCGTCATCCATCTGGTTTTGAGCTGTCTGCGGCTGCGACCAACAATACCTTGGTAAAAGCAGAGATTCTTAGGCGGCTCGACTTTGTCTTCGATGAGCGGATGGCACTGACGGGTGGGTCTGACTGGCACCTATTTCGACGTCTATATGGCTTAGGCCACAAACTGGTCTGGGCGGATGATGCCCTGGTGTATGAGTGGATCCCTGAAAGTCGAACCAACCTGCGATGGATTTTACAGCGGGGCTATCGATGCGGCAATACGGAGGCGCTGTGTGAGATGAACCTCAACCCTTCGGTAGCCGTACTTTTGATGTTTATTTTCAAAGGGGGTCGTCGGATTGTGCGCGGATTGTTGCTGGTACCGCTGTCCTACGTAAGGGGTAAGCACATTTTTTTCAAAAACCTGAAATATATTTCCCACAGCTTTGGCATCATTTCTGGTGTTTTAGGAACGTCCTACGAAGAGTACCAAGTTATCCATCGAACTTAGCGTTTTTGAATATGAGTCCGTTTTTTGGGATATCCCTGTGAAAATTGGTTTCTTACATAAGGTGAATACGACGCCCCCCCAAAGGGGTGGCTCGGTGCATACCTACCAGTTGTCCCACTACTTGGCGCGCCAAGGTCATCAGCTATTGGCCCTAGACAACGAACAGGGCTCGCAGTTTTCAGATTGTTTCTCTCGCTCTCTCTCAGGACTGAGGGCACTGATAAGTCAATCTGATTTGCTCTATCTCCGAATTGATGGCCGAGTGGGGTGGGAGGTGGCATCGCTGGTGCCCGGTCTCGTCAAACCGGGGCAACCCATTATTTGGGAAGTCAACTCCACCCTAGATGAGCTAAAGGTATTGCCTAATCCGATGCGGTGGCGCGATCGCATAGGTCTTTTCCTGCGTGCCTTCGCAGCTCGCAGCGCCAAGGCAGCCCTCTGTGTGTCTGCTCCCTTGGTCGAGTACGCTCAAGACATCGGCATCCAGAGCGCAGAGCTAGTGCCCAATGGTTCTGACCCTGAGATGTTTACGCCAGCCCTGTCGGACCCGACCCTCTTTCCGGGACTGGAGAACAAGTTTCGGGTCCTGTGGGCTGGATCGACAAACTATGTTTGGCATGACTTTGACTTAGTGCTCAACTGTGCCCGCCGCTTAGAAGAGACAGATATTTGCTTTATCGTGCTGGGGGCTCCCCCCCGGCAGCTTTCGGGGGCAATACCGACTAACCTCCATTTCGTGCCCCCTGTCCCCTACCTAGAGGTCCCCAAATACTTCGCTTCTGCCCATGTGGGCTTGAGCCTGTACCGCACGATTGACTGGACCAAGTACGGCTTTTTCTTTTCACCGCTCAAGCTATTTGACTATGCCGCCTCCGGTTTGCCGGTGGTTTACACCAATTTACCTGAATTGGATCGTGTGGCCGCCCCGTTCGGCCGCAAAGTTGACGTGGGGGATGTGCAGGGCTTAGCCCATACCTTGAGAGATCTGCAAAGGGATCGATCGTTGTACGAATGGCTATCCGATCAGGCACGGCGGTCGGTTCTTGACTACTACAACTGGAACCGAGTGGGTCAACAAACGGAGCAGTTGATCCAAACCCTGATCGCTGCGACCTGATCGGATCACTGTTTAGCAGAGAAATTGTCCTCTTAAGCCCCTTTTGAATAGATCTAAGCAATGGACAAACCGACTGTCACTGTTATTATCCCGGCCTACAATATCGATGCGTACATCGAGGATGCCCTTACGTCACTTCAGCAGCAAAGTCTAGAGAATTTTGAGGCTCTGATTGTCGATGATGGCTCCACAGACAACACCGCAGACATCATCAGGGAATTTTGCCAAGGGGATGCTCGCTTTCAACTCCTGCAGAAGGAGAATGGCGGATTGTCCTCGGCCCGAAATCTCGGTATTCTGGCTGCTCAGTCCGACTATATCGCTCTCCTGGATGGCGACGATCGCTACGAACCTGATAAACTGGCATCCCACGCTCGCATCCTGGCGCAACAGCCACAGGTTGGCGTTGTTTACAGCGCATCCCAAGTGATCCGAGATGATGGCCGTCCCACCTGGATGCGTCTGAGCGGTAAGCCCATTGTCCCAGACCCCTTAGAGGCACTGCTGTATAAAAACTTTGTGGGCCATGGCTCCAATGCGCTGTTTCGGCGTTGCTTAGTGTACGAAATCGGTCTGTTTGATGAAAGTCTCAAAAGTACGGAAGATCTTGATTTTTGGCTGCGGATTGCGGGGTTAGAGTCCTGGCAGTTCCACCGAGTTTCTACCCCCCTTGCGTGCTACCGAGTCCGACCGACCGGGCTGTCATTTAATGTCAGCTGCATGCTGGCATGTAATGAACGTGTCCTTAGGGCGGCGTACCAACGAAATCCAGACAAGGTGGGTCCACTGCTGCCTAGAGCGAAGGCCTATCTCTATCGCTATCTGGCCAGGTTGGCCCTGACCAGCAACGCCCCTACTGAAGCACGGCATTACCTTAATATCAGTTTGGCGGAAGATGCCTCAATCTTTTGGCGCGATTGGCGATCGCTGACCACGCTGGTGGCCGTCTTCTGCTATCCCCTTGCTCACCTCTTTTTGCAGCGCTCCCTTGGCTCGGCATCCTCTAACCCCGCCTCTGCAATGGGTAAGAGCCCAACCCAGATCAAGCGAGCAGGATAATGCCATGAAGCGAAGAGAGTTGGTGCTAGGGTTAGGTGCAGTGACCGGAGCCGGAGTTGTGATCGGAGTTGAGGGTTGGCGTTCTCCCCAGTCGCCTCGTCAGCAGTCCTTAGCCCTTCCACTGCCCAGCCGAGACGCCCCACCGCTGAGGAAACTGGCAGCTCAGAAAAATCTTCTCTATGGTGCAGCCACCCAGAAGCGATTTCTCGCCTCAGATCCCATTTTTGCTAAACATTTCAAACAAGAATGCGGGTTACTAACGCCGGAGGTGGAACTCAAGTGGAAGCGTCTGCGACCGACACCCAATGATTTTAATTTTAAGGATGGGGACTGGCTGGCTGACTTTGCGGTTCAATATCAGATGGCCTTTCGTGGCCACACATTAGTTTGGCACAAAGGCTTTCCTCCCTGGTTTGAGGGCCATGTTAATGCCCTCAACGCTCGCGATCACTTGCTGCATCATATCGAAACGGTCGTGGGTCACTACGCAGGTCGAGTTCACTCCTGGGACGTGGTTAACGAGGTTGTTTTCCCAATCCATAATCGTCGAGATGGGTTGCGGGAGAACCCTTGGCTCCAAATGCTGGGACCCGATTATATTGAGATGGCCTTCCGGGCAGCAGCGGCAGCCGACCCAGATGCCCTGATGGTATACAACGAAGTGGCCTTGGACTTTGATGAAAACGACAAGAAGCGAGCAGCGACCTTAGCACTTCTGCAGCGGCTCAAAGCGAAAAATGTTCCGATTCATGCCCTGGGGATGCAGGGGCATCTGCGTGGGAAGACCCAAATCAATCCCAACAAATTAAAAGCGTTTTTACGAGAGGTGTCCGCCCTGGGCCTCAAAATTTTGATTACGGAGTTGGATGTCACTGACAGAGCTTTTCCTCGGGCCATTGAGCAGCGGGATCGTCAGGTAGCCAAGATCTATGCTGAGTATTTATCAGTTGTGCTACAGGAACCAGCAGTCATCGCATTGATCACCTGGGGACTGAGCGATCGCTATATCTGGCTCAAGAACGAACAGAGAGTAGATGGTGCCCCACCTCGACCGCTCCTACTGGATGAGCAGATGAATCGCAAGCTAGCATGGTCCGCCATCGCCAACAACCTCAAGGCTACATCCAAACGTTCGTCCCCCTCGCTTACCCACAACTCACTGCCCTAAAGCGATATCGATAGGAGCCACAAATGTTTCAAACCCTCTCTAAAGCGGTTCATGACCCCAGCAAAGCGCTGAGCATCCTCACCTATCAGCTTTCCAAGCCCTTTGGTCATTACGAATACCAAAAATTTATGGTTCTAACCCGCTCCCGAACGGGGTCGAACCTGCTGATTTCTCTACTTAACTCCCATCCCTTGATTCATGCTGAGTATGAAGCGTTTGCAAAATTGAGAGGCGAAACCGTTGAACAGAGATTTGGCGCAGTTTATTCAAAACAGCCTTCGACCATCAAGGCTGTTGGGTTCAAATTATTCTACTACCATCCCCTTGATGATAAGCACCAATTCGAGGCGCTTTGGAATCGGATCATCCAGGACAAAGCAATTCGGATCATCCATTTGAAGCGTAAAAATAAATTACGCATGATTGTGTCAAGAACGATTGCAGAACAACAAGAAATTTGGAGCCAAAAGGAAACGCCCTCACCGCAGGCCCCTCTCGTTAAATCAAAACCGATCATGCTATCTACAGTGGCCTTGGAAAAGGAGTTTTTGGCATCAACAGATCCTGAGATCCAGTTTGCCAATCGCTTGAGGGGGCATCCTATTCTAGATATTTACTACGAAGATATTGTTGAGAATATGGATACCGCCACAGGCCAGATTTTTGATTTTCTGGGCTTGCCCCCTTGCCAGCCTCAAACTTCCTTTCGGAAACAAAATATAGAGCCCCTTTCAAAGCTTGTCTCAAACTACGCTAGCCTCAAACAGTATTTTGCAGGCAGCCAGTGGGAGTCGTTCTTTGAAAGCTAAGGGGTTAATCCTTTATTGACGTCAAGCCGTTACTACTCCATGATTCATCCCCAAGATGCCCGTATCTTCGTCGAGTATCCAGTCCTCGTTCCAGGCCACAAAATTGCCTACTGGCCTGTACCAAAGAATGCCTGTACCTCTCTTAAATATGCATTTTATGCGCTGAGGACAGGGATGGAATTTATCCCCCTAAAGGTGGGATGCCGATACATCTATCACATTCATCGAATTTTCCCATCTCGACCGTTTAAAGCGATTCCGCTCGCTTCAGACTGGGTTAAGCTTGCGATCGTCAGAGATCCGCTGGAACGATTGGTATCGTCTTACTGCAATCGAGTCCTATACCATTCCGATCTGGCACGCCATCAACTTCAACTCCAAGCCAAGAATCTAAAGCGATGTCCGAGCTTCCCAGAATTTGTTGAAAATCTAGATATGTATCGGGCGATCTCAAAAAGTATTCGGTATCACACTAATCCTCAGGTTGAGTTTCTTGGCCACGATCCGTCCTACTTTGATGTGCTGATTAGCGTAAAAGAGTTGAAGGATTTACCCAATCGCATTGGGCTTCCAGCGCTCAGACTGCCGAAGAAGCAAGATGGCGGACGAGAGTACAAAGCTGTTGCCACTAGTAGTATCGACTCAGAACTGAGAGCCAAGATCCTTAACGACTTTAGAGAAGATTACGAGGTATTTGGTGAATTCTTCCAAAGCAGCCCTGTATCAACGGCCAGGGGTGAGTAGCCAAAGTTAGAGTGACCTTTTCCTGAAAACGTATCTCAAAAGGGTCTTAACCCGGGTTTGAGGGCTTTACCCACTAACGCAGAACTTGGATAGAGACTGGAGCTACACCGCTTTGGAGAAGTCCAATTTGTTGGGCAGCAGCTTTGCTTAGGTCAATACCGCAACTACATCGGTCGTTAATACGCACATTGACTGAAGCGCCGTTATTCAGATTGGTAACTTGAACCCAAGTGCCAAACGGTAGGTTGGGGTGAGCTGCAGTGTTACTCCAGGTATCAAAAATTTCGCCAGATGCCGTTTGCCGACCCTGGTAGTAGTCGCTATAGTAAGTTGCAGTTTGAGCCAGGGCAGCAGGCTGAACAAACACAGATGCTGCAAGGGTTAAGGGAACAATGAACTTGTTGAGCATATTGATTGACTCGTTGCCTGGAGCTTTTCGCCAACAACCCTAACAAATTATTACGAAATATGTCAAATCCTCCCAATAAGCAACATTTACAACAGCACTCCCATTCGTCGGAGTCGCGTTAGCCGGGTCGAAATCGCCCCCCCGTGTAGGGGCGCGCCTTGTTTAGTGTGAAGTAAGCAACAGTTAGAGCTGATGGAGAGGGATCTGATCTCCAATTCACAGGCAAGCGGCGGATGATCAGAAGACAGGAGGATGGATGGTGCGAGATTCACCTGTTCAGTTGAAATCAGCTTTCCGATCCAGTTGTTGGCCTTCTGTTGAGGAACAGGGAGCTGAATCTGATCTGACCACCCCTGCCAGAAGGGTTTGATTTTCAATGAGAAAGATCGGTTCTTTCTGGCTGGCTGAGGTTGAATCTCTTGCAGCGTGTTGGCTGCACTGAGGGCGAGCAGTAAGCCTAACCACCCTAAACTTAGACCTAAACATAGCCAGACCATCATCATTGCCAGGTTAAGATGCATATGCTCAACTCCTAGGAATTCAGACTTTGCAGATTACTGTACACCACCTGACTCAATAGGCTGAATTCTTGTGTCTAAAGGTTGCAAAACGTGAAGCACAAAGGCGTTGATAATCGCTAAAGCCCTAGGCATGGCAATTCCTGGCAGCTTATATTATTTTTTGAGCGTCAAGTGCAGGTCTTCAATGTTAGGACTTTGTCTGCATTTCAATACAGACGTTAGAGACGTAGGGAATCTCTGTTTGGAGATGATGGCGAAGCTGGTCTGAGATCGCATTCCCCTTCCCCACGGATACCTCTGGATCCACGACTAAACAGACTTGGACATAAAGCTGGTGCCCCATCCACCGGGCTTTTAAGTTTGTATAGTGATAGCCTTCCAAAGCTTGCTGCAACTCATCCGTAGTCTCCGGTTCAACGCCATCTAGTAACCGGGTTAAAACCGTCTGTCCAGGCTCCCAAACAATATGCAGCAGAGCAAAGGTAATCCCTAATCCGACGACTGGATCAGCCCAAGGATAGCCTAACCATAATCCTAAGGCGCTTAAGACCACTGCTAAGCTGACCAGGCCATCGACTCGGGCATGGTAACCGTCGGCGACTAAGGCTGCACTGCCAATTTCGTTACCGACTCGAATTCTGAACAGGGCAACAGCTTCATTGCCAATAAAGCCGATACCGGCTGCGATCGCAACGGCTCCTAAATGCTCTAAAACTTGAGGATGAATAAATCGCTGAATGGATTCATAGCCCGTAGCCACGGCGCTAGCCGCAATAATCAGAACAATCATCACCCCAGCGACATCTTCAACCCGACCATAGCCGTACTGAAATCGACGATTTGGGGATAGTCTTCCCAACCAAAAGGCAATGCCCAGCGGTAAGGCGCTAATAATATCGCCGACATTGTGGAGTAAATCAGCGAGGAGGGCCACACTACCGGACAGATAGACTGCTCCCAACTGGAGTAAGACCGTAATCAGCAGTCCCGCCGTCGACCATTTAACCGCCCACAGGCCTCGCTCGGAACTGGCCACACTTGGATCGATCACGCCATGACTATGATTACAAGCATCATGATCATGGCGGTGGGAGTGGCTATGGACTGTTGTTTCTGCAGTCATAGATTGTTTTAACCCTTATTAGCTACAAGAAAGAGAAACCCTTTCGGATTTCCCTTTTCCAGCATTAGCAGGCAAAATCGATTACTCTGCGGCTTGAGGCAGCAGTTCCCGTTTTTCAGCCGAGGCAATTTTAACTTGCTGATCCTCATCGACATCAACAATGGCTGTGTCGCCTTCCTTCACCCGACCGGAGAGAATCTCTTCAGCCAAGGTGTCTTCGAGCAGACGCATAATCGCTCGACGTAAGGGACGAGCCCCATAACTGGGATTGTAGCCCTCTTCCACCAATCGCTCCTTAAAGCGATCAGTGATATTCAAGGTGATGCTTTTCTCTTCCAAACGACTGAAGACTTCCTTCAGTAATAGCTCGGAAATTTCCTTCACTTCATCCTTAGTGAGCTGACGGAAGACGATGATTTCGTCGAGTCGATTTAAGAATTCCGGTCGGAAATAGCCCTTCAGTTCTTCATTGACCAAGGAGCGAATGCGATTGTATTGAGAATCGGCTTCGTCCTCAGCAAATTCAAAGCCGAGGCCACCGCCACCCTTCTCAATCACCTTCGACCCGATATTAGAGGTCATGATCAACAGGGTGTTCTTGAAGTCCACCGTTCGCCCTTTGGCGTCGGTCAACCGCCCATCTTCCAAAATTTGCAGCAGCATATTGAAGACGTCCGGGTGGGCCTTTTCGATTTCGTCGAAGAGCACCACGGTGTAGGGACGGCGTCGAACCGCCTCAGTGAGCTGTCCACCTTCGTTATAGCCCACGTAACCAGGAGGTGAGCCAATTAACTTGGAAACCGTATGCCGCTCCATATACTCGGACATATCCAAGCGAATCATGGCTTCTTCGGACCCAAAGAAGTAGGTGGCCAGAGCCTTGGTCAGCTCAGTCTTACCAACTCCAGTTGGACCAGAGAAAATAAAGCTCGCAATCGGACGGTTGGGATTCTTTAGACCTACGCGAGCCCGGCGAATCGCTCGGGAAATGGCGCGGACGGCTTCATCCTGACCAATTAAGCGCTGGTGCAGGGTATCTTCCATATGCAGCAGCTTCTCAGACTCAGATTCTGTGAGCTTACTGACGGGAACCCCAGTCCAGGAAGCGACGATATGGGCAATATCTTCTTCCGTGACTTTGGGGGAATCGTCCTTGTTCTCCTCGCTCGACTTTTTGTTCTGAGCGATGGCTTTGATTTCGGACTTGATTTCCATCTCGCGATCGCGCAGCTCACCCGCTTTGTCAAAGTCCTGGGAGCGAACGGCATCGTCTTTATCTTTGAGGACTTTGCGCAGTTCCTTATCCAATTCTTTGGCCGCTGGGGGAAGTTGAGAGTTAATTAACCGAACTCTAGATCCAGCTTCATCAATCAGGTCAATGGCCTTGTCAGGTAGATAGCGATCGGAAATATAGCGATCGGATAGCTTGGCTGCCGCTTCTAAGGACTCATCTAAGATGTCGAGTTTATGGTGCTGCTCATAGCGCTCGCGCAGGCCATAGAGAATCTCGATGGTCTCTTCCACAGAAGGCTCACCCACCATCACCGGCTGGAAACGACGTTCTAGGGCTGCATCCCGCTCAATATGCTTACGGTACTCATCTAAGGTGGTAGCGCCGATGCACTGCAGTTCACCCCGAGCCAAGGCAGGCTTGAGGATATTGGCGGCATCAATGGCCCCTTCGGCAGCTCCTGCGCCGATCAGGGTATGAACTTCGTCAATTACCAAAATCACGTTAGAGGCTTGACGGATCTCATCCATGATTTTCTTGAGGCGTTCTTCGAACTCCCCTCGATATTTGGTACCGGCAACCAGCAGGCCAATATCCAAGGTAACCACACGCTTTTCTTCCAGGATATCGGGAATATCCCCGTTGGCAATCCGCTGCGCAAGACCTTCTGCGATCGCAGTTTTACCCACACCCGGCTCACCAATCAACACAGGATTATTCTTGGTCCGACGACCGAGGATCTGAATCACCCGTTCAATTTCTTCTTGACGGCCGACCACCGGATCCAGCTTACCTTCGGAAGCAAGGTTGGTCAGATTCGCGCCAAACTCATCCAGCGTTGGCGTTTTGGTGCGCCCTTGGCCACCGCCAGCAGAGACTTCCGCCGTTTCACCCAACATACGAATGACTTGTGTGCGGACCTTAGCCAGATCAACCCCAAGATTTTCTAGGACACGGGCGGCGACCCCTTCACCCTCGCGGATGAGTCCTAAAAGCAGGTGCTCTGTGCCAATGTAGTTGTGACCCAGTTGACGGGCCTCTTCCAAGGACAACTCGAGAACGCGCTTAGCCCTGGGGGTGAAGGGAATCTCTACCGCAACAAACCCAGAACCGCGACCGATAATTTTTTCTACTTCAACGCGAGCATCTTTAAGGTTAACCCCCATGGATTTCAAAACTTTGGCGGCAACGCCAGTTCCTTCTCCAATGAGGCCTAAAAGAATTTGCTCTGTGCCGACAAAATTGTGCCCCAAGCGGCGGGCTTCCTCTTGAGCCAGCATGATGACCTTAATGGCTTTTTCTGTAAAGCGTTCAAACATGGCGTTTTCCCACAACCTGCTGCTTGCTGGTAAACCCAATTTTAGCACGAGAAATCGGCTGAATTGG
>NZ_JANQOP010000056.1 GCF_028285745.1 Acaryochloris sp. IP29b_bin.137 | reverse complement strand
AATCCAGATACTTTTTTTTCCCACATCAAATAAGCCATAAGTATTGCGGCGAGGTGGCGGCTGGAAGATCAATTGAAAACCGTAGCTGACAAGGGTCTGCTCAAGACGCAAGAATTCCTTGTCCTTGCGATAATTCGGAAATGCCAAAGCTTCTGCATTGATCTGTCCAATGGCTTGGCGATGAAACGGAACTATAAGGGAAAAGTTGAGGAGGAGTAATAGTCCAATAGTTTTGGTTCGTCTCATGAAGATCTGCAAACGACATAAGAAACAAGGAATTATTTCTATTCATAAGCAAAAGTTAAATAACCATCTCATGGCCATTTGGCGCAGGAGCTACAGGAATACCATTATCTGATGAAGTCTCATTAGACACCTCCAAAAAGTGCTCATTGATGAGCTGCTGGAAGGTCGTGACACTTGTCTGCCAAAGCTCAATACGCTCCTTGATACTGTGGAGACGCTTTTCCTTAGCATCTCCAATCACGGGGTAGCTGAAGTTCCCCGAGAAAATGACTGCTGAACCAGATGCTTGCTCTTTGGCATTTAGCTTAGCTTCATTGATGGCCAAGTTGAGAGTGCCTTGGTCCAGGACATAGCTGAGTTGAAGGGCTGCTTGAGCAGGTGCTTGGCCCAACTCCTGCCAAGATCCCTTGGCTAAGAGCTTGTGGAATAAGAATTCATGAGCCTTATGCTCGCTCTCTAAAAAAGGGACTATCCCCCGAGGATTAATCCCCACACCTTGATAATCAGCATTGGGAAGTTTTACCACAAACTTAGCTGCGATTGTATTGATCTCAAACTGAGGTTGTTCTTGGGTTGCAAACGCTTGGGCAAAGGTTACCCGATTGGGTTGAGCCATAATTCGAGTTCCGTTGGTATAGGCAATTTGAGCACCATTGCTCGCGAATACAGGTTCCTTTTCATACTGCCAATCTGAGGGAACGATATCGCTGTATTTGAGGAAGTCAGGACTGAGAATAGTAGGACTCAGACCTTTAGCTGCAATCGTAATACTGATTTCTTGAATCGATAATTTCATCTCTTTGTCATCCTTGCTAACGGAAAATCAATACTGAACAGGTCCAAATCCAAGGCTGTACATCTTGTCAATAAAGGGGGTAATTGCAACCACCCAACCGCAATTACCCCTATAGATCTTCCAAGTTCCAGAAGATCCATACCTTCAGTCCTAGGCTACAAACGCAAAGTTGCTCTCATCAAGGGCGGTCGTTCCTAGAACTTGAGCAACCACCGTGCCGTCAATCGCAATCTCAGTGTTGTTGCCAGCGTTGGTTAAGGTCAGCTCTCTAAAGCTCAAACCACCCAGACCTGAAATACCAATCACATCTACACCAAGCTCAAAGTCCATGATCGTATTGGCAGATGTGGGAACTTCACCATTCACGATCCAGAATTGATCCGCGCCTTCACCACCAGCAATTAGGTTGTCTCCCCCTAGGCTAGCGAAGAAGCGGTCATTTCCTTCCCCTCCAAGGGCTCGACCATTACTGCCCAGATAGAAGTCATCATCTCCCAAACCACCAGAAATACGGTAGTTGCTGGCATCTGTGGCATCAAGGACATCATTGCCATCGCTACCAAAGGCCCGATCTCCGTCAGCGACATAGACGATGTCATCGCCACTACCAAGGTCAATACGGTTACCCCCTGCGTTCTGGCCTGCCAGAGGAGTATCGACTTCATCATTGCCAGCACCAGCGAAAACGAGGTCATTGCTACCGTCAAAACTAGGGGTAATGGTGGGAATAAGGGCGTCATCGTCGCTGCTTCCAGCTACAAGATTACTCGAATCACTAGGTGTATCAACCTCAGAAATCTGCACCCGTTGACCCAGCTCATCCAGGCCAGCTCGGGTATTACCAATGTAGGTTTCACCGACGCGACCCGTATCTAGAAGCTCTTGGGTTGTGCGGGTCAAGAACGCAACATCTTCATGGGAGCTAAAGCCGATGGGGAAGCCAAACTCATCGGCCCAGTCATCAAAATGGAGGTGGGGTGGGGGCACTTCCCCTTGAGAGTTGAATTCGGGGCGTGACCAAAAATTGAGGCCGCTAAAGCCATCACCCACCGGAGTCTTTTCACCGATGTTGATGCCGTCTGGCCCCAGGAAGAAGCCGTCTTGGAGAATCTCTTGGGTATTGGTGTCGAAGGCGAAGTTGAACTCGGGGAAGGTGAGGTGGTTTTCTTCGTAGGTGCGTAGGAGATTGCCGTCGGGGTCGAAGAAGGAAACATCGAAGTCGGTGAGGTCTTCTTCGCGGACGATGCCGTCGGTGTAGGTTTGGCTGGCATCGAAACTGAAGCTGCCTTCGATACTGAAACCTGCGATTTGGCCTGTCCAATCGAAGTTGAAGGTGACTTCTTCGGTGGGGACTATCGTATCAACGATGTCCACAACTTCATTGACGAAAAGCTCAAAATTCTCATCACCTGTAAGCGGATCGAAGGCAAGCTGAGAGATAACTAGGTCACGGCTAGGGATGGCGATCGCTCTCTGCCCAAAGCCCCCGCTAGCAAAGAAGGCGTCGGTGGGCAAATCTAATGCACCATTGATATTGTTTCGCCAGTAGGCACCAAAGTCCTCACGACCGGGTGAGGGTTGATACACAAAGTTAGTCCACTCCTCGGACAATACTTGAGTTCCCCCAAACATGCCCTTTTGCAAATGCACCAGCGCCAGCCGTGCCAGATCACGGGCGGTCGAATAGAATGCTCCTGATGAGAGGAAGTTGCCGTAGAAATCCGTCTCAATAAAAGACGAACGCATGCCCAGGGGTTCAAAGACTTCACGAGCAAAGAATGCCAACTCGTCTTGGGACGTCGCCTTGGCAAAGGCAAGACGCGCAACAGCAGTGGCAATCAGAGGATTTGCATTGCGGTAGGCGTATTCGGTACCGGGAGCAAATGCTCCTGGCTGAACTTCTACCGCATCAGCGACGGTGTCAAACCCTTCGCTGTAGATAAACGTATGCTCGTTATCTGGAGAGAAAAAAGCAGTTAAACTTCGGTCAAACTGCTGATCGAGTCCGCTGGACATGTTCAGCAAATTGCGAATGGTGATCTGCTGGCGCTCATCATTAGCCCATGCCTCGACGGGGATTCTTTGATCGAGATCGAGATATCCTTGGTCAATCATGCGGCCAATGGCCGTGGCGACCACACTCTTGCCTGTAGACCAGGCACGTTGGGGAACCAATGGGCCGTATCCTGGTGCGTATCGCTCCCCCACCAGCTCCCCCTGGTGAACGACGGCGATCGCCCGTATTCCTGTGCGGTCTATGTGGGCATCGAGCGCTGCCTCAAGTGCTGTTTTATCGATAAGACTGTCGCCCTCTACAATGGTCTCTCCCAACGGCCAGAGGGCATCTTCAGGGGGACCTAACCACTCAATGCTTTGGGGAGTGAAGGCAAGGTCGTTCACTCCGACCGGTAATATGATGGATCCTTGGGATTCAGTATGTATGGCGGTGCGATCTGGTAGCCCGGGATGCGATACGGTTACGGTCTTTTGGATCTCGTCTATGGTCACTTCTATGAGGCTGGGAGTGAACCCTGAAGCTGCAAGCCCAAGCAATGCGACCTCAGTAGCTAGAGTAGGTTGGATATCCCCATTAGCCCCGAACACTCGGGTAGAGATCTCCTTGGCAACCAATGCCGTTGCATATTCAACCGGAGACCCACTAAATTCAGGACCAGGCGGTGTTGGATTATCGGGATTCACAGAAAGAAGAATAGTCGGAGGTGCCTCCAAGCTGCCGCCGGGTAGCTCATCGGGCTCAGCCATAACGTTAATGGACACATCAGCGGTATCGCTGCCACCGTTGCCATCGCTAACGGCGTAGCTAAATCTGTCAACGCCAACAAAGTCAGCCTTGGGAGTGTAGCTAAAGGAGCCGTCATCGTTGAGAGAAATGCTGCTGATGGTGGCATCGGACGAGATCGCCACAGTTAAACTATCCCCATCCCCGTCGTTGTCGTTGGCTAGCAGGCCCGTCACCGCATCAACGGATAGGGTTTCACCCGCTGTTGCACTGTAGGAATCATTACTAGCCACAGGGGCCACATTGCTCGGTGTGGGCGGCTCAGGAGGTTCAGGCAAATTACCCGGTAGCTGACTTTCAGTATCGACAAACAGCACCGTACTGCTGGCTGCATTGGCATCGACTGTGTAGTCACTAATGCCGACAATTGAGGCTTGATCTTCGGTCGGAATCTGGTCCGCCGCAATCAATGAAAATTCTGCTTCGACCAGGCCATCGAAAAGTTCCTGTGGCGGTACCGTGTCTTCATCATCGCGGATATTAATGGTAAATGTAGCAAATTCTGCACCAGGGGAAATGGTGAGTGCAACACCGGATCGGTCATCATTTCTCTGAGGAAGTGGGAAAAAATCAATATTTTCAAGCTGGGGATTTGCTACCAATGCGGGAAAGTCGAGACGATTAAGGATGCCTGGAACATCACTATCCAAGAAGACCCTTAATCCATCCGCAGGGGCAACGTCATCCAAGTCGAAACGAACCGTTAACGATGTCTCTTGATCCTCAACGAGGGCATTAAGATCACCATCAAATGTAGTTGATGTGGACAGACTAATCTTTACCATAAATTGCTTTTCTCCAGGGTCCAAAATAGTGCAACGTTAATATCCGACTGTGAGAAGCAGAAAAAGGCCTCCGGAAACGATCCATATAAATTTATGTCATAGAGCTGAAACTATTACTATATAAAGATTGTAGAGGTGAGATTTTAAAAATCTCTTGGTCACGGAGTTCAGCTTCTTCATTTAGTTCGAAATTATGGTCAGTGGATCATGTTTTATTCATTAATTTCCTAGATACCTAAGAACGCCTGGAATAACTGCTATGAAGTCGTTTCAGGTATTTGAGAGTAGGCGACGGATTTAAGCGGGGAAAAATAGCTGTTTTTTCGAAAACCTCCAAAATCGACTTTTTACCTTATTCCTGTCCTCAAAATCATACGATTTTGACTTCACCGTTTTAAAATTTTGAAAAATTGAAGACTGTATTACTTGTCTCTGCTGTATTTCAGCCCTATGACATAAAATTATGCATGTCGTTGGCTGACCCCAAAAACAAACCTTCAGATTCACCAGCTTTTCTGAAACTCTTGGAGGGCGCTTGGTAATGGTTAGTTTTTCGTTAGCCCTCATTACTGAAATTCGTAATAGCCAGGGCATTGTAGGGCAGATAACAGCTTTATGGATCTTCTAGCCTCAGGTAACTTCCTAAGCCAAATTTTTATTGAATCGAATAATTAGACCTCTTGCAATATTCGTTTCATGGTGTGCTTCTAACTCAATAAATGCTGCGTTCTGACTTAGATTTTATCGGTAGCTGAATTATGCAAGAGGTCTACTGAACAGGCCCAAATCCAAGACTGTACGTTTTTTCATATAAGGGGGCAATTGCAACCACCCAAACGCAACTACCCCTGTAGACCTTCCAAGTTCCAGAAGATCCATACCTTCAGTCCTAGGCTACAAACGAGAAGTTACTCTCTTCGAGGGCGGTCGTTCCTAGAACTTGAGCAACCACCGTGCCGTCAATCGCAATTTCGGTGTTGTTGCCAACGTTGGTTAAGGTCAGGTCACTAAAGCTCAAGCCACTCAGACCTGAAATACCAATCACATCTACACCAAGCTCAAAGTCAACGATAGTATTGGCGGCAGTGGGAACTTCACCATTCACAATCCAAAACTGATCTGCACCTTCCCCACCATTGATGAGGTTGTCTCCCCCTAGGCCAACGAAGAAGCGGTCATCTCCGTCACCTCCTAGGGCGCGACTATTGCTGCCCAGATAGAAGTCATCGTCACCCAGGCCGCCAGAGATCCGATAGTTGCTGGCATCGGTGGCATCAAGGACATCATTACCTTCACTGCCAAAGGCCCGATCTCCGTCAGCGACAAAGACGATGTCATCACCACTACCGAGATCAATGCGGTTACCTCCAGCAGTCTGACCTGCTAGAGGAATGTCGACTTCATCATTGCCAGCACCAGCGAAAACGAGGTCATTGCTGCCATCGAAGCGAGGGGTGATAGTAGGGAGGAGTACGTCATCCCCATTCGTACCTGACACCAAGGACTCTTCTACTGGCGTAAGTTCAGCATCAGTGAGGCTTAGCGTAATCGATCCATTTAAGTCTGATACCTCGTAAACTTCACCATCAACCACATCGAAGGTTATAGTCTCCAATCCTTCGTCAGGGCCATCATCGAAGACAGACAAAGTGATGCTGGCATCAGAATCAATCAGCGTTGCTAGGAAAGCACCCGCGCGGTCATCCCCTACTTCTGGGATCCCGGCTATGCCAGTGGTCGTAAAGGCCGGGGTACCGTCCTCGTTGAAGAGATTAAACTCACCCAGAACACCATCCATATTTCCGTCTACTAGGACAGTTAAGCCCCCTTCAGGGATGTCACCCTCTACGCTGAAGTTGACGGTAAACTCTTCTCCTTCCTGAAGTTCTGTTTTACTCACTGACAGTCCAACCGTAGGACCTACACCAGGGCCACCATTATCATCTGTGAGGGTCAGGGTGTCTGACCCTGCTTCAGCACTGACGATATAGTTTGAATCCACCAGCCCGGCATCATTGGCAACTATATTAAAGGTAAAGGTGCGGTCAGCTTCTTCAATCACGTCATTTGCAATTGTTCGGGTCAAAATCGCCTCATTTTGAAGCAGGTTCAATCCCACCACACCTTGTTCGGGGAAAAATCCGAGGGACTCCATGCCAATGAGTTCTTGAGGGAAACGGCCATCAAGCTGGTCTAGAATTTCTATCAAATCATTGCCTTCAGCTCCAAACAGAATGGGAAGTCCACCATCAGGGATATCACCCTCCACCACAAATCGGAATTGAGTGGTCAAGGGTGCATCTTCTTCCGATACAGCTTCAGGCTCGATGATTAAACTTACGATGGGTAAAGGAGGGCCAGCGGCAACAATTTCGGCATCAATACGGGTATCCCCCACATCAGCACCAATCGCATCATTGAGACCTAAAATTCCAGCCAACTCCGGAGCCAGCAATAAATCAGCATCGGCAATGGTCAGATCGTTTTCCGTCACCAATAACCGCTCGGGAGCGCTGACGTCAAAGAGAACATCAATCCCTAAGCCATCATCAAGGGTATCAGCCACGAAGAAGCCGCTATTGTTCTCGCTGATGCGTGTTTCATCAAACCCAATCGCAAAATCTCCGATGGTCAGCAGAACATCCCCGCCTACTAAGAAGGTAATATCGCCTGTATGTTCAATGGTGCCGCCTGCTGTAAGGGAGGGGACGGCATCGAACGTGAAGTCGGTGGTGGGTGCGATCGCAAAACCAAGCTGAAACTGATTCGAAAAAGGATCCCCCGTGGGCGTAGCATTTTGAATCACTAGCCCAGCCTGCTCAAACAGTGAAAAGTCAAGAAATAGGCTGGTTGTTCCATCTACCACTTCAAACGAACCAGCTTCATTCTCAGGGAAATCAACCGTGATAGGGCTACCAAGCTGATCTAAAGTGTCTTGAATGGAATCAAGATAGGTCTCGCCGACTTTACCGGTCTCAATTAACTCGGCTGTCGTTTGGGTTAAGAAGGCGATATCTTCATGGGTACTGTAACCTAAGGGGAAGCCAAACTCATCTGACCAGTCATCCACATGAATCAACGAAGAAGACGTCTCCTTCGACTTGCTCCAAAGATTCAGTCCAGTAAACCCATCACCCACCGCAGTCTTTTCACC
>NZ_JANQOP010000039.1 GCF_028285745.1 Acaryochloris sp. IP29b_bin.137 | reverse complement strand
TTACGATTAAACGGGTATAAATCTCTCAAACCCGCTATGACCAAGCTTGCTAATAGGATTCATCGCATTTTCTCGCTGCTAACTTAAAACAGCCCTGGTTTCTCTATGAGCACGTTCTGTTAATGGACTTAAATATTGAACGTGCTCGCAAGCCAACACGATTCCCCACTGTTTTTTTGCGCTCTGAAGTTGTGAGAGACAACATGGGTAGGGGCCACTTGTAAATGGTTAGCCTGCTCTATGGTGCTGGAGTACACCTCAGGGAATGTTTGTCGAGCCAAAGATATTGATTTTGACTATGACCAAATCGTAGTCAGATCACTTTCCCCGCCTGCATATGCTTATTAGCTGCTTAGTACTCAGCCTCGTGCCCAAAAGCATGATAAATGCCATTTGCAGGTGCGAAAAAAATTACATCTAACATACCTTGAGCGCCTTCCTCGGCTGTGTTTTTTGCATCCCTAGAACCCGAGTCAGTACGAAGTAACCCAGGTATAATCGAAATCACTAAATTACTGGACAGCCTTTCATCACCAGCAAGACACAAACTCAGCATATTTTGCGCTGCCTTTGCAATCCGATAAGCATAAGAGAAACCTTTACCATTAAAATCACCTCTGGCGTTCAGCTTAGTCGACCCTAAACGAGATGTGATATTGACGATTTTGGAATTATCCAGATAAGGGCAGAGGACTTGAACCATCTTGAACGCACTGACACAGTGAAGTTCGAACTGGCTTCTTAGTTCATTCACATCAATAGTTTCGATACTGCAACCCGTCGCGCCAACGCCTGCATTGTTGATAAGTAAATCTAAACGGGAAAAGCCTTGGTCGAGAAAAATGTCTTTCAGTAACTGTGGGCATTCTTCGGAAGTAATATCAGCAGTTAAGTGAAAATAGTTGTCGTGCTCAATGGGACAAGGTGAACGAGCAATACCGATGACTGTGTAATTTCGGGACAACAATTGCTTAGCCAGTTCTAACCCTATGCCCTTTGACGTACCTGTAATGAGTGCAGTATTCATAGGCAGCTAACTATGGCTATATGATTGTGAGGATAAAAGAGTGGCTCTCTGAAAACTAGCGTGATAGTCGCAAAATATCGTGAGAATTGGCCTGTCATCTCTTTGTGATCGCATCCCTCCCTTAAGAGAGCGTTTTGCTCTTCTCGACGAGGCGGAGAAACTCTGCTCGGTACCCCTCTAGATCGGGGCCTTGGGCCTGAGTGGCCCAGGCCTGCACTTGCGCTAGGGTGGCATTGCCCTTATGAGCAGACTCGCGCAAGACCATCCCAAACGCAGCTACTGCTGCCGAAAATCTCAGATTTGTAGAGGCTTTATCAAAGGTTAACCCTTGATCCGTAACCGATTGGGTGATCAACTGCGACTCATTTTGCTGAGGCAGCTTATAGCGCAGGTTCACCTGCAAGAGTTCATTGGATTGGAAGGTGGGAAGGGGCTGTTCACCTGACGGGGGCTCAATGGCAGGGCTATCATCTTGAACACCGGACGGAATAATTTCATATAAGGCGGTGACGGTATGGCCTGCCCCCAGCTCACCCGCATCTTTACGATCATCCTCAAAATCCTGACTCTGTAACAGTCGATTTTCGTAGCCAATCAGACGATAGCGCTGCACCTGTTTGGGGTTAAAGGCGACTTGAATTTTGACATCTTTAGCAATGGCAACCAGGGTGCCGCCTAACTCTGTGACAAGCGCCTTCTTCGCTTCCAATAGGCTGTCGATATAGGCAAATTGGCCGTTCCCTTTATTCGCGATCTGCTCCATCTTGGCATCTTTAAGGTTCCCTTGACCAAACCCCAATACGGTTAGAAAAACGCCTTTCTCCCGTTTTTGTTCGATCAACTCCACCAATTCAGCATCACTAGAAGGACCCACATTAAAGTCACCATCCGTGGCCAGAATAACGCGGTTATTGCCAGAGCGGATAAATTGCTCTTGGGCCACTTTGTAGGCTAGTTCTATGCCTTCCCCACCTGCGGTTGAACCCCCTGCTTCCAGTTGATCGATAGCCCCTAAGATTTTGGCTTTTTGACTACCGGGGGTAGAGGGTAAAACCAGTCCAGCACTGCCCGCATAAACCACGATTGCCACCCGGTCATTGGCATTCAATTCGTTCACCATCAATTGAAGAGAGGACTTCAGCAATGGCAGTTTATTGGGGGCATTCATGGACCCCGATACGTCCAGCAAAAAGACCAAATTACTGGGGGGTAAGTTCTCCGTAGACAACCGCTGACCCTGGAGCCCAATTTGTACCAGCCGATGTTGAGGATTCCACGGCGCTGCAGCCACTTCTGTAGTAACGGAAAAGGGCTGTTCCCCTTTGGGTTGGGGATAGGCGTAAGAGAAGTAGTTGATCAACTCCTCGATGCGAATGGCATCTTTGGGAGGACGTTGTCCCTGGTTAATAAAACGACGCACATTGCTATAGGCGGCGGTATCAACATCAATGCCAAAGGTGGATAGGGGATAAGCATTAGCCCTTAAAAATGGGTTTTCTTGAATCGGGTTATATTCTTCACCCGTTTGTTGAGCGTCAGGGTTGGGTATGGGCGGTGCCCCAGCCTCGATTTGGACCTGGGCAGGAGGGGCTTGGCTACTCGGCGCTGAGTCAGAGCCAGAAGTTTGGGAGGAACTACACGCCGTTAAAGCCGTTAATAGAACCAGGGTACTCAACCCATAGATTGGCCGAGAATAGCGTTGGGCTAAGGATCGATAGGTATGCTGCATGATCATGAGTTCCTATGGCGATGATGGACCTTCCTTTTGGGAGCACACGATATTTGCTGTGCGTACCGCTTAGTACGCTCTTATCTATCAATATTGCTTTATCCTTTCCAATTGAGATCGCTCTGTTTCCAAAAATGCAACCATACCAACTGTGCGATTCTGTATCACTATGGGGCCTCACCTATCGCAGTTGATACGCTGCCTGCTCAGACCCATGTCAGTTCACACGAGTCTAATGCGGGATAATTTGACGACGCATTTTGATAGAGCTAGATCTGCCAGCCTGTCGGCGTTTTCGCCGCTGAATCAAAATGGCTTTGGTCTTGCGAATCAGCCAGATGATCACTAACAAGACGATGCCGACGGCCAGTAGAGGAATTGCAAGGCCTAATAACGTCAATAAAACCGATAAAATGGCTTCGATGGTGGAGAGCACTGGATTACCTAGTCCTCCCGTCATGGTGGTGGCGGCAACGCGAGTAACGGAGGTGGTTGTTTCCACAATCCCGGCGGCACTGCCCCCAGCCAGAATGGCTAAGGTCCATTGCAAAACCGGATTCAGATCCCCTAGGGTGGCGGCAGTTAAGACGGAACCGACTGCGATCGCAGTCGGTATCTCGATCAAATCCAGTAGATTATTTACCCCAGGAATGTAGTAGGCTAAGACCTCGACCACGACGGCCGTGCTTAAGACGATCAGGGTAGGATAGGTGCCAATCCACTGTAAATTGGAGGCCAACGGCAAATCACCAAACAGGGCCGCCATACACATGATCAGCGGCGGGATAAAAACCCGTAAACCGCTCGCGGCACTTAGGGTAATCCCGAGACAGAGACTAATAAGGATTTCCATGGCGTTTTTAAGATCAATCCTTTTTTATAGTGCCTCAATCGCATCTTCTAGCGAAGCCAGGGTATTTTGCAGGAGGGTAAGCTGATGCTGATTTTGATAGGATTTCGGTTCTGCGTTGGCTTCCCCAATCGGGGTCAAGATAATTTTTTCGGCGGTGCGTTCATACTCCTGCAGAGCCGTTAAGGCCGCCGCTCGAAACTGTGTGAGATAGTAATGGGCAGCCTGTCGATAGCTTTCTTCATTCTTTTCAAACTTGGGCAAGTCCGCTTTAGAAACGGCAATGTTCTCCAGTTTATTGACCATATAGCCGGTGCCGCCAAAAATAGCGGCCCCCAAGGGGCCACCCATTAGCCAGCCTAATCCGGTTGCGATCGCAACCGGAGCGATTTCCTCTTCCTTCGATTGAGGGGATGATGTCGGCGGCTGGGGGGGCGAGGCAGCAGGGCCACTGGGAAACGCGAACCATAATTCTGCGGGACGAGGTTGGTTAAAGAATTCACACGCTTTATGCACCCAGCCCACTACTTGGCGCTGATGGTTGAGCCAGGTGGGTTTTAAGGTTTCGGTGAGCCAGGCAGGAAAACGGTCTTGTTGCAGGGCGATTTGGGCTCCCGTTTCATGGGTCCGTAGCAAGGTGGGCAAATCCAGCCAAGCTTTGGTATCGGCTACACTCTCTCGAAACCCTTTGATAATCAGCTTCTGTGCCCGTTCTTTAATCTCTAAGCGCTGTTGAGCTCGATCTTCAGCCTCGGTCTGAACTTGGGCTTGGACAAAGGCAATTTTTCCTTTGAGGGCGAGTTGGAGTCGGTTTGCAAGGGCGATCGCTCGCTGGGATTGCTGCGGAATGCCTTCCGTTTGATAGGTCTGGACAATACTGTGTAGCGCGGTCTCCAACATCGGCAGTCCCGTGGTTTGGGCAGCCGCCATATCCCCTTTAAGTCGGGCTCTCAAGGCGGGCAGCGCATCGACGCGGTAGAGGTTGCTAATCCCTGACGGCAGTTGAGACCGAAAGCTTTCGGCCACGAATCGCATCCGATTCATCACCTGTTTTTGATCCTCGGGGTCTAATAGGTTTAAGAAATTAACGACAAAGACAACACTTTCAATCCCCCGATCGAGCAGCCAATCCCGCAGATGTTCTCGCTCACCTAAGGTCATTAATTTGCGGCCATCCAGCATTTGAATAACTAAATCTGCCGTCAACAATTGCGCTTTGGCCAAGGCATCTTGAGCTTCTCGATCATTGGTCCCCGGCAAATCCAACAGCTCTACCCCCGTTTGCAAGAACGGATGGGGACAGCTCACTTCGACCGACACCACGTCTTCTCGCATCCGCCGATGATCATCCAAAATAGCGTACTGCTTGAGGATATCCGTGCCCTGTTCGATGATTTCTTGGCGACTTTGCAAACAGATGCGGGTTTGGAGGTGTGGACCATAGCGAACGGTAATGGCTGCCCCAGTGGTCGGGATCAAATCAATAGGTAGGGCCTTTTCTCCTAACAGAGCATTCAACAGGGTGGATTTCCCATAGTTGAAGGGACCAAATACCGCGAGTCGCAAAGTGGATCGGGGGCTACGATCGCAAATCGTTAATACCTCGCGCCGCAGTTCATCGGTCTCTTCCAGTTCAAGTACCCCCACTGCCATTTGCAGCCTTTGGATCAAATGACGGTAGTCTTCTGACCTATCCATCGCAGAATTTGACATCTTCAAATATGGACCTGATTTCAACTTCAGACTGCCTGCACAGAGCTGCATATCTTAGGCAAAAGCCCAGTCGCTCTTAATTGACGCTCGCTCTCCTCATTACGAGGAAGACGTCCCCTGTTCTTCCAACATAAATGAAGAAATAAATTTAGGCAGTAGTTTCAGCTTTATGCAGCTAGCAAATTTTGATAGGCCGTTTCAATTAACTCGCAGTCCGTAGAGACTGCTTGCTCTAAGTTTTCCAAACGGGCAACTTCTGTTTGACGATCAATCTCCCGAGAGTTTTTCTGCTCTAATAAGTTATCCAATTCTTGTTTGCGGGATTGGATATCCTCTTGCAAACGCTGCATCACCTCTTGGTTATAGGCATCAAAGCAATCTTGGACTGAGTTATAAATGGGCTGGTATTTTTCTTGAGCGATTTGGGGCAGACATTTGACAAACTCTTCCTTCGTGGCCTTGGTGAGCTGTTTGCGGGCATGATCCGCTTGCAAAGCGCCGATGCCTAATCCCACTAGGGCAAAGGTAATCGGTCCCAACATAATGCCAAAGACCGATGAGGCAATAAGAGCAATGCCAGCGGAGGTAAAGAAATTGAGCATAATGCTTTGGAAGTCGAACCCGGTGACGGCCATTGCTGCCCCACCAATATTCCCGGAAGCTAGGGAAAACAAGCCCATTGCCCATTTGGCCCATCCAGGCACATTGTCATTTGATTGGCGCTGGGGACCGCGAGCATGGACACTTTGCCCCGTCAATTTCTCAGTGATTCGATCGGTAATTCTGGCGTAGGAGTTGCCGTATTGCTCCGCGCTTCTGGATAGCTCTTCGAAAGCAGCTTTCAGATCGCGCTCGGCTTTGATACTCCAGGCAAAAAACTTATCGTTGACATACTGCTGAAAGGCTTGTTGGAAGGCCGCGTTAAAGGCTTCGCGCCGCCCTTGGCTAAATAGATCCAGCAGCTCTAGATCGGGGGGTTGATATTTCAGAAAGTCTTGATCAAAGGTGGTTTCTAAATCGAATATATAGGTACGAAATGAATCGGCAATGGATCGCGATCGCTGATCACGCATCCGATAAATATCTTCTTTAAAATGCTCACCAATCTCTTGCAAGTCTTCAAATTCCGGTTCTACGGACTCAATGCGTTGCTCTAGTTCCTGAACGCTCTGATCCAAAAGGGGAATGCGACGAGACGTAGCATCCTGGACTCGACTGAACGCTTGCCGCGCCAGGGTTCGGGCTTGCCGCAATTCAGAAATGGCTCGCTCCTGGGTGAGGAAGGTATTCAGCGCCGATAAAAAGCCCGGAAACCCTGTCCCCTCTAAGTTGGCGTCAGCGTCTTTGACTCGCTTGCGGAGGGCCTGCAAGGCTGAGATGGGAAAGACCCGTTCTTCATAGAGATCATAGCCATCGATCTGGCAGTATTCTGCCAAATTGGCATGAAAGACTTTATGGAGTTTGCGGGTGGCATCTTCTAGCTCTTCAGGATCATCGGGGTCAATCAGACTGTCCTGAATTTGGTCCCAAGCATTAATCAAGAAGAAGATTGACAGTCCCCGATCCTTGATGTAGTTCTCCAGATAGCGGCGTTCAGCGAGGGTGCAGGGTTGGGTGGCCCGCAGCACAAAGAGGATGGCATGACAGTTTTGAATAAACCCTAAAGACAGGTCGTTTCTTGCTTCCGTATCGTTTAAGCCAGGGCTATCAACAATCTCAACGCCTTTTTCCAGTAAAGGGAGAGGATATTCGACAACGGCATGGCTGACATCAGGAAAGGCAATCTGCTTTTGTTCCTCCAGTTGCTTTGCTTCTTCTGGGGCAATGGTATAGCGATCTTTGAAGCTAGCAAAATCAATTTGTTCGGGGGATTTACCATCATTGAAGTGGATGGTGACGGTCTTGTCGGGACCATATCTCAAGATGGTCAGCAACGCCGTACAGGGATTCACATCACTGGGCAGCAAATTCTCGCCAATCAGGGCGTTCAGGAAAGTGCTTTTTCCTCGCTTCATATCTCCCAGAACCATAAGCCGGAAGACCCCCTGCTTTAAATTGCGGCTGGCAATACTGACATCTTCAATTTCCTGTTGAAGCTGCAATGATCCCGAGGCAGATTGCCCTGCACGTTCGGCATCCTCTAAGGTGTCAGCAATGCTAGACAGGTGAGATGCAATTTCCTGACGAATTTGAGAAATGCGATCTAAATCTTGCAGAAAGCTGGCGGTTTCGACGGTATTGCTCATGTTGTGAGGAAGGTAGGCTGCTTTTCCAGCATACCCATCTGCCCTTTAAAATCCATCGAATAGTATTTGAGAATCAAGTTCTGCAACTGACAGTTGTTCTACTGTAGGAACGCCTCTCTAAATCGCTGAAATCTTGAAGTATGGGCGGTGATGGCTCTTCCATATAGGGGAGAAGATGATACTTGAATGGCATCTGATGGAGGCGGGGTCAATCTCGTAGCGTGCCTACTCGTCCTAACGCCTGCAAATTTAGGTTCTAACGCTTAAACTTCTTTTTGGGTTTTGCTGCTTTCTGCACCCGCCATGATGTTTCGGTTCCCATTTGTCCCACCTTGGTAAAGACAAAGCCATACCGCTCAAACTTTGGATACTTGCCCACTGAACGCCGAGACAATCCTAGGGTCATTGACAAGTCCGATGTTGGCAACAACCACTCATGGGCTGCCGCTTTTTCTAGTAAATCTAGTCGATTCGTCAGCGCTTGCACAGGCTCTGGCCGAGAGGCAAACGCATCTAAAAAAGTGGCAAAGTTCGCATTTGGATTCACGGGAGTCATGCTGTCTTCAGCAGTAACGGTCAAAGCGCTCGCGTCTACGCTGGATGCTTGCTCTGCAAAATCATGGATATTTCCACCAGCCTCAATATGATCGGCCAAAGCATCCAGTCGCCCAACATCGGCTGGGGTCACAAAGGCCCGCCGCCCCACTTTTGTGGGCTGTAATTCCAGTGCCGATAGACGATTGTAGAGAGCTGAACGCTTAATGTTATAGCGTTCTTGTAATTGGCTGACTGGAATGAGTTCGGCAGAATCTTTGGCCATAATACCGAGTAAAAACATTGAGGAACCTTGTTAGCCTAGGATACTCAACTTTGAGAGTCTTGCTAAGAGACCGTTGTTTTCCGTTACATCTGAGCCCTGATTATTCTGGAATAAACACTTCAGCCAGAAAAGGGGCTAACTCCTTATTGAGGCGACCGGCTCGGACAAATTCGGCGTAGGTATCTGCTTCAACCGCGAGTAGCTCCTCTTTAAGTTGCTCTGCGGTGAACTCCTTGAGCTGAGGATATTGTTTTTGCATCTCGTCCAGTTCGGATTCGATTTTAGCCAACTGTCCTTCAACTAAGGCTGTTTGATACCGATAGAATTCTGGCTCAATCCCTGGTCGGGAATCTCCTTTCTCTAGATAATCCAAGACCCGAGAGAGGGCTGCTCGACGTGCGATCGCAGCCATGTAATCCTGCTGTTGTGTCTGATCGCCAATCAACCCCAGGCCTTGGAGCAAAAACTTGGTCGTTAACCCTTGGACCAACAATGTAAACAACACGACGCCAAACACCGTGGCGATAATCTCTTCCCGCTCACCCAGCACTGCAGGCACACTCAAGGCCAGGGCAATGGATACAGATCCTCTTAGCCCTCCCCACCAGAGAACAGTTTGATCTTTTATAGGGATCTCTGACTTGGCGGTGACATTACTAAACAGCCCCAGAACATAAATGGAGACAGCCCGCGTCACCAGCATTCCCAAAATAGTAACGACAATGGTGCCCAAGTTATCGCCTAAAATGGCAAACCGAATCTGATCGCCAATTAGCAAAAAGACGATGGAGTTGACAAAGAAGGCCAGAAAATCCCAAAACTCTGTGACAATCAGGCGGGTCCTGGGGTTCATGCCAATTCGGGAACCGAAGTTGCCCAGCACCAGGCCAGTGGTGACCACGCCAATGACGCCAGAACCGCCCAAGTCTTCTGTCAGCAAATAGGTGCCGTAGGCAGACACCAAGGTCAGCGACTGCTCCACCAGGGGTAAATCAAAGCGTTGGGTAAGGTAGGAAATCCCAAAGCCAATCAGAGAACCAACACCAATGCCAATGCCAATCACGGCTAGTAGTTGTCCCAGGACTTGCGACGGTTCAAAAGTACTTACCCCCAGGGGTAGGCCTACCAGAAAGCTAAAGGCCACAACCGCCATACCATCATTAAATAGGCTTTCCCCTTCCATCAGGGTTTTAAGGCGTTTGCCTGCCCCCAGTTCCCGGAATAGGGCAATGACGGAAACCGGATCCGTGGCTGATAAGCTAGCGCCAATTAACAGAGCGGTGGTAAGAGAAATGCCGGCAAATTGGTTAAGGCCATAGGCGACACCACCCACGGTGATCACCACACCAAAAATGGCGTAAAGACAGATGGGAAATAAATCTTTTTTGAGGTCAGACCATTTCAGATTCCAGGCCGCTTCAAAGAGGAGCGGCGGTAAGAAGATGGCTAGAATCAGCTCTGGAGACAAATCTACTAAGCGGACATCGACAAAGGCTAGGCACAGGCCCACAATCACCAGCAGCAGCGTATAGGGAATTTGCCGAAACCAGCTAAACACCTGGGGTAGCGTGGCAACGCTTAAGGAGACCGATAACACCAGCAAAAATTGCTTGAGATTATTTGCGATCGCATCCTCTGCTTCCATCGCCACCTCAGCTACCATTGGATTGCTCAACAGCATTCAGTACTATTCCCCACAAACGTTTGTTTTGACTAGTGAGAGCGGATAACCCCGCTTCATTAACCCTTTATAGGCTACCCTGCTTAGGTTAGAATCTTGACGTCAGATTCCAGCAATCTCACCAGGAATGTGCTGCCTGGCGCAGCCCCAGTCAACTGATCGGGCTGATCAATGCGAGGACTAAAGGCTTGAATTTCGCCCTGCATTTGTTCTACTAAGGTTTTGGCAATGGCCAACCCTAAACCGGTTCCAGGAATATCGGTTTGTGCCTGTACCCCGCGATATTCACGCTCAAACACTCGATTTAAATCAGTCTGGGGAATCCCCGGTCCACTATCACTGATCAACAATAATTGTCCTGAGAGGCCGCTATCGGGGACTTGGCGATGGACCGCCATACACACCTCACCCCCAGCAGGGGTGTATTTCAAAGCGTTGTCCAACAGATTGCTACAAACCTCGCGCAGAGCCATTCCATCTGCTTGGATAGGAGGCAAATCCTTGGGAATGCTAACCGCTAGCTGTAGTTTCTTTTGATCGACTCGTCCCGCCGCTGATTGAATCAAGGGGCTGAGAATATCCATAAGCTGACAAGGTTGTAGATGCAGCTCATCCTCCCCTAACGGTAACGAAGGGGGGAGGGCGGGGGGAGAATGGGGAGGGGTGGATACCCAAGCGTCCACATCCCCAGGTTCGATAGCAGCTTCCCCTAAATCGATGGCATCGTCAAACTGGTGGAGCATCTCTTCTAAGCGATCGCTCTGTTCCACAATGCTGGCCGCAATCTTGCGATTGTTATCCGCTTCACTAAATCGCTTTTGGAGGAGTTTGCCCAAGGTTTTTAAAGCGGTGAGGGGATTGCGGAACTGATGTAGCAGATTTGAAAGGGTCTGATGCTGTTCCGACTTCAGGGCGCGCTGCTGATACTGAGAATTGGCTAGCCATTGCGATCGCTGGTCCAAAATACATGCGATCGCCAGGGTATCAGCAATCTGCTGCAATTGAGATTGTTCCCCCTCACTCCAGGCAAGGTGGTCTCGGGCAACGACCAGCAAGCCCAACACCATTTCATCATGGATCAAGGGAATCACGAGTCGTTGAGTTTGAGATAACGCCAGTGTTGAGTTGGGAGACACTAACGTTGGCCCATATTCCTTATGTTCCAGCTCTGAAGGGACTTCAGCCTGACTTGCAGCAGAGATGGAGGAAGGACGAATAATTGGGACAGAGGCGCTGGCGGGAAGTTGGAGGGTAGCGGGCTGTAGGTCGTGGGCAAGATCTTCAGGGTAAATAATGATGGGGACTAGCTCGCCTTGCTGCCGAGCGGGCAAATCCTTGGACAAATAAACAGCACCCATGTTGACTTGAAAGCTTTGTATTAGCAAGGTCACTTGTGTCTGACAGAGGGTGGTAAATTCGATGCTAACGGGCAACAACATAAGGTAGGAGCGACCAAGGCTGAAATGGGTTTCTCACCCTTACCCACTCTAATTGATTTCTAGAAGCTTTATCTGCAAATACTGAAGGAGCGGGTTGACATTCAATAGGTTTTCCCCTCCATTTTTTATTGAAAAATAGAGAAAAAGAATAACCGGAAGAATTCCTAATTTACGCCTCATCATTTTGCTGAGTCTCACGCTATCCATTGACAATAGTCGCAACCAGCTTTTTGTATACCCGAGAGAATAGGGTGTGAGCTAAAACGCAATTCATGCCAATAAGAACAGTCCACGTAAGCCTCATGTCTTAAAGGCCTTACAGGATAGTGATCCTATGAATTGATAGGTGAATAAGCTGACTAGAAAAATTTATTTTTGTTGAGGGATTGCGTATTTTTTCGATGACATCATGATGATAAAGTGAGCTTAATCGAATTAGAATCACTCCCCTATTCCTAAGCTAAGACAGTTACTGATGAACCTTAAAGATGGCTTCTGAATATCGTTTTCTTCGCCTTCGCTTTCACCTTCTCAGAACTTTGTTGGGATTATGGGGACTTTGCTCTCTCCCCCTGGGTGTTTCCGCACAATCTATCTCCCCGAGTAATCCCCCCCCTGACTTCAATCGGATTGAACCGGAAACATTGCCTGAGCCTACACCTCAAGTCCCTCAGAAACTCCCTTCTTCGGAAGACTTGTTAAACGCTCCGCCACAGCCCGTTCCCCAACCCGAATCTCCAGATAACCCTACCTTTATCACTGTCACCCAATATCGTGTGACGGGGAATACCGTCTTCAGTGAAGCAGAAATTGAGCGCGTTACCAAGCCGTTTACGGGAGATGCCGTTCCTTTTTCACAGCTTTTAGAAGCCCGTTCGGCCCTGACACAATACTATATTGAGAAGGGCTACATCACCTCAGGTGCTTATCTTCCAGCCGATCAGGTTATTGAAAACGGCATCGTCACGTTACAAGTTGTGGAAGGACAACTTGAGGATATCGAAGTCTCCGGCAATAAACATCTCAAATCTAGCTACGTCAGTAAGCGTCTAAACCTGGGAGCAGGACCGCCCCTGAATGTGAATGAGTTATTGGAATCCATGCGGTTGCTCCAGATCGATCCGCTTATCGGTAATATATCTGCTGAACTGACCGCTGGTTCAGGCCCAGGTTTGAGCATCCTGCAGGTGAAAGTTGAAGAAGCTCCCACGTTTGATGTGCAGTTTGTTTTAGATAACCAACGGTCTGGGAGTATTGGCAGCTTTCAACGACAAGTTGTGGTTAGCGAAGCCAATCTCTTGGGATTTGGGGATGGCGTTCGGCTGGGTTATGCCAATACGGATGGCAGCAATGAATTGGACTTTAGCTACACCGTTCCGATTAATGCTCGCAATGGCACCATTGGTGCAAGTTTCAGTCAGGTTTGGAGTCGAGTTGTGGAAGAACCCTTCGATCAGCTAGATATCGAAGGAGTGTCACGAGATATCAGTTTGACCTATCGCCAGCCCGTTATCCTGACGCCCCAGAAGGAGCTAGCATTAGGCATTACGCTGGGTCGCCAGGAAAGTGACACCTCTTTACTGGGCTTCCCCTTTCCTTTATCTCCGGGGGCAGATAATCAAGGCCGCACCGAAGTTTCTCAACTGCGATTATTCCAGGAGTGGACCCAACGGGGGAATGATTCTGTTCTCGCATTGCGATCTGAGTTTGGTATTGGGTTAGATGTCTTGGCCACGATTAATCAAACGGCACCTGATGGCCGATTTTTCCTCTGGCGGGGACAAGCACAGTGGGTCAAGCAATTTGCGCCTAGCAACCTCTTACTATTGCGTTCGACGGTTCAATTTGCCGATCGGCCATTAGTCCCTCTGCAGCAGTACGGTTTAGGGGGGCTGAATAGTGTTCGAGGGTATCCCCAGAATCTCTTACTCGTTGATAACGGATTATTTGGTTCCGCAGAATATCGTTTGCCCCTGGTTCGGTTTGGGAACAACCAACAAGGACTACTGCAGTTCGCTCCCTTCTTCGATATCGGTCATGGATGGAGCTACACCCTCCCTAACTCAAATCCAGGGAGGGAAGAGACTTTAGCGGCTGTCGGTTTGGGATTGAGATGGCAGTGGTCTGATCTGATGTCGGCTCGTTTAGATTGGGGAATTCCGATCCTCTCGGTGGGACAAGGTGCAAACAGTGGCTTTGATGACAGCCAGCTGTTCTTTTCAATTGTGGTGAGCCCATTCTAAGGATGGGATGTCTGGGGCATTCTATACTCTGTCTGCACAAAAGATCGTGCAGTTGGGCAAATTGGGAGTAAAAGACACTGCAAAAAACATGACGATGCAACTGCCTGCCAATTGGCAACTCCCTGATGAAATTAAACGCCGTTTTGGCCAAAAGGGGGCTGGCAAACAGCGGGCGATGCTAGCCGAGGATCATCTGCTACTGGTTCTCCATAAACTCCCCCAACCCGGAAGTCGGCAGCGGCAGGGAATCTTCTTTTGGCGCAATCCTCAAGGAATCTGGAAGTGCAGTGAGGGAGGAGAGGGGTTACCCCGACTTAAAAAACATCTCAAAGACTATAGCAAGGCAGAGCAGCAACTGAGCCAAGCGTATAGTCAAGCTGCCTTGGCAGACGACTATTTCCAGATCTTAGAAAACTTAGCTCCTCTCTGTCGTGCGGCTAAAAATATGATGGCTACCCTGCAAACTGCTCGGGAGGATGTCCCTGAGGATAGAGACATCATTGATCTACGGGATTGGGCGAATGATTTAGATCGGACGCTGGATTTGCTTTATACCGATGTTAAAAATGCCCTGGAGTTTGACTTAGCGCGACGGGTAGAGGAACAAAGTCGCCTCAGCTTGGAATCGGTCCGTACGGCTCAACGCCTGAATCTATTGGCTGCTGTATTTCTACCCCTCACTGCTCTGTGCAGCTTGTTTGGCATGAACCTGCCCCATGGCTTAGAACAGTCGCCTTTGGGCTTCTGGATTATTTTAGGTTTAGGGATTGCATTGGGAATAATCACACAGCGGTGGATTCTGCAGCCGGCTTCTAAAGCTTAATCCTTCGGTCTTCATTGGCGGACTAGAAACTCACTTTTTCTCAGCAAAAGTCTATGTCGATTTAACAACAGCGTTCAATTTAGCTGGTAGAGTTGGTGCGAGTGCAGCTTGAATACACTGAGAGCCAAGCAAAATGGTTAATCCTGGGATATTTCTCGCCATCGGTTTAGCGGTTGTCCATGCCTTTTTTTCTAAGCTTACTATCCCCAGTTTTATCCCTCACCATCGGTGGCTTTCGTTTGCGGGTGGGGTGTCTATCGGCTTTGTTTTCTTAGAGATTTTCCCGGAGTTGAGTCATGCTCAAGAAGAGATCGAACATGCACAAGTGCCGTTCATTATCTATTTAGAGAATCATGTTTATCTGCTGGCACTCTTAGGCTTAGTGGTCTTTTATGGATTAGACAGTTTGGTGTTACAGTCTCGGAAAGCCAATCAGGAAGAGCAAAATACTGATGGTGCTGGTACCGTTATCTTTTGGATTCATATCAGCGCTTTTGCTGCCCTTAATGTGATTTTGGGCTATTTACTCCAAGATTTAGGGGCCCATAGTCTCTATACCTGCATCCTCTTTTTTGCCGCATTGGCCTTGCACTTTTTTATCATTGATCATCATTTGTATGAGCATCACAAAACCCCCTATAACCAGCGAGGACGGTGGTTGTTGGTAGCTGCGATTATTTTGGGGATGGTCTTAGGACAATCGGCCATGCTAGATAAGGCAGGCGTCTTGATTATTTGGTCGTTTTTGGCGGGCAGTATTATTCTCAATGTGCTCAAGCGGGAACTGCCTGATGAGCAGGAGAGCTGTTTTATGTCTTTTATTGTGGGAGCTGCTTTGTATACCGGACTTTTACTAGCGAAATAACCCCGGTTGAAACTGCCGCAGTCGGAGGGCATTGGTTACCACTGAGACAGAGCTAAAGGCCATGGCTGCCCCCGCAATCATCGGGTTAAGGAGCAATCCCCAGAAGGGGTAGAGAATCCCAGCAGCAACAGGGATGCCAATAATGTTGTAGATAAAGGCAAAGAAGAGATTCTGACGGATGTTACTCATGGTAGCCCGACTCAGTTGGATGGCCGTGACGATACCCTGTAGATCCCCTGAAATCAACGTGATGTCGCTGGCGGCAATGGCAACATCAGTGCCTGTGCCAATGGCTAGCCCTACATCTGCTTGAGCTAAGGCAGGGGCATCGTTAATGCCATCCCCCACCATAGCGACGATGTGGCCATCAGCCTGGAGTTGCTGGATGGTGGCAGCTTTTTGGTCGGGGCGGACTTCTGCTTTTACCTGTTCAATATGGGCTTGAGCTGCGATCGCACCAGCAGTACGCCCATTATCCCCCGTTAGCATCACCACCTCTAACCCCATCTGCTTCAGGGTTTGGACCACTTCGATCGAGGTGGGTTTCAAGGCATCCGCAATTCCCATAATGGCTTCGAGCTGATGATCCACTGCCAGCCAAATCACGGTTTTGCTTTGGGCTTCCCATTGATGGGCATAGGTCTGCAGCGTATCCGTTTCGATCCCTAAGGTCTGAAGCCAGCGCTGGGTGCCAATATGAATCTGGTGGCCTTGGACTTGGGCTTGGACGCCTTGACCTGCGATCGCAGCAAAGTTTCGTGTATCACTCAGCGATACGTCCACGCCCTGGGCTTGAGCGTAACGGACGACCGCTTCAGCCAACGGGTGTTCGGAGTGGCTTTCGACGATACTGGCTAGCTGCAAGAGATAAAGCTCATTGCCATGACTGGTGCCCTTTACCGTCCTAAAGTCTGTCACAGTCGGCTTCCCCTCGGTCAGGGTGCCTGTTTTATCCAGCACGATGGTTTGAATTTGATGGGCTAGCTCTAAGCTCTCGGCCCCTTTAATCAGAATGCCGTGTTCTGCCCCTTTGCCCGTACCCACCATGACCGAAGTCGGCGTGGCTAATCCCAAAGCACAAGGGCAAGCAATAATCAGAACACCAACCGCTGTAATTAAGGCCAAGGAGAGAGTTTGGGTGGTGATTAGCCAGACGATAAAGGTGATGACTGCAATGGTGATCACTGCTGGGACAAACCAGCCTGTGACTTGATCGGCCAAGCGTTGAATCGGCGCTTTCGATCCTTGCGCCTCTTGCACTAATTTGACGATCTGAGCCAAGACCGTCTCTTTGCCCACATGAGTAGCCCGAAACTGGAAACTGCCTGTTTTATTCAGCGTTGCCCCAATCACGAGATCACCGGGTTGCTTAAGAACCGGCTGGCTTTCCCCCGTTACCATTGCTTCATCTATGGTGGATTGACCTTCAATGACTTCGCCATCCACGGGGATTTTTTCTCCGGGACGGACGAGAACAGTATCGCCCGGTTGCACAGTTGCGATCGCAATCTCCACGACCTGCCCATCCCGAATCACCCGCGCCGTTTTGGCCTGCAAGCCCATCAACTGACGAATCGCTGTAGAAGTTTGGCCTTTGGCTCGCTCTTCAAACCATCGTCCCAACAGGATTAGGGTAATCACCACAGCAGAGGTTTCGTAGTAAACCCCAAGGCCCTGGTTTGCTCCTGCGGGGATAAAGGTCACCGCCAAAGAATAGAAAAAAGCGGCACTGGTCCCCAGGGCCATCAGCGTATCCATCGTGGCAGTTCGCTGCTTTAGAGCCTTAAGTGCTCCGCCATAGAAGGGATAGCCACACCAGAACTGGACTGGCACAGTCAGAATAAGCTGCAAGATGGGGTGATGAGCCCAGCCTGGAATCCATGCCAAGGGGATGCCTGTCATCATTGGCAGTGATCCCACCATCAGTAAAATGCTGATCACACCACCGATAAACACTTTGAGTTGAAGTCGTTGAGAGGATGGGGAGGTAAGACGCTCAGACAGATCATCTGCTAGCTGGTACCAATCCCGATCATCCAGAACCTCAGCTCCATATCCAGCCGCATCAATAGAGGCAGCCACGGTTGCAGGTTTTATTTGAGTGGGGTTGTAGTGAACTGTCGCTTGCTCGGCCCCAAAGTTGACACTGCAGTCCTCAACACCATCTAAATTCTTGAGGACTTTCTCGATACTGTTAGCACAAGCAGCACAGCTCATCCCGTCCAGTTTTAGTGTCACTGTTGGCATCGCGTCACACTCCTCCGCAAATCAGACAGCCATCAGGCTACCCCCACTCAGGTGATCAGACTCTAATTCCAGTGTAAATCCTGCTTACGATTGAACTTCTGAGAGTTGAGAAGTTTCAAGGGTTCCTAAAGATCGATAATTATCCGTTTCTCGAAGGCGCTGACTGAGAAATCGGCAAATTTCCAAAATAATATGGGGGCGCTGGGTCATTAGGCTAATAAAGCGGTTCTTCTCCAGCTTTAGCAATGTGCAATCTTCTAATGCGACGGCTCCATCCCAATGGGGAGCGTCATCAAACAAAGCCACTTCCCCAAAGTATTCACCAACTGAAAGCTGCTTTAAATCGCAGGATTGGTCATCAATGTTTTTCACAATCTGAACCTTACCCTCAGCAATGATGTAGAAGTGAGTACACCAGCTCCCTTCCGAAAAGATGGTTTCACCAGCCAGTTTTTGCTCTTGTTCTAGGGTTTGGTCAATCAGCAGTAGCTCATCCAGCGATAGGTTCTTAAACAGAGCGACTTCCTTGAGCAGCAGCAGGCGTTTCATAAATTGATGGGTGGGTAAGGGATCTGGATCAACCGACAGAAAAATCTGTTCTGCCACGGTTTTGACCAGGGAGTCTGGATCATTGACTAAAGCAGAGGGTACCCCCGCTAGGGCAATTAAAGCCCCGATCCGAATCCATCGATCCTGAGTTTCCAAGGCCTCTAACAGTAATTTATACCCTTTATCGCGCATCCATTGGGGTTCAACACAGCTCCGCCCACTCGTTGGCTCTTTTTTGACAAACTGTTCCAGCACGGGCAGAAGCGGTAAGACAAAGCGACGATTTTTCAAGGAAGCCAAGGCTTCGACCGCGCTGGCTAAATCCTTTTGCTCATTAGTGCTCAAAATCCGATTAATGGCGTTGACGGTGCGGTCATGGCCCAAACAGGCCAAAATGTAGAGCACCTTTTGCAACAGGCGATTGTGAAAATCTTCAATGGCTAAGGCTAAAGGTTGCCAATTGGGGTCTGTGCTGGGGAGTTGCTGCTGCCATTTGCGGGTATGGACGAGCTGCTGAAACTCAGGCGCTAGGTGTTCATACAAGATCTTGCCAGCTTGGCGATTACGCACCTGTCCGATGGCTGCGATCGCAGTATTCACTACGTCCGTATCCTTCGCAGATAAACTCTCTTGGGCCATCAGCAATCCCGTCTTGCCATAGGCCGGCAAAATCTGAGCCGCCTGCTGGCGAACCCGAGGATCAGAATCTTCAAATCCGACGGCAATGTGAGTGACATAGTCAGGGACATGGACCACACCCAATAACTGAAAGGCGGCAGCTCGCACTAAGGGAGCCGGATGATCGAGGGCCGTAATGGCGATATCCGCTAGGTCCCGGTCCCCAGCTTGGCCCAGAGTAGCCAGGATAGCCAAGCTCTCCTGCTGGATGCCGGGGTCGTCCTGGATCAGTAATTTCGTGAGCAACGGCATCAATCTACGATCGTGGCTGCAGGCGACTACCCGCACAACGGCTTGACCCGCAGCTTCAGACAAACCTGAGTACCAGATTTGATCACAGGTGGCTTGCAGGGTTTCGTCCATTTGGCCGACTTGATCGACGGCGACAGCGGCTAAGGACCGAATGGTTGGATCGGCTTCTTTTAAAAGGGTCTGTAGCTGTTCTGCTGTAAAGGGGTAACGATTCGCAATCAGTATCTCTAAGGCGGTGGAGCGAAGTGCACCAGAAGCGGTCTGCAGGCAATCTTCGAAAATCGCGACGGTTTCTGGATCGGGATTCGTGCTGAATAGACGAACAATAGCCGTTTGCAACTCGGGATCGTCCTGTCCTAGCAAGGGCTGGACATCCAGATAAAACTGGCTGGGTTGCCCCAATTGGGTTGCAAATTCCAGACCCTTAATTTGAGTGTAGCGATCGCTATCTTTGAGCAAGTCGCGAATCACCGCATTGGACTCTGCCGGAAATTGCGCTTGCACATCCCCCAGCTCATCTAAGTTAATGGCATCCGAACGAATCATTTCTTCTAGACCCTGGGCATAGTACTTGCCCATGGGTAAGCGCAGGCCAAATAACACGCAAGTCAGGCCAATGGCTATCCAGGAAATTTGGGCCAAGCTGAGGGTGTGATGGCAGATCCACAGGAGTCCCCCCGCTGAGGTTAAGCCCACTGCATAGAAAAAGCCATCGCTCAGGGTGCGAATTCGACCGAGAAATTCTCGGGGAACGGCATTGTAGTTGAGTTGATGAACGGGAATATTGATGCTTTTGTAAAGACCATCCCCATTGATATGGAGAGCGATGGCAGCCGGTAAGCTGGTTTGCAGGACAATGCCAAACAAACCAAACAGCGTCGTTAAGGGATAGACCACATTCATCCGCGCCACCCCGACCCAGTGCAAAAGGGGACGGGTAAAGCAATAGAGCACTAGCACCTGAATAACGCTGACACTCACCCGCATCAGGCCTAAGAAACCGGTGAGGGCATCTTCGGTAAAGTTATCGGCGTAGATGCTAAACCATAAGAATTCGGCGGATAGGTAGATGATGACCAGTAGGAAGCTGCTGGCGGCGAGGAAGAGCATCAGCGGGTAGCGCCTCACCAAGTCAGGAAAGGTCTTCAGGGCTTCAATCATGCCCACATTGTCTGTTTTACTGACGGTTTCAATTTGGCGCTGGGTGTTTTCCAGGAAAAACAATTGTGCGATCGCAATTCCAAATACAACCGGCAACCCCAGCAATAGCTCCCGGGTAGAGAAGAAGTGGGACAGCAGCGCCGTCAATCCACCTCCGACTAAGGTGCCAGCCGCTTGGGCCATACCAATAAACGGAGCATAGCGCTTATAGTCCAGAGCCGAAAAATAATCTGTTAGTAAACTGGCATAGAGAATATTGTTGTGAAAGTCCCACTGAAAAAAGACCAAAATTAGGACAATATAGTAGGTGACGAGTCCTGTCTCAGCCAGGAGGAACCACATGCCGACGGCCATCACTGCGGCCAACAGCAGCATATAGCGAAACAATTGGGGACGGCTGTAGCGATCCACCACCTGTGAGAACATTGCATAGGCCGGGATCGAAAACAGACCAATCAAAATAAAGGCAAGGGGTAAGCCATCTGCACCCACATGGGTGAGGAAGAGTGAATTGGCCACGGCCATTTCAATGACGCTATAGGTCAGCACCACTACGGCCAGAAGCAATAGCTGAGTCAGTCGCCCCAATTTCCACGGGGACGAACCAGACGGACGCTCAGCTAAGTTGACCATAAATACACTCTGCTCAATACCTAATTTTGGCTTAATTTCCGTCTCAGTTGAATAATCCTTAGAGCTGATCCCTAGTGATCCCTTCCGTGAGTCTTTCTGAGCCTAGGGCATGCTTGGATTAATCCAGGCAATCTCAATGAATTGCAATAAGTTATCTCTCTTCTTGCCCAGTATTCGGTTGAATACCGTTCCTCGATCACTACAATTGAGGTAGAGCAACGGATCCCTGTCTTTATTAGGATGAGGAAAAGGCCGTACATTAGAGGGAATCCAGTATGGAGTGGTATCAGCTGCATCCAGAGGAAGTCCTGCATCATCTGGACACCTCTCTTGATCAGGGGCTCTCCCAAGCTGAGGCAACGATTCGACAACAGACCTATGGCTTGAATGAACTGATCGAACAAGACCGCGAAAGCCCCTGGCAGATGCTGTGGAAACAGCTAACGGCCACGATGGTTTTAATTCTAATTGTGGCTGCAGTTCTATCCGGTTTGCTGGGGGATCTGAAAGATGCCTTAGCGATCCTAGCCATTGTTATTTTCAATGCTGGACTGGGCTTCTTTCAAGATTACCAGGCTGAACAAGCCATTTCTGCTCTCAAAAAACTGGCTGTCCCCTCTGTTCGGGTGCGCCGCCAGGACGCTTGGCAAGAGATAGGGGCTCAGTTCCTCGTTCCAGGGGATGTCATCAGCATTGAAGCGGGTAACCTTATTCCCGCCGATTGCCGAGTCCTTGACAGTGCCTCTTTACGGGTACAAGAAGCCTCTCTAACGGGAGAATCAGAGCCGATTGATAAGATCTCCGATGCCTTAGCCGATCAGCACCCCTTAGCAGAACGCCACAACATGGTCTATATGGGGACTGCCGTTACCTATGGTCGAGGTGAAGCGGTTGTCACTGATACTGGGATGAATACGGAGCTAGGCCGGATTGCGGCAGCGATCCAAACGGCAAAGCCCAGTCCGACGCTACTGCAGCAGCGGTTGGATCAGTTCGGCAAACAACTTGCGATCACAATCACAATCCTAATCCTGATCATTTTTCTCCTTGGACTGCTCCAGGGTGAAGATTTGCGGTTTATGTTTTTGACCGCCGTGAGTTTGGGAGTCGCAGCCGTTCCAGAAGGGTTACCCGCCATCGTCACAATCGCGCTGGCGTTGGGGGCTCAGCGGATGTTGAAGCATCAGGCCCTGATTCGGAAGCTGCCCGCAGTCGAGACCCTGGGTTCTGTGACAGTCATCTGTTCGGACAAAACCGGAACGCTGACTGAAAACCGCATGACCGCCACTAATTTGGTGGTTGCTGGCACAGAAATCACCCTCCCTCCTCCCGCCATCCCCCTAACCCCCAAACCTTCTTCCCATAATCATTTTCAAGACCTCCAACCCAATCAACAGTCTGCATTGGATGTGATGTTGACCGGGATGGCCCTCTGTAATGATGCCTGCCTGGAATTGGATCCCGAACAACCCGACCACTTCCTGCTTTTGGGGGATCCAACGGAAACGGCGTTGCTGGCCGTTTCGGCCCAGTTGGGCGCTTGGCCTCCCCAATCCCGGCAACATCTTCCCCGTTATCAAGAATTACCCTTTGATGCCAACCGCAAGTTGATGAGTACAGTCCATCAATGGAAGGCAATGCCTTGTTTAGAGACGCTTGCTCAACAGGCTCCAGCGCCACTCAACTCCTTAAAACTGATGTTCACCAAAGGGGCTCTCGACCGCCTCTTGGATGTCTCCAGTCATATTCTGGGCACAGATTGGATTGAGCCGCTTTCTGAGATAAAACGCCAGAAAATCCTCCAAGTTCATGATCGCTTGGCTTCTGAAGGAAAGCGTATTTTAGGCATTGCCCTGCGATGGCTTCCTCAAAGTTCGAATGGGCTATCTCTGCAAAACCTGGAGCAGGATTTAGTCTTGGTGGGATTGGTCGCTATGATTGATCTCCCCCGTCCCGAAGCGAAAGATGCCGTGTTCCTCTGCCAAACCGCCGGGATTCGCCCGGTGATGATTACGGGGGATCATCCGATTACCGCCAAAGCCATTGCCCAACAGCTGAATATTTCAAGCCACCCCCCGCTGACCGGGCAGGACTTAACCCAATTCAATCCGGCCCAGCTTGCTGACGCGGTTCAGCAAGTGTCTATCTATGCCCGCGTCTCCCCTCAACATAAGCTAGCGATTGTACGCGCTTTGCAGCAGCAAGGACAGATCGTAGCCATGACTGGGGACGGCATCAATGATGCCCCTGCGCTGAAACAAGCCGATATTGGGGTAGCCATGGGTATCACCGGAACCGATGTCGCCAAACAGGCCGCGGATATGATTCTGCTAAATGATGACTTTTCCACTATTGTGGCGGCGGTGCGGGAAGGACGGGTGATTTATGACAATATTCGCAAATTTATCAAGTACACTCTGAGCGGCAATTGTGGTGAGCTGTGGGTAATCCTGATGGCTCCTTTGGTGAGCATGCCCATTCCCCTCCTCCCTCTGCAAATTTTATGGATCAATCTACTGGCAGATGGCTTACTAGCAATTGGGCTGAGTGTGGAACCTGCAGAGCGTAACATTATGCGCCGTTCTCCCTACTCTCCCGCTGAGAATTTGTTTAGCCGCGGTGTTGGGCGTGATATTGCTTGGATTGGATTCTGGTTAGGCAGCCTGTTTTTTGGGGTGGGCTATTGGGGCTGGCAATCCGATTTAGCCCATTGGCAAACCTTAATCTTTTCCACTTTGGCGTTTTCTCGAATTTTCCTGGTCCAAGCGATTCGAGGTGAGCAAGAATCCTTTTTCAACATGGGGGTAATGAGCAACAAACCGTTACTCGGATCGGTGGTGCTAACCACTGGACTCCAATTATTGGTCCTTTACAATCCGATGTTCCAAAAAATCTTCGAAACCCAGCCCCTTTCTGTCGCTGAGCTGTTGCTTTGTCTTGCGATCGCAAGTCTGGGGTTCTGGGCGGTTGAACTACAGAAATGGGGGCTGCGCCCAAAAAAGCGCTAGTCACCCCTACTCAATCCGATGAATCTTGATGAAATTAGTCCCTCGCGGCTGCTGGGTGGGAATTCCTCCAATAATCAAGATTTTGTCTCCATAATCCACAATTTCCTTGGCCAATAGGTACGATTGGGCTTGGGATACCAACTCCTCGAAGGATTCGACCTGGTGGTCAATTAAGATGGGCTTCACGCCCCAAACCAAGTTGAGGCGATGATAGACCTTCTCGAAAGGGGTAATGGCAATCACGGGGTGCCGGGGTCGCTCCCCTGCCGCCATTAAAGCCGTATAGCCGGTTGAGGTAAAGGCGGCGATGCACTTTAAGGTGAGCACATCCTGAATCGCACTGAGCGCTTCACTCAAGGCATGGGTTTCATCAAAGCAGGCAGGCGGGTTATTGACGAAGTTTAAATCCGGTTCCACATCCGTGGCGATCCGGGCCAGCATTTCCACTGCTTTGACGGGATATTTGCCTACAGCCGATTCTCCTGACAACATCACCGCATCCGTGCCATCAATAATGGCATTGGCTACATCACTGGCTTCGGCGCGCGTCGGTCGAGGATTGCGAATCATGCTATCCAACATTTGGGTAGCCGTGACCACGGGGAGGTTGCGCTTATTGCAAGCGCGTATAATCTGCTTCTGCAGCTTAGGGACTTTTTCCGCACTCATTTCGACGCCTAAATCCCCTCGGGCCACCATCACCGCATCACAGGCATCTAGGATGGCTTCCAGATTTGCGATCGCATGGGGTTTCTCAATCTTCGCCATCACGGGTACATCTGCAGCCCCATGTTTGGCTAGCAGCTCTTTTAGAACATGAATATCTGCGGCTCGCCGCACAAAGCTGAGGGACACCCAATCTACCCCTTGGGACAGGCCAAACGCCAAATCTTGCCGATCCTTGTCTGTTAGAGACGGAAGCTGCAAATCTAGGCTGGGGAGATTGACACCCTTGCGGCTGCCTAGAATCCCGCCTTGAATAATTTGGCAATGGATTTGATCATTCTCAACCGCTTCAACTCGTAATTCCAATAAGCCATCATCCATCAAGATCGGAGTACCGGCTTGGGCTTCGGTCGCCAAGTAGGAATAATCAATCGCAATGGTCTGAGGTTGATTGTGGAAATGTTCTTCCGCCACTAAGGTTAACCGCTCACCCGCGGTTAATGTCATGGAGTTGCCCGCAATCTGCCCCACTCGGATTTTGGGGCCTTGTAAATCCTGCAAAAGCGTAATGGGGGTATCCAACTCACTCGACACAGACCGGAGTAATGTCACCATCTGAGCATGTTGTTCATAGGTGCCATGGGAAAAGTTGAGGCGAGCCACGTCCATTCCCGCTTTGACCATATTGCGAATTATCTCTGGAGAGCTACTGGCTGGACCAATAGTGGCGACAATTTTGGTACGATGGGTTAGTTCGACAGTCACGATTTCTTATCTGTGGGGAGGAGTGACAGTTCTACAACCTTATCTTGAATAGCTAACTGATCTAAAAAATTGATTAGGAAAACCTTCCCTTCCTGAGTTCGCCCCTAACGTATGGATGGTTGCGCTTTTCTGATTCGCAATCGTCTTTTCAGACTTCATTCAGGTTTTCTTTCTCTACAGCATTTCAACAGATATTGAGATAAAAGGTTTCCTCTCGTCGAATACCCCATTGAGTACACCTGCCAGGGGACTGGTACTCAGCGTAATTCACATTACACATTGACGTGTATGGGGATTGGTTCGTTTTCTGTGTAGTGGTTTATTGACACGACCTCGGGATGGCGAGATTGGAGTTGTCCTTTTACTGAATAATTTGCAAAAAGCTGAAGAGTAAACCCTTGGACGTTGATCGATTCATTCTTTATCGGAGGTTTCCAATGACAATCAAACTCGGCATTAATGGCTTTGGTCGAATTGGTCGCCTGGTTTTCCGGGCCGGGATCAACAATCCCAATCTTGAGTTTGTGGGCATCAATGATTTGGTCCCTCCCGAGAATATCGCCTATCTACTCAAATATGACTCCACCCATGGTCCCTTTCAAGGAACTGTCGCAGCCACATCCGAAGGCATTATCGTCAACGATCGATTCATTCCCTGCACCGCCATCCGTAATCCGGAAGAACTACCTTGGGGGCAGCTTGGAGTTGATTACGTCGTAGAGGCCACAGGCTTATTTACGACCCATGAAACGGCTTCCAAGCATTTAACTGCTGGTGCCAAGCGGGTCGTCATTTCAGCTCCCACCAAAGAGAAAGATCCCAATAAAGTCCCCACCCTATTGGTGGGCGTCAACCATCATCTTTATGATCCCCACCGTCATACGGTCGTCTCCAACGCCAGCTGTACAACCAACTGTCTCGCCCCCGTTGCCAAGGTTATTCATGACAATTTTGGGTTTGCAGAAGGGTTAATGACTACTGTTCACGCCATGACAGCAACGCAACCCACCGTGGATGGACCCAGTAAAAAGGATTTACGGGGTGGACGGAGTGCGTCGCAAAACATCATTCCGGCTTCTACCGGGGCAGCCAAGGCGGTGACTTTAGTGATGCCAGAACTCAACGGTAAATTAACAGGCATGGCGCTACGGGTGCCCACCCCCGACGTTTCGGTTGTAGACCTGACCTTCCGAACAGAGCGTTCTACTACCTATGGCGATATCTGCGCAGCCATGAGAACGTCCGCTTTCGGTGACCTACAAGGCATTTTGGGATATACCGAGGATGCCGTAGTCTCTACCGATTTCACTAGCAATCCCTGCTCCAGTATTTTTGACGCCGGAGCAGGCATCGAACTCAACTCCAATTTCTTTAAAGTCATTACTTGGTATGACAACGAGTGGGGCTATTCCAATCGCATGATTGATTTAATCCTATCCATGGCAGCAAAAGAATCAGAGCGCATGGCATTGGTTTAATCTCCTTCGTGTAGTCTCCCTTAAATTCATAGGCTTTCAACTGCTCCCTGGGCTTGAGCTTGAGGGAGCGGTTTTGTTGGGTTCAAGGAGTATCTCGGCTCGTTGCCGACGACGACGTTGCCAAATCTTGCTCATCGCCCGGATACTACGCAAAAATCTTGCCTTTTCGGCATCCGATAGCTGAGTGTGCTGCCATGCTGGCCTTGACATCAGCGTTTTGATCCACGTTTGCAGGTGCGGATGGTTCTCTAGGCTAATCCCCAGATCCCCAGCCACGGGCACCAAGGAACCCGCCATAATATCTCCTAAACTGAGCTGATCGCCACCAAAGTAGGGAGCATTTCCCAATAACGTTTCGAAAAGATCTAAAGCTGTGTTCGCCCGATTTTGGGCATAGGTTCGCTTCTCTTCCGGTTGCATCAGGAGTTCACCGATGGCGGGGACCAACTCATTGATGGACACCATTTGCACCATTCGCACGGTCGCCAAGGCTTCTGCCCCACTTGGTAACAATTTAGGGGCGGGATATTTCGTCTCCAGATAATCCAAGATGGCTTGCGACTCCATCACCCTAAAGCCATCGTCAACCAACACCGGAATTCGTGAGAAGGGATTGAGGGCTCTAAATTCAGGCGAAAATTGCTCTTGATTGCCCATCTCCACATAGATCGGTTGAAAGTCGAGCTGCTTCTCCAATAACGTAATCCAGACTGGCCGACTAAATAGGGATGGTTTCGCAAAGTAAAAAGAAATCATAATTATATAAAACGAACGATCGTGCTAAATATAGGCGATCAATAGGACTCTTTTCAAGCTGAGGGATCACCCGGAAGAGGGGAAGTAGGGTGTATAGCACTACGAAAGCGTGTTAAGACGCCCACTGAGCAGAACTTCGCAAATGTGAATCTCTAAGCACGAAATCCGTCCTAAGCAAAATGCGTAGTGCTATATCAAGGCCAAAGTGAGCGATTAATCGAACCAATGCCAAAAATTAGACGAGGATTCTCTTTGAGGATCCTCGTCAATCAATTGAATAAACGGGTTTTAGCTTAAGAATCAGGGTTTTAGAAACGCTGACGTCCGCCTGAAGCATCGGGAGCAGCATAGCGATAGGCCAACTTTCTAAGAACTAACGGCTCCTGTAACGGGATAGGCTGCAACGTCTGATTCCATACGCTTAAAGGTTAAGCGCTCATTCTCGGCATCCGCAAGAATCGTATCGCCTTCCCCAAAGTCTCCGCGCAAAATCGCTTTGGCAATTTGAGTCTCTAGCTCTTTCTGGATCGCTCGCTTCAGCGGTCTAGCTCCATAGACCGGGTCGTACCCCACTTCTGCCAGGAAATCTAAGGCCGCTTCGGAAAGTTTAAGAGACATCTTTCGATCGCTCAGCCGATTTGCCAGCCTTTGTACCTGCAGTTGGGTGATCCGGCGCAATTGATCCTTGCGCAGGCTACGGAAAATAATCAGTTCATCAATTCGGTTGAGAAATTCAGGTCGGAAGTGGGAGCGCATGGCATCCATGACCCGATTATGCATTTCGTTATAGCGACTATCATCCCCAGCCAAGTCCAGAATATGTTGAGAGCCAATATTGCTGGTCATAATAATCACGGCGTTCTTAAAGTCAACGGTGCGACCCTGAGAATCCGTGACTCGGCCATCATCGAGAATTTGCAGCATGATGTTAAAAACATCGGGATGGGCCTTCTCAATTTCATCGAATAGGATGACCGCATAGGGACGTCGCCGCACGGCTTCGGTGAGTTGACCGCCTTCGTCATAGCCGACATAACCCGGGGGCGCCCCAATCATCCGGGCCACCGTATGTTTTTCCATATATTCCGACATATCGATGCGAACCATGGCATCTTCGGTATCAAAGAGATAGGCAGCTAAAGCTTTGCCTAGCTCTGTCTTACCTACGCCGGTGGGACCTAAGAAAATAAAGCTAGCAATGGGACGATTCGGATCCGCAAGACCCGCCCGCGATCGCTGAATCGCATCAGACACTGCCGTTACTGCCTCTTCCTGACCAATCACCCGCTGATGTAGTTCATCCTCTAGGTGCAGCAGCTTCTCCATTTCCGAGGCCACCAGCTTGCTCACGGGAATCCCCGTCCATTTAGAGATGATTTCAGCTATGTCGGCATCCGTAACCTCTTCTCTTAAGAGCGAATTAGTATTGGTTTGGCGTTGGGCTAGCTGGGTTTCCGCCGATTCAAGCTGACGCTGCAGATTGGTAAGTCTGCCATATTTAAGCTCAGCCGCATGGTTAAGGTCATAGTTACGCTCGGCTTGCTGAATCTCGATATTGACCCGGTCAATCTCTTCTTTGATGGTTTGGATATCATCGATAATCTGTTTCTCCGACTGCCATTGGGCATTCAGGGTCTTCTGATCTTCCTGCAGGTTGGCAATCTCTTGTTCGATCCGCTCCAGACGTTCTAAAGAAGCGCGATCGCTTTCCTTCTCTAGGGATAAACGCTCCATTTCTAGCTGGAGGATTTTACGATCAATTTCGTCTAGCTCTTCCGGCTTGGAGGTAATTTCCATTTTTAGTTTGGCTGCCGCTTCATCCATCAGGTCAATGGCTTTATCGGGGAGAAAGCGGTCGCTGATATAGCGAGTGGAGAGGGTTGCTGCGGCCACCAGAGCATTATCAGAAATCTTGACCCCGTGATGGACTTCATACCGTTCCTTCAGCCCTCGCAAAATCGAGACGGTGTCTTGGATATTGGGCTGATCAATATAGACTTGCTGGAAGCGTCGTTCTAGGGCCGCATCTTTTTCAATATACTTGCGGTATTCATCTAGAGTGGTGGCCCCAATACAGCGCAGCTCACCTCGGGCCAACATCGGCTTCAGCAAGTTCCCCGCATCCATGGCTCCTTGACTGGCCCCTGCCCCAACGACCGTATGGATCTCGTCAATAAATAAGATCATCTGACCGTCAGATTCAGTGACTTCTTTAAGGACGGATTTGAGACGTTCCTCGAATTCACCGCGATATTTGGCTCCGGCAATCAGGGACCCCATATCTAGGGCAATCAATTTGCGATCTCGCAAGGATTCCGGTACATCGCGAGCCACAATTCGCTGGGCTAACCCTTCAGCAATCGCCGTTTTACCAACGCCCGGTTCTCCAATTAAAACTGGGTTGTTTTTGGTCCGTCGAGATAGGATCTGAATCGTTCGCCGAATCTCATCGTCACGGCCAATCACGGGGTCCAGCTTGCCTTCCCGCGCCAGTTCTGTGAGGTCTCGACCATATTTCTCCAGAGACTCATACTTGCCTTCTGGATTTTTATCCGTGACTTTATGACTGCCCCGAATATCCGTGACCGCTTGCTTTAACATTTGCTCTGTCAAGCCTAGTCCTTGCAGGAGGGGTTGGCCGAAGCGATCATCTTCGATATAGCCCAAGACCAAATGCTCAATGGAAATAAAATCATCTCCAAAGGAGCGACGAAAAGTCTCGGCCCGATCAAAGAGGGTGTCTAAGCTCCGACCTAAGTAAACCGAATCACTAGGGGTGGTTAATTTGGCTTGCCGATTGATAAATTCCGTGGTGCGATCGCGGACGCGCTGCATATCAGCTCCCGCTTTAGTAAAAATCTGTCCTGCTAAGCCATCTTCTTCAATTAGGGCTTGCAGTAAATGCTCACTCTCGATTTGCTGTTGTTGGGCTTCTTTGGCTAAATCTGATGTCCGTACAATCGCAGCCCAAGCTTTCTCAGTAAACTGCTCATGATTGGTGGGTTGCATAAATGGAGAACCTCCTGGACATTGGGGATTAATGATAGGCGGGCCTTTCGCCTACTGCCATTGTAGAGAGGGAAGAGCGTTACCTAAGATCGGTCTTCCCCCCTAGGGGAATAGGTATTGCCGTCCTCTGCACCGTCAGCAGTCTTGGCCCAAATTTAAGATTCTTCTCTCAGCCTGCCCCCCTATCCGGGGGTTACCCATCCTTTTTGACTAGCTATTGTCAATAAGTTGTTACTTATACTATGATGCTAGTTTGTGTCGATGCTGCGATTCTAGACGAACAATGCCCAAACTTAAAACCCGACGATCCGCTGCCAAGCGCTTTAAACGAAGCGGAAGCGGCAAATTTATGCGTCGCAAGGCATATAAGAACCATCTGTTAGAGCATAAAGGCCCCGACCGTAAGAGTCGCCTTTCAAAGAAAACTGTTGTCAGTGAGCAAGACGCAGAAAACGTTCGGGCGATGATGCCTTACTCCTAGGGCGTGGCTCTAAGGCGTCAAACTTCCAATTTCATACCTAAAATAATTTTCCCTACCTAAAAATTCACCAACAAGGACCAGGACCATGACTCGCGTCAAACGCGGCAACGTCGCTCGCAAGCGCCGCAAAAAAATATTAAAACTCGCCAAAGGCTTCCGAGGCTCACACTCTCGCCTGTTTAGAATCGCCAATCAGCAGGTGATGAAAGCGTTACGTAACGCCTACCGCGATCGCCGCAAGCGTAAAAGAGATTTTCGCCGTCTGTGGATTGCTCGCATTAATGCCGCAACCCGGCAGCATGGCGTTAGCTATAGCCAATTTATGGGACAGCTGAAGCGGGCCAATATCCAGCTCAACCGCAAAATGCTGGCCCAGCTCGCCGCCACGGACCCAGATAGCTTTAGCAAGATTGTTGAACTCGTGGCTAAAGCCTAGCGCCCTGTTACTATAGCGATTCGCTTGGTCCCGGCATCCCCATCAATAGCCCAATCCTCAAGGCATATTTTAGGCTGCTTACTCGCTGCGCCTGGCCTTGAATGGATGGGCTATTTTTGCTGAGCTGTCAATTCTCAGTTTTCTAGCCTATTATCTACATGAGGCTTGTTTCCGCTTTACCAACACTATATAGATGGGTGAAATGCATCAAAATTTGATAGATCGTGCCAAGTCTTCGTGTGATTTTCTGCTTTAGTTCCTAGGATATGACGAGTAACCAACCTGCTGAAAGCAATCCTCCTTCACTGGAACCTGGACAAGGATCGGATCTACCGAATCCCAAGCAAAACGCTAGGGTCCAGAAGGTCCAAAACACCTTGATTAAAATTGTGACCTTCAAAGGGTGGCCTTGGCTGATCACAATTGTCGTATCTTGGGTGACAGGCGTGACAGCGTTGCAGTGGTTGTCGAGTTTACCGCCTACGCCCAATTGCAAGCAGATTGCCGCAACCCTTTCCGAGGCAGAACAGCTAGAATGTGCCGATCAGCTGGCTCGCAAGGGCAATGTCAAAGATATCAAAGCCGCCTTAGCCATTGCTGAAAAATGGGATGAAGAGCATCCCCTTTTTCCAAGGGTTTCTCTCCTCTCCGATGAGTGGTCTCGCTCTATTCTGGGTCTCGCTCGCAGAGAACTGTCGAAGGGCAATCTCAAAGAGGCGATTAGCTTGGCGAGAGAAGTGCCCGATGCAAGCAGCATTCAGCCGGAGTCGAAGCGTTTAATCAAACGATGGGAAGCGAATTGGGAAGCAGGCGAAGAATCCCTAGAAAATGCCCGCAATGCAATTAAGAAGCAAGACTGGACCCAGGCAGCATTGCAGGTTCGGTCCTTGGTGCAATTAGGAGATCGTTATTGGCAAGGCCAGGCCGATAAAATCCTGGGAGATATGGCGATTGAGAAAAAAGCGTTCCAGGATCTGTATAAAGCCCAAGACGTTGCTGCCTACGGTCAAGCTAAAGACTTTGCCGAAGCCATTCAACTCGCTAGCAAAATTGATCCGAAGCGTCTTGCCAAGGACGAAGTCCAGGAAAATATTGAAAAATGGAGCCAAAAGCTGCTCGATCTATCTGAAGAGCATCAAGAGTATGGTCAGTTTGAGGAGGCGATAGCTGCTGCTCAATGGATTCCGCCCGATACCAAAGCCGCCAAGAATGCAACTACTTTAGTTCAGCTTAGTCGAGCAGAGGCGACCGTTGAAGAGGATGATTTCTACAGTTATATCCATGCCTGGGCCTTAGCTGAGCAGATTGATCGCAAAAGCGACTTGTTTGAGAAAAATCGAGATCGCGTTGAAACCTGGGAGCAAAAAATTCAAAATACCGGCCAGCTCCATCTGGCGAAATTCTTTGCCAACATTGACAATGTCCATACCTATCAGTTGGCCATTGATCATGCGGCCTTGATTGATACCGAGAAACCAGGTCGAATCCCAGCTCAAACCTTAATTGCTCGGTGGGATCAACAGATTAATACTTTCCAAGATCGGCAAATCTTGGCCCGAGCCCGCCAATTTGCTACCCAAAATACAACGGCGGGTTTCCAAGCGGCCATTTTGGAAGCACGGAAAGTGGAGATTGGCAATCCGTTGCAGGGTGAAGCCCAAACCCTGATGGTGGAATGGGAAGAATCGATTGAGAAGGTGGAAGATCAACCCATTCTGGATGAGGCACGTCAGCTCGCAAAAGCGGGCAAGCTAAACGATGCCATCAAAACGGCAGAACAAATTCAATCTGGGCGATCGCTTTATCGAGAAGCGCAGGATGATATTTACACTTGGGTCGCTGACATTCAATCTGTCGAAGATCGCCCCATCCTTAACGAAGCCAGTGCCCTAGCCCGTAATGGTCGTTTGTCGGATGCGATCGCAACTGCCTCGCAGATTGGCTTCGGCAGGGCTTTATACAATGAAGCGCAAGATAAGATTGCTGCCTGGGCCGCTGAACGAGATGCGATTTATGCCGCCCGTCGTCGTCGGGAAGAACCTCGGTATGAGCCAGAGCCTCGATATGAGCCAGAACCTCGATACGAGCCAGAGCCCGTTCCAGTTCAACAGCAAGCGCCAGCAGCACCGCCTCCCCCGACGGACAGCTACGCCCCAGATCCAGATGGTGAAATTTCTCGACCGGTTATTCTGGATCCCACCGCAGAAGAATAGCGGTAGGGATTCCGTATCATCTTTGTTGATCTCAAAGTCGATCTCAGATAAAGGGATTTTCTGGCAATGGATATTTACATCAGTTTGCAGGATCACCCAGGCTATCATCGCTGCATCTGCATGATACGATAGCTCTTGATTTTACTTTTGACACTGCTCAACGCGACTGGACAAATGTGTGATGAAATTTTGCTTCACGCAGCTCTTTAGGGGGTTTGATTTTGGGCGTGTAGCAGTTTCGTCCTGGGTGATTGTGCGAAGGTTATCAAGTGTCACGCTCCCTTTAAAACATGCGCTTTTCTAAGATTCTGATTGCCAATCGGGGAGAGATTGCCCTGAGAATACTCCGCACCTGTGGAGAAATGGGAATTGCCACCGTTGCTGTTCACTCCACGGTTGATCAGCAATCTCTCAATGTGCAGTTAGCGGATGAAGCAGTCTGTATTGGCGAACCGGCTAGCAGTAAAAGCTACCTCAATATTCCCAATATTATTTCAGCGGCCTTAACGCGAAATGCAACAGCGATCCATCCTGGCTATGGTTTCCTGGCAGAGAATGCTCGCTTTGCCGAAATTTGTGCGGATCATAAGATTCACTTTATTGGACCGTCCCCCGATGCGATGAGGGCGATGGGCGATAAATCAACGGCCAAGGAAACCATGCAAAATGCAGGGGTTCCCACCGTCCCTGGTAGTGATGGCCTCGTGCCGGATGAAGCAACGGCCAAAAAGATTGCCGATGCTATGGGCTATCCCGTTATGATTAAAGCCACAGCGGGCGGGGGTGGACGGGGCATGCGCTTGGTCCGAGACCCAGATGATTTGGGTAAGCTCTATTTGGCTGCTCAGGGAGAAGCCGAGGCGGCTTTTGGCAATCCAGGGGTCTACATCGAAAAATTTATTGAAAATCCCCGCCATATTGAGTTTCAGATCTTTGCCGACAGCTATGGCAATGTTGTCCATTTGGGGGAGCGGGATTGCTCAATTCAGCGACGACACCAAAAACTATTGGAGGAATCCCCCAGCCCTGCGCTCAGCCCAGACTTAAGAGAAAAAATGGGCTCTGCAGCTGTCCGAGCTGCCCAATCGATTGGCTATGTTGGAGCAGGTACCGTTGAATTCTTGCTGTCTGCCACGGGGGAGTTCTACTTTATGGAAATGAACACCCGAATCCAGGTGGAACATCCAGTTACGGAGATGACGACGGGCTTAGATTTGATTGCCGAGCAGATTCGGATCGCTCAAGGGGAAAAGCTGAGCGTCACCCAAGATCAAGTGCAGTTGATGGGACATGCAATTGAGTGCCGCATCAACGCTGAAGATCCAGATCACAACTTCCGTCCCCATCCCGGTCGGATTAACGGATATCTGCCACCCGGTGGACCTGGGGTGCGGGTTGATTCTCACGTTTATACGGATTATGAGATCCCGCCTTACTATGACTCACTGATTGGCAAGCTGATTGTTTGGGGGCGGGATCGTCCAACTGCGATCGCACGCATGAAACGTGCGTTACAAGAATGTGCGATCACGGGATTGCCGACTACGATTGGCTTCCACCAAAAAATTCTGGACACGCCAGAGTTTGTCCAAGGCAAAGTCTACACCAACTTTATTCAAGAAGTGATGGGCCTGCAATAGCGGGCTGAATCAAGCCGATAGGTCCAGGTATTGATTGTGCCCATCCTCAGGATAGATATCCAACCATCCACAGGACAGAGATGGGAGCTTCAAAATAACATCTTTAGCAAACCTTGTTGCCCCAGCAGAACTTCCCGCAACAGGCTAGTGATGCCCACCCAGATAATGGGCGTAATATCAACACCACCCATGGGAGGAATCAGTTTACGGGTGGGGATCAAAAAAGGTTCTGTCGGCCAGGTTGCCAGCGCAAAGGGCATTTGATTCAGATCAACCTGAGGATACCAAGTCAGGATTATTCGGAAGATAAACAGAAAGATAAATAGCCCTAAACCAAAACTGAGGCCCCAAAGTAGTAATGTTTCTAAGGTCATAAAAAGCGGTTCTAACCCAGTCCCTATCACTCTTTAGTGTAGCGTGTTGCCTAAGCTAGAGGTAGCGAGGAAGATATCTTGCATGCTGCCAAGCACTTCGTGCTGTCCTGGTCTTTTGGGATTGAAATAAACCTCAAAAACAATGTCAACTCAGGGGCAACTGGGCTACTAAGGGTAAGTTGTCGTTAAGGAAGGCTTCTCAATCTCCTTACAAACCTTTAAGATTAGAGATGCTGTCGTAGATATCAAAAAAATATGACTTCCATGTTAATGACAATATCCCCTTCTTTACAGGGTTTCTTTTATAGCATCCTTTTTGGTGCCGTTGTTTTGGGTCTACTCGGGGGTGGATTCATCTTCTTTAGCCAAAAAGATAAGATCGTACGACGCTAAGATTTCGGGTGATTATTGATCTCTAGCGTTGACTGCTTCAGTCTACCTGTAGTGAAATGATCACCTCCAACGGCGTTTTGGCAGCTTAGCTTTTAGTGGCTTAACTATTAATGCCCTTTGGGACAAATTTTCTTAAAATACTTTTTCTTGGGTACGGCTGAAAATACTGTTCAGCCGTTCTTTATTTTCGCGGTTTGATGGAGCTTTGCTGACTGCTACTAGCTGCATCATCCCCCACACTTTGAGGTTAAGCTTCCCCTGCGAACTCATCCCCGATCCCTATACCTGTCCCATTTTGGTCCAGAACTCGTTAGCATAGAGTTTGATCAAGGTGGGGGCGTTTCAGTTAAATTACAATTTGGTTCCCTACAGCCAACCTAGCGTTTCTCCTTCGTTTTATTCCTGATTGAGCACGCGGCTCCTGGCTATCAGTCGTCACCCAGAGAGAAATCCCAAGTGAATTTCGGTACTCCTGTTCCACTAATTGTTGGAGTTATTCTGATCGTCGGTGCGATCGCATTATTCTTTTTGGATAAAATTAAGCCTGGCTACCGTCGAGACTCCGATAATATCTATGCCTTCCTTGGCTTACTAGCGGGTGTGATCCTCCTAGCCCACTTGGGTATGGAATTTACCCTATCCCTTCAGCAAATGATTATGGTGGGGATGTTGGTGGCACTGATGATTGAAAACATCCAGAATCGCTTGCCCAATAATGGTCCTATGCGGCAGCCTCGTGAGCGGGGCTATCGAGAGCGAGATGATGAGTATCGCTCTAGACGTCCTCAGCGTTCTAACCGTACGCGGTCAGAAGCTCAACTTGAGTTTGACGATGATATGCCCTCCCGGCCTCGCCGTATTCGAGGTGAGCGGGAGCGGCGAGGCCGAGATGAGTATACCTATGGCGATAGCTATAACGATGACGCCTCCTACCAGCGGTCTAGAAGACGAGCTGCGGCCTATGACGACTATGAGCAGAGCAGCTATTCCCAAGACAGCTATGGCTATGATCAAAGCCGTAGTTCATCTACGTCCTATGCTCCGCCTGAGACCTCGACAGAGCGACCTCGACGCCGTCGCCCGCTTCAATTAACAGGTGAGCTAGAAGATAAAGACTATACCCCAGATGATTATTCCTCGGCAGTCAAAGCTATGAGAAACCGCCGTCGGAAGGACACGGGAGATGATGCTGATGGCTACTCTACCAATGATTATTCTGGAGACAACAACGGATCAGACACTTATGGGCAGAACGGCAACGATGACTACGTAGACTACAAGCCCCTCGATTTACCCAAATATCCTGGCCCTAGTGCGGGCGGACCTGAGAGTGACGACGGTAGCTATTAAACCCAAGCCTCGAAATTCCTAGGGTTTACTCTGAACTGTCAGAAAATAGCTTTCAACCATTTAGACTTTAGCCGCTAAGGATTTCAAATATTCAGTATTAACGCGGGATTCACGGGTTAAGGCGATTTTGCCCGTGCGAGCAATTTCTTGAATGCCGAATTTATTCAGCATTTGGACAATGGCGACCATCTTGCCTGGATCACCAGCCACTTCGATCGTCAGGGCGTCTTCGGAAACATCCACCACTTTGGCGCGAAAGATCTGAACAATCTCGACAATTTCAGATCGGAGAGAAGCGGCCGCATTAACTTTGATCAACATCAACTCGCGTTCCACACAAGGGACTTCAGTAATATCCTGAACCTTGAGCACGTTAATCAGTTTATAGAGCTGCTTGGTGAGCTGTTCAATGCTGCGGTCATCGCCTGGGACCACCATTGTAATTCGAGAGACGCCAATCTGTTCGGCAGGGCCGACGGCGAGACTTTCGATATTGAATCCTCTACGGGCAAATAGTCCGGCAATACGAGTGAGAACGCCAGCTTCGTCTTCAACTAAGACGGATAGTGTATGTTTCATCGGCTCATCCCCGAGTTGGGGTGGTGGTGTGACCTGATTATGTGATCAAAGCTAGGTGCAGTGCAACTGTTCTGCGAGGAGTTTATCCATCGGGAAGTGGGAGGCGAGCCAGTCTAGCAGAATAGGGTTAAGTCGATCTGGACATTCATCATGGGGGCAATGTCCCGCATTTGCTAACTCTACTAGTTGGATGCGAGGATTACAGCGAGCAAACAGCGGTCCTAGCTTGGGCGGGATCATGACATCTTGCTGGCCCCAAATCAACAAGATGGGGATGGTTAACTGCGGCAGCATCTCCTTCGCCGTATGTTGAGGAATATTGCGCTTGGACATGGTGTTAACCATCGCCCGAAGGGCGTCTGCGGCACCCTGATCGTAGGCAGGACTAGAGAGAATATCGACAAGATCATCTTCAACTGACGTGGTGTCGATATAGGCTTTCTTCACCCAAGCGCGAATAATCTTGGGTTGACGAATAAAACGAAAAAATGGATTAAAGACGGGGGGAGAAGTCAAGAAGGCTTTAGCTAGGGTAGCAACTGGGCTGAGGGCCAGTTTCAAGGGTGCGATCGCAGGTTGGACCCAAGAAGGATTCTCCAAAACCGATGTATCAGGCAGCGTTAACATGGCTAGTCCTGACACCATCTCTGGGTAAAGGGCTGCAGCCGTCAAACTCACCAGGGAGCCAAGGGAATTCCCCACCAAAATCATTGGCCTGCGAATATAGGTCTGCCAAAAATCATGGACCTGTTCGACCCACAGGGTCACCAGATAATCTGTTGAAACTTTCTCTGACCCCCCAAACCCCAATAAATCCAAGGCATAAACGGTTCGATCTTGGGCCAATACCGGTACATTGAAGCGCCAATGACCAATTGAAGCACCAAATCCATGCAACAGCAGCATGGGGGGCTGATCCAGATTTTTTGCTGCCCGCATAAAGGTATAGCGAATTTGCCAGCCCCGCCAAGCCCAGTCCCGCTGATGCCCGATTTGTTGTTGCCAAGTCGTTGTCGTGTTCAAGCCGATTGCCTACTATATCGCATCTTTAATTTCGTTTAGCCTTTACGGGGTAGAGGGTTGTTCCTCCTGGGGAGTAGAGTCAGGGTTATCCAAAAACTGGAAATTTACTTTCCCTTGTGGATCCGTCACTTGAACCATCACTTTGCCCTGGTTGTCATTGCCTTCTTGCACATTGCACTCAAACGTATCTCCTTTGTGCACAATTTTGAATTTTCCATCGCAAGAGGCTTTGACCTTGCTTAAACGTTCCGTTTCGAAGATTTTCTCAATATTCTCTTCAATAACCCCTAAGTTCACAAGGCCTGTCTGCACAGACCAGGAGATATCGCCTTGGTCATCTTTTAAGGTAACCTGGACTTCGAGAATCTTTCCATCTGGGACCTTTCTATCTGGAGCATAGATTTTGCATTTAAATTGGTTGCCCACTTTACTCTCAATATCTTGAGGACAGTCCACAGAGTCCACCGCAATTTTAGTTTTGCGCTCAAATTCCCTTTGAATTCTGCGACCCACCTCATCTCCATCCACGATAGGCGCACAGGCTAGGAGAACACTGGGGAGAAAGATGAGGCTGAACCATCGCAAGCAATCGTTTTTATTCACGGGATTTGGAGATAAGACGATGAAACTTCAGAAGATTATGGATGTCTGTCTGTTCCAGAATTCTGTATGTTCGAGAATATGGATGCAAACCGTAACGGATATGCCAACTGAATTAAGGGACATCTATGACGAAGAGCCAGGAGGATCTGATCTACTCAGTCTTGAGGGATAAATTTCAGGGCAGCAGAGTTCATGCAATAGCGTAAACCTGTGGGTTGGGGGCCATCATTAAAGACATGGCCGAGGTGAGCATCACAAGCCGCGCAGAGCACCTCAGTTCGGACCATAAACAAACTGCGATCCGTCTTTTCCTGGACATGGGTTTTATCGGAAGGCGCCCAAAAACTTGGCCACCCTGTTCCCGAATCAAACTTAGTATCGGATTTGAATAATTCCGTACCGCAACAAACACATTGATACGTGCCCTCTGCCTTCAGATCATGATATTCCCCGGTAAAAGCCCGCTCTGTTCCTTGCTGACGGGTGACCCGAAACTGCTCTGAAGTGAGTTGTGCTTTCCATTCCTGTTCTGTTTTCTGTACTTTTTCCATAAATCTTATATTCAGTGTCAGAAGGACGATATTTCTTAGAAGCTTGATTTTGCATGAACCATCAACGGCCAAGCCGTTAACCATGGCTATTCTTTAAATCCTAACGTTCCTTCTTCCATCTTTGGGATTGGTTTGGGGCGATTCCTCCCGGTCATGGGTGGATAGTTGATATGGGGGGGCATATTTTGAATTGAGTTGATAACGGATGGGGATCTAAAGCAAATCCTAAAATTATGAAGTTATGGGGGTGTTCTAGTGCTGCACAGCACAAACATGATTAACATTGAATGATAATAATCTGAGCACAGCTCTCAAGTGCGATTGAGGCTGACCGTTTATTCCTGGTACTTTCTTCATCTAGTGCAATGACCAGCAATCCTTCAGCCCAAGTTCATGGTTCTAACGAACTATCTCTCAACGCTATCGACTTACAAGATCGCTGCGAGTTAAGTAATCGCACCGGTATGGATAGCGAAACCCTTAAACGGGCTTTCCTGAATAATCTTTTCTACGTGCAAGGTAAGTTCCCGGCCCTAGCCACCACCAACGACTACTATATGGCACTGGCCTACACCGTCAGAGATCGTCTTCTCCAACGATGGATCAATACAGCGGCCACCTATACCGAGCTGGGGTCTCGGACCGTCGCCTATTTCTCGGCGGAATTCCTGATGGGACCGCATTTAGGCAATAATCTGATCAACTTGGGAATTTACGATCAAGTTGAGCAAGGCATGGCCGAACTCGGCCTAAGCTTGGATGAACTGCAAGAGGAAGAAGAGGAACCAGGCTTAGGCAATGGTGGTCTAGGCCGCCTAGCTGCCTGCTATTTAGATTCTCTTGCCACCTTAGATATTCCCTCTTTGGGATACGGCATTCGCTACGAATTTGGCATCTTCGATCAAGATATTCGCGATGGTTGGCAAGTTGAACTGACTGACAAGTGGTTAAGTGCAGGCAATCCCTGGGAAATCGCCCGACCAGAATGGTCAGTGGAGATTAAGTTAGGGGGCCACACCGAAAATTACACGGATGATTACGGTAACTTCCGGTCGCGTTGGGTGCCCGATCAAGTCGTTAAAGGGATTCCCTACGACACCCCAATTTTGGGTTATCAAACGAATACAGCTAACACCCTGCGTCTTTGGACGGCTGAAGCACCTGAATCTTTTGACTTCAGGTCCTTTAACTCCGGTGACTATTTAGGGGCCGTCTACGAAAAGATGATCTCGGAAAATATTTCCAAGGTCCTTTACCCCAATGATGATTCATCCCAAGGTAAGCAACTCCGTCTGACTCAGCAGTTTTTCTTTGTCTCCTGTTCGTTGCAGGATATGATTCGCATTCTGCATGGCCAGAACTTGCCCTTAGAAAATTTCCACAAGAAATTTGCCGTTCAGCTCAATGACACCCACCCTGCTATCTCAGTGGTAGAACTGATGCGGCTCCTGATCGATCATCACCAGATGAACTGGGAGCAAGCCTGGGCCATTACCCATCAGACCTTTGCTTATACAAACCATACGCTCTTGCCTGAAGCCTTAGAACGATGGCCTATCGAGTTGTTTGGTTCTCTGTTACCCCGTCACTTAGAACTGATTTATGAAATTAATCAGCGGTTCTTAGACGAGGTGCGGATTAAGTTCCCTGATGATGAAGAGCGCATGATCCGTATGTCTCTGATTGATGAAAGTGGGGAACGGTATGTGCGCATGGCTCACCTGGCCTGTGTCGGCAGCCATGCCATTAATGGGGTTGCGGCCCTACATACCGAGTTGCTGCAAAAAGATGTACTGCGGGATTTCTATGAAATGTATCCCCACAAGTTCACCAATAAAACGAATGGGGTGACGCCCCGTCGGTTTATGGTCCTCAGTAATTCTCAACTCAGCAAGCTGATTACGAGCAAAATTGGGGACTCTTGGATAAAAAATCTGAAGGAACTGCAGCAGTTAGAACAGTTTGTCGATGATGCTGGCTTTCAAGTGGAATGGCGGCGGATTAAGCAGCATAGTAAGACTGAACTCGCGACTTATATTCAAAACAACAACGGCATCACCGTTGATCCCGATTCTCTCTTTGATATCCAGGCAAAGCGCTTCCACGAATATAAGCGCCAACATCTAAGTCTGCTCCATATCGTGACCCTCTATAACCGGATTAAAGCCAATCCTGATATTGAGATTACGCCTCGCACCTTTATCTTTGGTGGGAAAGCAGCGCCAGGCTATTTTATGGCCAAGCTGATTATCAAGCTGATCAACTCCGTGGGA
>NZ_JANQOP010000035.1 GCF_028285745.1 Acaryochloris sp. IP29b_bin.137 | reverse complement strand
AGCAACTCCCGAAGTTTTGGGATAGGACTATGACCGCAGGGAAGGTTAAACCTTACGAGTCCTCCGGTCAAACCGGAGGCTTAAGAAGGATAGTTATAGAGTGATGTTATGGAAGTATCAAAAATTTCCAATGAGTATGAAAATACGTTCGACACGATCAGAATAATTGAAAATATTCCAGAACGTGTAAGAGCTTACTCTGAGATCGCACCCAAGCTACCTCCGAGGCAAAAAGATAGGGCACTAAAGGCAGCATTGAGCGATGCGGAAAAAATTGAGGATAAGTATGCTCGTATCCAAGCCCTCGTAGCAATCGCACCCCAATTGTCTCCGAGGCAAAAAGATAGGGTACTAGAGACAGCATTAAGCACTGCGGAAAGGATTGTAGATTATTTTTACCAAGCCCAAACCTTGGTAGAGATCTTACCCCAATTGCCGCGAATTCAACATCCCGAAGTGATGGGAAAAGTCCTAAGCCTAGCACCCAAAATTAAGGGTAAGAGGGAACAATCTGAACTGCTCTCTTTGATCGCTACCAAGTTATCTGATATAGAGCCTCAATTCCAAGAAACAGTGAAGAAGGCATTTGAAGAATCTAAACAAGAAGCTATAAATGATCGGATTGCCCAAAGTTTCAATAATGATATAGCTGAAGGAGAAGATCTTCTCGGCATCGAGAGTGAAGTAAATGCCTTAGCAGAAGTTCTAGGGATGAGGTCACTCAAGCCACCATTGGCAGTTGGAATATTAGGGGGCTGGGGCAGCGGAAAATCATTTGTAATGCACTTGATGCGTCGTAAATTAAAATCTATTTACCAGAGGCCCGTTTCTAAAGAACAGGCTTGGGGATTAACAAATAAAAATACCCTTGGCGAAGCTTCTCCTTTTGTCGGACATATCTATCAGATCTATTTCAATTCCTGGAATTATGCCAAGGCTGACTTATGGTCGAGCTTGATGCAGACTATCTTTTACGAACTTAACTATCAACTCACCACCGAGAAACACCTGCAGGATACCTTTGCCATCCACACTGCTGTAATTGCACTAATATCTCAGCTTTCTGTCAGTTCGCAAACAAATAAACCAATTACCCCACAAAAAATCAAAGCGTTACTAGAAAAAATTATACATAATCATAAAGAAACAGGAGGATTGCAGGTAATTCTTGATCCTAAATTTTGGCAGCAGTGTGCTGATCTCCATTCAGAGACTTTAAAGCAAGTCAAGGAAAATTCGGAGCAAAATGTTACTTCTAGCGCAGAGAATATTTCTGAAGTATCTCAGAATCAGGATACAGAAGTATTACAACCACCAGGTTGGGAGAGTATTAACTGGGAATACTTCGAACAAATAAATAAGGATATTGGGTTAGGAACTACCGAACAGTGGAAATTGATTAGCTGCCAAACATTTTACAAGATCTGGGTTAAAGCTCTGGAGGCCTCCAAGATCCGCCTACTTGCGGGAGGACAAATTTGGCGGGTAGTAGATAGTGAATTAACTGTTGATGAACGAGATTTATGCATCAACCTAGAGAATTCATTTAATGTCATGGGTACTCAAATTCTTCAAGACAAAGGAAATCTCCAAAATCTCGTAAATCGTGATTTAAAAGTTTACAAAGATAATGACAAGAATAAGATAAAAACTCCTTTCAGCCAGTTAGGATTTCTGATTTGGCAAACATTAGTATCCAATGCCAGAACCCAAGGTGTTATCTGGGAAGAACTCAGTGACCTTCGCAAGTATGACCAAAAAGAGTTGGTCTCAATTGAAGAAAGTTTAGCCAATGTGGAGAAAGATTTAGAAAACCAGAAAAAGCTTGCGGAACTATCAGCTCAAAAAAAGTTGGAGCAACAAAAGATTACTAATATCTGGAAACCGATTTTGAATCAGGCATATACTTTGCTGGGTATCGATCCTGATAAAACCGATAGTTTTAGGAAATCATTTAAAAAGCGGCATTCATCCAGAATCTTTATTGGAGTTATCGTTTTAGCAGCACTCCTCATCATTAGCGCGTCTTCAAGTTTAGAAGACAAAGTTAAACTCTTTCAATCAATATTTAGGATTTACCTAAATATTGGAATAATTTCTTTTCCCACCACGGCGGCTTTACTTCCCGTTATATGGAGTACGGTAAAGCAATATCTTAAGGAAGTGGACCAGGCCCAAGCACAGCTAGATAGTCAATATCAAGAATGGCTCATAGAGGCTCAAAACAATGCCAAGATTTTAGAGCTATCTCAAGAGATTAAAAGTCTTCGGCTGCAAGCGGAGCAAAAACGACGTCAGGTTGGCCTAATAGCCAACCAGTCTTCCCTCTTAGATTTCGTCAATAACCGCATTCAAAGCGATGACTATGATCAACGTCTGGGTCTGATTCATCAGATTAGTCGAGATCTGGATGGCCTATCCCAACGGCTCTATAAAAAGCCAGATAAAAAAGACCAGCCTTCACCTCCTCAAAGCTGGCAACATTTGAGAGAACTTTTCCCCCGAGGCCCTGCTCGCGTCATTTTATATATTGATGACCTCGATCGTTGCCCGCCTGATCGAGTGGTTGATGTGCTAGAAGCCGTGCAACTACTGATCAACACTCCCTTATTTGTAGTGGTGCTGGCCATTGACGATCGTTATATTGCCCGTGCTCTTGAAAATGCATATAAAGGAGTGCTCAAACGTAAGGGAAGCCCTTCTGGCATCGACTATCTTGAGAAAATTATTCAAATTCCCTATCGCACCCGCCCTATCACTGGCAATGCAATCGGCACCTATCTCAAAAGTCAAATTGACATCGAAGAAGTGACATCCGGTTCTTCAGACACAGATAACCAAGATCTATCACCACAATCTATACCTGTAACTCCAAACTCAGCGGAAGACTTATCCAACATCAATGCTGATAGTGTTGATCCAAATCCTGAAGAATCAACAAATCAAGGCAGAGAGACTCCTGAGATACAGGACGTTGAACCACCACCACCTGAAGTGGCTAAGTTTACACCTGCTGAGTTCCGAACTCTGAAGGATTTCTGTCAACAAGTTGATTTGTCACCTAGGACAGCCAAGCGTCTAATCAATATCTACAAAATTCTGAAAATTCTTTGGTTCCGCTCAAAGCACAACGACCAACCCAAAGCTGATGAAACTAAGAGAGCGGTGCTGGCCTTGCTAGTACTAGCAGGTCGCTATCCCACTTTTATGCGCGAAGTTTTAGCGGAGATTTCGCGCCATTATGAGGAACACCGCGACACACAGTCTGATCCATCTGAACCTAAGTTCTTAAAGGACTGTTTTCGGGAACCTCTCAAATACCTGGAACGCACTCAAGATCCTTACCTTAATCGCGAACTCCAGAAATTTTTTCATGATGTTGACCGCATTATCAAAGATCCCTTAAACCTACCTTTGATAGAAATTAGCGAGGAAAATTTCTATTTAGTTTTATCCTTTTGCTTCGTTGGCGATATTGGTTATGACCCTGAGGACTACCAATCAGAAGACAGGGTTGGCCACCGACTTGATTTAGATAGTCCTAAAACAATCGAGTAGCATACATAATTCGGTAGCCACCAACTCATTTCGGGTTTTTATCCAGTTGACCTGATAAATCGGCTGTTTAACCTAACATGAATACCAAAGGAAGAAGAAACAGGCAGTTGAATCGCCTCACTTTAAAAATTCTAACCATATTTCCGTTTTCTCAGCATTACAAACTAGACCTCCGCCTTGGAGACCCATAAAACTATGGGATTTCAAATCGATACTAACCTTCGCAAAAATGCCGAAGATTGATCATCGTGTATGCCAAGCTTTTCAAGGCATAGTGCAGTTTGCTGATCCGCTCAAATCGCAGCAGCAAGCGCTTAAATTTATCCTCCCAAGCGAAGACGCGCTCAATGGTATTGAATCTCTCTTGGAAAATTGAAGAATCGAACAACCGTTTTCGGCCTCGCTTGGGCGTCTTTCTCCCCCGAGGATTTTCATTGATATTTGGTACCATCCTCCGATTGAAAATGGCCTTGCGATTCTCACGACTATCGTACACACCATCCAAGCTGACGACAGTCCCAATCAAGTCTATGCCGATTGTTC
>NZ_JANQOP010000032.1 GCF_028285745.1 Acaryochloris sp. IP29b_bin.137 | reverse complement strand
CTGCTGCAGCTCAACGAGAAGTTCCCAAATGTGATGTCATGGTATGACCGCTGCCGACTACGTCCTGCTGCTGTCCGTGGGTTAGATGTCACAAAATTAACCTAGACGACCTAAACATGACCGAAGCTACGAAAAGGGGCAATTGTACTCAATTCCCCTTTTTTGAAAGCTACTATCTCTTCTCATTGGGTAGTAGATGAGGAATCTGGTAGGGGGTCCCACAGTATGGGCAGAAGCGATGTTTGAAAGAGGTAATCTGCTCATTACAGCTCACACAACGTTCTCGAAGTTGAGTACCACATTCGTAGCAATATTTTGCACGGCTATGGAGCCATAGAGAATCAGGTAATGTTCCAGATTGCCAGCATTTTGGACAAAACCGAATCCCTTGGTTGGTAGTCATGACCATACCCCGACACACCGCATCAAGGTAGTCACTGGGAATTTTGAGTGCAGAAGATAAACCCTGCTTAGTTTTATGATTGAGGCTATCCGTCCTATCTCGCTCAATCTTTCCATAGCTTTGGGCATGGATACCCGCTATCTCAGCTACTTCTTTCTGCGATAAACCGAGTCGTTCCCGAAGTCGAAGAGCATACTTGCCCAAAGATTCTCTGACCTGTGGAGCCGTATCAGATTCTAAACGTTGCATTGAAACCAGCTATCGAATCAAGAATCACTACCGCATTCGAACGACGACTACAAATTTCATGGTACGGCTGTTGTTTGTAGCCCTTGCTTTCATCCTGGTCAATGTCTGGATTACCCTGTTGTGGACCTTTGTTAGTGCAACTCGTCGTGGGGGAAGACGAGTCTATCAAGACTTATTTCCACTCAAAACCTTTTTGGAGTTTATATCTCAGGGTGTTGAAAGACTTTTCCGCCCAAGAGCGTGATTTATTTACCTGAAAATTGATGATGATTTCGATCTACTGGGTCTCTACCAAAAATTAGATTAACTGATAATAACCATGCCAATCCAAGATAAATTTACACCTGTTTTTCTTGGAACATTCATCTTTTTTTAGCTAAATATTATTTATTGTCTCATGTCCAGAAAGTGTGATCTATAAATTAAAAAGCCTTGCCTAGAAAAGTATTTAGAACCGACATACACATTTTTTGATCATGAGCCAATATTATTGGTTTTTAATAATGTTCTTATTTAGTTCTCAGATATCTAAAATTGAGGCATTTTATATTATGAATATTGACAGAAAAATAATAGGTTTTGATCCTTTATCGTCAATTACAAACTAATCAAAAATAGTAGGAAATATCATGGCTATCGATCAGTCTATATTTATCCCTAGTGAAGATTTCCAATCAACAGATCAGTCTCCACTTTCCCTTAGAGATGCACTGCAATTAGATGGTTTTACTGAAGTTCGCGGTACAGAAGGTAGAGATTCTCTTTCTGCCAATGGTGACCGATATGTTCTTGTTGGTTTAGGTGGAAATGACCAAATTGGTGCACAGAGAAATTCAAGTAACACTATTGCGTTTGGGGGAGACGGAAACGATTTAATCAGTCTTCTTCGCAGCGGTGGTACTAATGTCATTGATGGTGGTGCTGGTGATGACATTATTATTGGTGGTGGTATTGATGGTAGTAATGATTACCTCTATGGTGGCTCTGGTAACGATCGTATATTTGGCGATCGAGGTGCTGATTTACTGGATGGTGGCTCCGGTAACGATACTCTGGTAGGCGGTCTAGGAATTGACACTCTAATTGGTGGTTCAGGTGACGACACGATACGAGCTGGCAGTGGTAACGATATCCTTGCTGGTGGCACGGGCGTCAACGATCTGACTGGTGGGGATGGTAGCGATACGTTCGTGCTTGATGCTATTCCTGCTGGTGGTGAGCTGGCTGGCCTGGCTATTATTCGTGACTTCGACAGTAGCGAAGGAGATGTAATTAGCTTGGGTGCGTCTGATTTGCAATTTAGTGATTTGACTATCTCTCAGTTCAATAGCCAGTTTGCAGTCATTGAAACCGCTGAAGCTGGATTGATTGCTGCATTTGATGGTGTGGCTGCAAGTTCCATTACTGAAGCGGATTTTGTTTTTTAGATCTGATCACCTTGTCCCTGAGTGTTTGCATAACAGACCTTATAAAGGTTAACAGGAGCATTGATAAGGTCTGGGTTCAGACAACTTAACAAGTATTATCTTTTGGTCAATTTTTACCTGAGGTTCCTAATCACTGGAACAACCTAATAACAGCAGATTAACGTATTGAGGTAATACAGTGATTTTCTTGGCATTAATAAATCATCATCAAACAACCAAAAAATTTTACATCTAGCCCAGACCTTATGAAGGCTAATCAACATTCCAGAACAAACGTTGATCAATATCAACTTTAGGAAGGTACAAACTGACCACAAGGAAGCAGTATGACAGTTATTAAACGTATGCGAATACTGCTTTCAAGCCTTAGATCTGTGGTCAGTCAAACCACGGGTACACCTCCCATCATTGGCGAAACAACATCACCCAAAGACCGTTTTACAGGTGTGCCCGACTTGCAGTCCAACCCAAACTTCACACCACAACCGACTAAAGGAGAACCTATGAGTAGTGCAACCGGATGCCCATTTTCGGGCGGGGCGCTCAAATTCACTGCTGGTAGTGGCACAGCCAACCGAGATTGGTGGCCCAATCAGCTAAACTTACAAATCCTCAGACAGCATTCCCCTAAATCGGATCCGATGGGGAAAGGGTTCAACTATGCTGAAGCGTTTATAGGTCTTGACTTAGCTGCCGTCAAGCAAGATATTTTCAACCTGATGAAAACCTCTCAAGACTGGTGGCCTGCCGACTATGGTCACTATGGTCCTCTGTTTATCCGCATGGCTTGGCATAGTGCTGGCACCTACCGAATTGGCGATGGTCGCGGAGGAGCCGGGACCGGCAATCAACGGTTTGCCCCCATCAACAGTTGGCCAGATAATGCCAACCTGGACAAAGCACGGATGTTGTTGTGGCCGATCAAGCAGAAATATGGCGCGAAGATTTCTTGGGCGGACCTGATGATTCTGGCGGGTAACTGCGCTCTAGAGTCCATGGGCTTCAAAACCTTCGGGTTTGCTGGGGGCCGCGAAGATATTTGGGAGCCAGAAGAAGACATTTATTGGGGGGCTGAACACGAATGGTTGGGCGACAACCGCTATACCGGTGATCGGGAGCTGGAAAATCCCCTGGGTGCGGTGCAAATGGGTCTCATTTACGTCAATCCAGAAGGCCCCAACGGTCATCCCGATCCGGTGGCATCAGGCCGAGACATTCGCGAAACCTTTGGGCGGATGGCCATGAACGATGAGGAGACGGTAGCGCTAACGGCAGGGGGCCATACTTTCGGTAAATGCCATGGAGCTGGCGATGACGCCCATGTGGGTTCCGAGCCTGAGGGAGCCAGTATTGAGGAGCAATGCTTGGGTTGGAAGAATAGCTTTGGGACGGGTAAAGGAGTCCATACCATTACCAGCGGTATCGAAGGGGCCTGGACGACCAATCCGGTGCAATGGGATAACAATTACTTTGAAAATCTGTTTGGCTATGAGTGGGAACTGACGAAAAGTCCTGCAGGGGCCAATCAGTGGGTTCCCCAGGGAGGCGCAGGTGCCAATACCGTTCCCGACGCCCATGATCCATCCAAGCGACATGCCCCAATCATGACCACAGCAGACATGGCGATGCGAATGGACCCGGTTTATGGACCGATTTCTAGGGGCTTTCTTGCAGATCCCGAAAAATTCGCGGATGCCTTTGCCAGAGCGTGGTTTAAGCTGACCCACCGAGATATGGGACCTCGCTCGCGTTATCTGGGGCCGGAGGTGCCTGAGGAAGAATTAATCTGGCAAGATCCTGTTCCGGCGGTTGATCATGAGCTAATCAATGAGCAGAATATCGCGACCCTGAAGAGCCAGATCCTAGCGACGAATCTGACGGTCTCTCAACTCGTGTCTACGGCTTGGGCTTCGGCTTCCACTTACCGTGATTCGGATAAGCGCGGTGGGGCCAATGGGGCTCGGATTCGCCTGGCTCCCCAGAAAGATTGGGAAGTCAATCAACCGGCCCAATTGGCAACGGTGCTGCAGACCTTGGAGGCCATCCAAACCACTTTCAATAATTCACAAATGGGTGGCAAGCGCGTTTCCCTTGCAGACATGATCGTTCTGGGTGGCTGTGCGGGAGTTGAACAGGCAGCCAAAAGTGCCGGTTGGTACGATGTGCAGGTTCCCTTTAAGCCCGGACGGACGGATGCATCCCAGGCACAAACCGATGTAACCTCCTTTGCGGTACTCGAACCGAAGGCAGATGGATTCCGTAACTACCTCAAAGGGAAATATTCTGTCTCAGCAGAAGAACTACTGGTGGATAAGGCCCAGTTGCTGTCGCTAACTGCACCTGAAATGACGGTTCTTGTCGGTGGCCTGCGGGTGTTAAATGCCAATGTAGGCCAGGCTCAATATGGGGTGTTTACCCAACGGCCTGAGAGTCTCACCAATGATTTCTTCTTGAACCTACTCGATATGGGTATCACCTGGAAAGCCACTTCGGAAGATGAGGGTGTGTTTGAAGGACGAGATCGCAAAACCGGTGAACTGAAGTGGACCGGAACCCGTGTGGATCTGATCTTTGGTTCCAACTCTCAACTACGGGCCTTGGCAGAGGTTTATGGCTGTGCAGATTCCCAGAAGCGATTTGTCCAAGACTTTGTGACGGCATGGGATAAAGTAATGAACCTCGATCGTTTTGACCTTATCTAATCGTCAAAGGTCATTATTTCTCAGGCTAGTAGAGAACTTTCCCACTAGCCTGAAGGGCATGGTTCAAGTATTAGGATGCCAGGGTAACTTTTTTATAGAACCCATTTGAGATCTTAGTGATTTCCGTTGTAGCCTAAGAACCTTTTACAGCAACAATTCTAAGGATTCAGGATGACGCTTAATAAAACTGCC
>NZ_JANQOP010000369.1 GCF_028285745.1 Acaryochloris sp. IP29b_bin.137 | reverse complement strand
ATTCACCTGTGTAATACTCGTGGAACAAGTTAAACATAGGTCTTTTGTTCAGAGCTTAGCGACCCCTCAAAATTGTCCAACCAATGGGGACCACTTCATCTCTCAATTTTGCTCCAGTCAGGTTAGCATCCTCAAAATTGGTGTTTCCCATGTAAGCACTTTGCATATCAGAGCCACTCAAATCAGTAGAACCGAAATATGTATGATCTAAATTGGCTCCTCTAAAGAGGGTTTTCCTAAGATTCGCTTGCCCCAAGAAGGTATCCAACAATTCAGCTCCACAAAGGTTGGCTTCTTGCAGATTGATCCCATTCAACTCTTTTCTAGTGAGATTGACTCCACTCAAGTCAACTCCTCTGAAATCCCTTTCCCCATTACCATATCGTTCAAACAATTCCTCAGCAGTCATCTCTATAACTCCCAAAGCACAGTAGTTAATCTTGATTTTCTTTTCCCAATTCTCCACACCACATAGCTTGAACATCAAACACTAATTACACCGCCAACTATAGAATTTTCTCCATAAAGCAAAAGTCTCTAGTGCAGCGTCAAGACTTATTTTTAGGGCAAGCATCTCTGGTAAGCCTTATAAAGAAAGCGTTCTGAAGATCGTCTACCCTAATTTTGTAGCTTGACGATGCACTAGCAGAAATGTGTGAATTCATCTGGCTAGGACAAAAGTTGGGCTTAATTTGAACTTTTCATTGCAGACTTGAATCTGTGACCTGCAATCTGGGAAAGCTATATCACATCGTTCCTTGCTCGCACAGCTTGTGTGGACTTTGAGCAATGATATCTGTAGTTTGGTGAGCAGCAATTAGAGACATGACAACTTGGTATTTCAATTACGGTAGCGATCGCATCGGTCCTTTTGACGAAAAGCAGGCCATTGACCAAGCTAGACAAAATCCCAATGGCTATTGTTGGCGACAGGGATTTACCGATTGGCTTCCCATTTCTCAAGTGACCGAACTCCAGGGAGATGCCGTTGCAGCCCCACCTCCCCCACCCCCCGTAGGTCCGGGTGCAGCTCATGAAATTGACTATCAAATTTTTGGCGAAGACATGCAGTTTGTTGAAGTCGAACTCGATCCGGGTGAAAGTGCCGTGGCTGAAGCAGGTGCCATGATGTACAAAGACGCCGTTGTCCAAATGGAAACCATTTTTGGCGATGGCTCAGCTCAATCCTCCCAGGGGGGATTTATGGATAAGCTAGTCGGGGCAGGCAAACGTCTGGTTACGGGCGAAAGTTTGTTCACCACTGTGTTTACCCACGGGGGGCCTCAAGGCAAAGCCCATGTTGCCTTTGCAGCACCCTATCCCGGTACGATTATTGCTGCCAAACTCAGTGATTATGGCGGACGGTTAATCTGTCAAAAAGACAGTTTCCTCTGTGCAGCCAAAGGGGTTCAAATTGGCATTCATTTCCAGAAGAAGATCCTCACAGGACTCTTTGGTGGAGAAGGCTTTATCATGCAAAAGCTAGACGGTACAGGCTTAGCCTTCCTCCATGCGGGTGGGACAGTGGTTCAACGCGATCTCAAAGCGGGTGAAACCTTACATGTGGATACGGGCTGTCTGGTCGCCTTAACGGACTCCGTTCATTACGATATCCAGCAAGCGGGCAATGTAAAGTCAATTATTTTTGGCGGAGAAGGGTTGTTTTTCGCCACCTTAACGGGGCCTGGGCATGTATGGTTACAATCTCTTCCCTTCTCCAGAATGGCGGGACGGATGTTAGCCGCAGCCCCTCAACGCACTGGAGGGGGTGGTCGAGGTGAAGGCTCATTACTGGGTAGCCTTGGCGATTTGCTCGATGGAGACAACTTCTAGAGTTTGCAAGCCGTTTTATTGCTCTCAATCTCTTTGGTTTGACGTCAGGTCAGTTCAGATCTTTCCCGCCTTACAGTGCTTGACATTCACTTCTATCTGAAGGTTAATCACTAGCAGGCGTTTGGAGTTCCTCTATTGAATTGGCCTGACCTGAGTTTTTCTCGTAGACGAGTTGCGATCGCAGTCTGCACCTGCTTATTTTTAATTGGCTTTCACTTCCATTCTCCCCACGGAGTTGCAGCCAAATCCTCTGCCAACCAGCTAGAGATTGTGGCTGAACTCCCCCTGGGAGCAGAAGTCGGCAATATTGCGGTTACGGCAGATCAGCGCATCTTTTGTAGCGTTCATAGCTTCTTTGGTAACGAAAATCGGGCCATCGAAGTTCTTGACCCAGAAAATTGGCAAATCTATCCCAATTCAGATTGGGGGAAAGCGCCTGATGCTAGCCCTCCCAAGTGGTCAGGTCTCAACAATACCTTGGGGATTCAGGCAGACGGTAGGGGAAATATTTGGTTTTTGGATAATCCTAGCCCCGCCTTTCCCACGGGACGCTTAATTGCCTGGGATACTCGGCGCAACGAACTCCATCAGGTGATTTATTTACCCCCACCTGTGATTACAGAGAATGCCTTTCTCAATGATTTTGCAGTAGATGCCAAGCATGAGGCGATGTATATTGCCGATACTGCAGGTGGACCGGATGCGGCGCTGATTGTGGTTGATCTAAAAACTGGTTTAGCCCGTCGAGTTCTGCAAGGCAGTCCGTCTACCGTTCCAGAAGACATTGATATTAAAATTGACGGTCGCATCATTTCCTTAGGAGATGCCCCAGCCCGAATCGGCGTTAATCCGATCACCATCGACCCGGCCTACGAATGGGTTTACTTTGGGGCGATGAATGGTCAGTCCCTCTATCGAATTCGCACCTCAGATTTATTGAATCAATCCTTAAATGAGCAGCAATTAAGGCAAAAAGTCCAGCGCTATGGCGATAAACCGATCAGTGATGGGATTACGGCGGACAGTGCTGGAAATATTTACGTTACAGATATTACGGCTAATGCGATTGGTGTAACCAACGCTGCTGGCAAATACCAGATTCTCTATCAAGACGATCAGAAACTGAGTTGGCCAGATGGCTTAGCGATTGGGCCAGATGGCTATGTTTATGGAACGGTCAACCAGCTCCACAAGTCGCCACCCTTAAATGAAGGTAGCAATGATGTGATCGCACCGTTTCTGGTGATTCGATTCCCGGCTTTGGCTCCGAGTAGCGTAGGTCGATAGGAGAATAGGGCTAGCGAGGGTCATTGTTTTGGCAATCTTCTGCTGTATAAGACAGGCAAATCTACACAGAATCTGGGGTGATTTCATTTTTACTGGAAGTAGTGGACCTTTATCTCACAACACCCACTGATTTTGCTTGCAAAGGGTGTTATTTCATTGCATTGAGAGGTTTCAATATTATTAAGTCACCATAAGCCTTACTGTTGCGGATAGAAGTGACCCGCATAATAGCGACAAGGCAAATTGTGGCCTGAGCTATATTCTGGGAGCGAAATTGTGCCAATCGAAATAGGTCAGCTGGTTGGAGCGATCGCAAAAATTGCCACACCTATTGCAGCCAATAAGTTGCAACGAAATGAGGCAGTAATTAAGCTGCTCAAGCAATTCAACCTGGATCCTGAACACCCGCCTGAGGACTTTAGTGGTGTATATGCTTATGCTCTAGTGGAATATGGTGTGGGCAAACCTCCGCTGATGTTGAAGTTATTGCGGCAGGATGAAATTCGCCGGATTTTCCGAGAGTCATTTGAGCAAGATAATCCTAATATTTTGCTAGCTGAAGGGGAGCGCTATGTTCATGACTTTGCTTTAGGGGATGAGATTAGGGCTGAGGAAATTGATTATCCGCTTGAATTTGCCCGTTTCAGTGCCATTTTTTTTGAAGTGGCAAATCGGACGAGAAAGCCTGCAGAGGTCAGACGAGATCAGAATATTGCCAGTCTTCGAGATGGCTTAGATCGGGTGCAAGAAAGACTTAATCGGCTACCTACTGTGGAAGCGATGCGGGCAGAGATGGCTCGCTTGGTTTCTCAAGATAGACTTATGCTGCCGGGCAGTGACTCATCCCCCCAAGAGAGTTGTCGAGCCTATCGTTTGGCCCAAGAAATGCGCGGGTGGTTCGAGACGTTGGACTATGAGTTTGAGTCTTATGAGGCTTGGGAAACAGACTATTCTGAGTGGATTATTACCTATCGAGTGAGTCGGCGGCGATTTAATCGGGTGCTGGTGAGGGGGATAGATGGTGAGGGTGGGGTTGCAGATATAGAGGCTTTAGCCCAATCGGTTGAAGGCCAGCGTACTGATGAAGGGTGGCTGGTGAGTAGTCGCCGCATGAGTGAGGCGGCGCGGGATGTGGTGGTCCAAGACAAGAATGAGCATTTGGAATGTTACACCTTTGATGAATTGCTGGATCAGGATGCGGATTTTAGTGGCTATTTGTCTTGGTTAGAAGGGGAAATTTCAAGTCGAAAAATTGATAAGCAATATGTACCCCTGGCTTGCACGAAAGAAGAACTGAGTCCTCAAACTCAGCAACGAATTGCGTTGAGTCGATATGGCGAAGCGAATGGTTGGATTGATGGTTATGTGGATGTGTGGCTGGATGACCCCGCCAAAGAACATATTTCGGTGCTGGGGGAGTTTGGGACGGGAAAGACTTGGTTTACGCTGCACTATGCCTGGAAGGCTTTACAAGACTATCGCGAAGCACAGCAACGAGGAACTGAGCGACCGCGATTACCTTTGGTGATTCCGCTGCGGGACTATGCCAAGGCCGTAAGCGTAGAGTCACTGTTTTCGGAGTTTTTCTTTCGCAAGCATGAGATTCCGATTCCGGGGTATTCGGCTTTTGAGCAGTTGAATCGAATGGGGAAGCTGCTGCTAATATTTGACGGCTTTGATGAGATGGCGGCGCGGGTCGATCGGCAGCAGATGATTAATAATTTTTGGGAGCTGGCCAAGGTGGTAGTGCCAGGATCAAAAGCGATTCTGACCTGTCGGACGGAGCATTTCCCGGAAGCCAAAGAAGGGCGAGATTTAATGAATGCCGAGTTAAAGGCTTCGACAGCGGCTTTGACAGGGGAACCGCCCCAATTCGAAGTGCTAGAGCTGGAAAAATTTAATGAGGAGCAAATTCGGCAAGTGCTGTCCTTTCGGGCGGATGAGAGAGCTGTACAACAAATTATGGGCTATCCTCAGCTTTTGGATTTGGCTCGTCGCCCAGTAATGACGGAGCTAATTTTGGATGCGTTGCCAGAGATTACAGCGGGCAAGCCAATTGATTTAGCGCGGGTGTATCTGTATGCCGTGCGACGGAAGATGGAGCGGGATATTAAGGCAGAGCGAACCTTTACCTCCTTGGTAGATAAGCTGTATTTTCTGTGTGAGCTGTCTTGGGAAATGATTGTATCGGATCAGATGCGGCTGAACTATAAGCTTTTCCCAGAGCGGCTTCGGAAGCTATTTGGCCCAGTGGTACAAGAGCAAACAGACCTGGATCATTGGCACTACGACATGATGGGACAGTCGATGCTGATTCGGGATGCGGAGGGAAATTACAGCCCTGCCCATCGGTCACTGCTGGAGTTTTTTGTCGCCTATAAGCTGGTGGCTTTGTTGGGGGTTTTGGCTCCTGATTTTCTGGATGTGGCGCGGGAACAAACCCATGTCGATCAAGCGTTACCTGCCCAAGAATATGGCTGGTGGGATTATTGCCAGCGGCAAGTGGATGAGCAGGGTGCCATCCAAGAGATTGCTCCTCTACTTCGGTTTAGATCAGGAGATCGGGAGAGTCTTCAGCCATTGCTGGTGCCTGCCCCACTAGCTAAGGCAATTTTGGATTTGGCTGTTCCTATGCTCGATTCGGACCTAATGGTGGAACGGTTACTTCCTCAAATTCAAGCCACTCGGGGACAAACTCAGGAACAGGCAGGGTACTGGGGTGGGAACCTGACGCAGCTTTTGGTTGATAACAATCCTTGGGCTTTGGAAACCCATGATTTGAGCGATACCCATCTGCAAGGAGTTAATTTTGCCAATGTCAGCTTACTACAGGTGAATTTGGCCAGAGCCAGCTTGGCAGACGCCCGTTTCAATAAAGTTCTAGCAGCCATTAATACCATTGCTGTTAGCCCCGATGGCCAGCGGTGGGCCATTGGGGAGAGTAACGGCAGACTGCAGATGTGGGACGCCAGTACCGGGCGTGTGTTATGGATCCGACAAGAACATTCTCGTGCTATTTGGTCGGTGGCCTTTAGCCCCGATGGTCAGCGGATTGTCAGTGGCAGTTATAGCAATCAAAGATTGGGTTAGGACACTTTTCTGAAGGCATGATCCACCGCATCCCAAAAATTTTCGAACTGATGACCTGTTTTGCGTAAGCAAT
>NZ_JANQOP010000325.1 GCF_028285745.1 Acaryochloris sp. IP29b_bin.137 | reverse complement strand
GGTAGATATTGCCAAAGTCATCCCAACTCTCCCAAACCTTTTCGAGGGAGGCATAGATGGTTCGATATACGGTCACATTCGCCATGATGATGCTCCTATGCGGGCAGGAAAGATCAACCGGTTGAGGTTGATGGTGCCAACTGGCTTTCCTTCGATAGTATGTAATCATTCCTGCATTGAGAAGCCCAAAATAAGCACCCTGCCGTTGCATAAATGCACCAAAGAAATCATGAACTGGGATGATTTGAGAATCTTTTTAGCAATTGCCCGCCAAGGATCTGCTCGGGCTGCTGCAGCCAAGCTGGGGGTTCACCACTCCACCATCACGCGTCGGATTGATGCCTTTGAATCCACACAGAAAACGCGCCTCTTTGATCGGTTACCGAGCGGGTATGCCCTGACCTTAGCGGGGGAAGAACTACTGGCGGGGGCTGCTCGGGTCGAGGACGAAATGAATGGGATTGAACGCCATGTCCTCGGGCAAGATATTCAGCTACGGGGCAATCTTCGTGTGACGATGCCAGATGCCCTAGCGGTTCATTTCCTCATGCCAGATTTGGTGTGCTTTATGGAGGCTTATCCAGAGGTGAACTTGGAAGTCCTGATTTCCTATGAGGTCTATAACCTCACCAAGCGGGAAGCGGATGTTGCCATTCGCGTCACTGAAAACCCGCCTGAACATTTGGTGGGGCGAAAAGTGGGGTGTTATCACTGTGCCAATTATGCATCTGTAGATTATTTGGCAGCTCATGCACTGCCCGAGAATACGGAAGGGGCCTATTGGATTGGTTGGGATGCACCAACCCCCTATCCAGACTGGGTGCGTAAGAGTGAGTTTCCCCATATTCCAGTGCGCGGGCGATTCGATAATGCGATCGCACAACTCGCAGCAGCCAAAGCTGGTCTGGGACTTGCCCGTATCCCCTGTTTTCTAGGTGATCCAGAACCCACCCTAAAACGAGTTCCCCCCGGTCAGAGTGCTCCCTGTCATGATGTCTGGATTTTGACCCATAAAGATCTGATCTCAACAGTTCGTATCCAAACCTTTATGGACTTCATGACTACAGCATTTCAGCAAAAACAAGATTTATTGGAAGGGCGTTGCCCTTCTGCATCCCTTTAACGGCAGAGGGCATGGCGGCATCATCCGGCAGATAGAACATGGCTAAACTAAGAAGCTTTTAACTTGTCAACATGGCGATTATTTTTTAATTTTGGCGCCTCTAAGCTGAGAATTTCACTTTTACGACTAGTAGCGATGGATAATGCAGAAAATCTAACTCCCCAGCCTACAACAGATGGTTCTTTTACCTTTTATTCCACTGAGTTTGGAGAATGCTTCCACAGCCGCTATGGGGCCCATCAGGAAGCAATGGGCAAGTTTGTCTATCCCACCTTGCTTCCGGAAAAAGCAAAGCAGGAACAGGTCAAAATCCTCGATGTTTGCTACGGCCTGGGATATAACACCGCTGCGGCCTTAGAGACGATTTGGCAGATTAACCCTGACTGTCAGGTACAAGTTTATGCGCTAGAACTGAATCCAGCGGTCCCAAGAGCTGCGATCGCAAACGGTGGATTGCAAACTTGGTCACCCCAAGTTCAGACCTATTTAAACACCTTGGCCCAAGATCTGGCGCTCCAGGCTTCCTGCTGCCAGGCACAGTTACTGGTGGGTGATGCTCGTCAAACCCTTCAGGTCGTCCATCAAAATCAGTTTCTCGCGGATGCGATTTTTCTCGACCCGTTTTCTCCACCGAATTGTCCGCAGCTTTGGACGGTGGAGTTTTTTCAGGTCTTAAATCAGTGCCTCCATCCCCAAGGGCGCTTAGCAACTTACTCTTGCGCAGCGGCGGTGCGAGCGGGATTGCTGGAAGTGGGATTTGCGATCGCAGCCAGTCCTCCCGTGGGTCGGCGCTCAACCGGAACGATTGCTGGGCAAAACTTGACGAATTGCTTAGCCTTAACCCCTCAAGAGCAGGAGCATCTGCAAACAGTTGCCGCTGTTCCGTATCGCGATCCTCGGCTTATCGATACGGCATCTTCCATTCTGACTCGACGCCAGCAAGCACAGAAAACATCGAATTTAGAGCCAACCAAAGCTTGGAAAAAACGGTGGTTTAAATCCGCTTAGCATCGGGATTATTCAAGGGATTTCTTACAGGCTTTAAGATTATCGTTAACCTGCACTGATAATCTCGTGAAAGAGAGACTCATATTGACGTGATTGTATTTCTAGATTGAAGTTTTCCTCTGTTTTTTGGCGAGCATTTATGCATAGTTGCTGATAACGATTGAGGTCTTCGAGTATCCAAAGAATGCCTTGGGCAAGATCGCGACTCTCGAAAGGCTGAGCGAGATATCCATTGCCCTGATGTTCGACGATATCCTTTGGGCCCGTTGCATCAAATGCCACAACTGGCGTACCACAAGCCAATGCTTCAGATGCAGTTTGACCAAATGTTTCATGGGTAGATGGAACCACCATGATTGAGGCTGCAGAATAGGCCAACACTAAAGATAGTTCATCTCTTAAGCGCCCCAAATAGTGCACGGGAAATCCCAATTCAAGCGGTTCCTGCGGCTCACTAATACCAAAAATAGCAATCTCCAATCTATCTAAGGCGTTCGTTTCGCGGAGTTGATTAAGCGCTGATTGAAGAAAATGGAACCCTTTTCTTGGATCATTGGTAACCCCCGAGGAAGCACCGAATAGAACAATATCTTTGTTTTGAGGTAGCTTTAGGGCGTCCCGGGCAAAGTTTCTATCTAGAGGTCGAAACAGTTCGAGATCTAATCCATGATGAATAACTTCAGTCCGGCGATGATGAAATAGAGAACTAGACTGAATAACTTGAGCCAACCACTGACTGGGGGCTATCAAAGTCAGATTAATCGCTTGCCAGGCTTGCTTTTTGCGCTTCCAAACTTTGTGGGATAGATCCTGGGATGATTGACTATTCAGTTGAGGACAGGCACCACAGGATTGAGTGTAGCGATCGCAATCTTGGGTGTAATGGCAACCCCCTGTAAAAGGCCACATATCATGAACAACCCAAACCTTGGGTTGCCTTACCTTTGCCAAAGTTTCAATCTGTAGAAACCCATTACATATCCAATGTAGAACCACGATATCTGGGTTCAACGCATTGACTCGATTCGCCAGCGTATCGGGGAACCATTGGGTTGAAAACATGTTGCGACTGCGCCGCTTATAGCGTCTGAGGGGCAGTCCATTCATAATGGGTCCCAATCGCGTTTGAGCTGTTTTTTCTACAAAGACATGACGGTCAGCCCCGTCCCTAGCCCGCACCAGCATTTGGGAGTTAGCCCCAATGGCCCGCAATCCCTGATGTAACCGATAAGCTGCTTTAGCTGCCCCACCGTCCAGATCGGACGTACTCAAATGCAAAATCTTCATCGTATGAGCGTTGATTGACTCCTTCATAGAAATTCAGCGCAATGCTAAACCATTGACATTGGACACTCGATCTTCGCCACCGCCTTTATATGATCAGCCAATCGAAGCGCGAGCGCAATGATGGTTAGCGCTCTGCCTTGAATAAACAATCTCTACCAAGCGTTCTTTCAACGCAAAAACCAATTCCTACCATCACAATACTTTCAAAAGTTGTAGGGAAGACATAGCCCTACAACTAAAAAGCTATTCTTGCACCCAAAGAATAAGAATATTACTTTGTGCTTAAATATCGCCATTCAAAGAAAGTTGACTATAGCAAAATATCATGGCTTTGCCTATTTCATTACTTAGCGACAGGGTACATATACCAATAAAACACTTGAGTGAATACCATTCACCAAGACATACAAGAATAATGAATAACAATCCAAGAATCGTCACATGAGACAAGTGAAATCCTTTCCTTGAAAGGATTTAATGCAAGTAAGTTGCTGTAAACATCCAGCATCCTGCATAAAGATCACCCTAAAAATATCAAAGTATCACCTTTGAATTGTGATCCAGATTAGAGAGGACTTGAGGAATACCCGATAGTTTACTAAAAGAGAGAAAAACAAATCAAATGCAAGTTTATTGAATTACTTTTATCAGGAAAAAGGTCATTCCGCAGCTTCATTTTGAATCTCTCACACATAAACTAGTTAACAATTTTTATCTTCTGTTGGAGGAATTCATTATGTTAAAGCCAATCAAAGTTACGCTGATTGGTCTATTGGCAGCAACTACAACCACCCTTGCCATCCCTCAAGCGAATGCATTTACTGTTGCATCTGGAACTCAGTCTGAAGCACTAGAGCAAAATGACAAGACATTAGATCCTCATCATAAAGAGCCCAAAATTCGTAAAGTACGCTGGCGCAAAAAGTGGGTATGCTTCAAGCGTCCAATTGTTTTCTACCGTCATGGACGAAAATTTGTTAAGTTCAAGCGCCACTGCCATTGGAAGCGTTACCCAGTCGGCCATCACGATCACCATCGTTAAGTTGACACCAGTTGATACTATCCCAACTCTCAGGCCTGAGAAGAATCAATAATGTCATCAATTGAATGGACCCCATTTAGCTCTAAGGATCTTCAAACTCCTAGAGCTATTCTGCTAAAATTTGCCTTTGAGATCGTTACTAAAGCTAGGTATGCAATAGCTGAACCGGGAGGGCACTGGTCTATTAACAGGATCTACAAGGGCAAAATCCTTTTGTTCTATGGGCTTCAGAGGGGTAGTCGAGTGAGATTATCTCAGCCCCTCTAGTTGGGGGAGGCTCGAAAAAGGTTCTACTGAAGGGAGTAGATAAGCCAAGATACTCCCATGAAAGAGAGAAAAAGGCCATTACTGTCAGAGCTAGCTTGCGTGAACTCGCAATGTGAAAGCTATGGTCAAGCGGGCCTTGAGAATTTAACAGTACGCAACGGCGTTGTTGCATGAATCGATCTTTGCTGGGAGGAGGTTTCAGCGATCCAGATTGTCCAAAATGGATAAAAATCGAAGATTCTCCCCAACTCTAAGCT
>NZ_JANQOP010000323.1 GCF_028285745.1 Acaryochloris sp. IP29b_bin.137 | reverse complement strand
CACGAGGCTCCATGACATCGCGGATACTTGGAGACTGGCCCATGATTGAAAGTACTCGATAGTCTGACTTTCAAGACTTGTGGGTAAGGCATAGATCTTGCAGGTGAGCGTTCTCTTAGTCCAAGGTCAAGGCATCAGACTAGCCTCGGCCAAGCTGAAACCAAGCCAAAAAGTACTGGATAGCAACCGTTGCTATATATACTCCCACACTAAGCCAAACTAAAGGAATTCCTCTCCAAGAGAAGATTTGAATGACACCAGGTGGTGAAAATAGCAACTGAAACTTGGCAAAGGTTTTCCCCTCAAGCTTTAGATCAGCCTCGTTCAAATTGGAAGCAATGGTTGTTAATGGTGTTAATTCAACATTATTTGCTGAGGTGGTGTCCATCGGCTCGAAGATAATGCTAAATCCATTAGGATTGACACCCACCAGGTAGGATAGTTGACCTATTGATGAATTTAAATCGGTTTTCCAAAGCTGGGTTAAACTGGCATACAGCTTTTTTGCCAACGCTTGAGTTTTCCAAAAATTAGCAATATCTGGTGCGGTAGCTAAAGCAGATTGCCGAATATTTTGCTCTGATTTTTTGTGTAAACAGCAAAAGGCAATGGCCTGAATAGCTGGATACAGATAAGTAGCATTCATCAGAATGGCAAAGGGAAGCGAGATATGTTGTTGGGCAATAGCCACTAGAATGAGGGGCGCGATACCCACCAAGGCAGTAAAAAGTGGGATCAGTATCCACCACCTTGCAGGGGCAACATAGGCTTGCAAGATATACCACTGTAAGAAACCAGCAATAACTGTTGCGCCCAGCAGTGCCATATAAATGGCTGTGAGTGCTGCAACGCTAGTAGTTCTTGTGCCAGGGAAATGATCAACAACGCCAAACAAGAGTTCATTGAATCTCTGGTTAAAAGCAAATTGGAGGGTACTAGACAATGTCATCCCCACAGCAACGGCTAGAATCCATTGCCAGTTCGGGAAATACCGACGTAGAATCAGCCATTGAGCCGCTCCCATAACCGTTCCACTCACCAGTCCTGAAATAATGCTGTATTGCATCGGATTTTGTTGCCACAGTTGGATAAAAGGCGGTTGTTCTGTTATGAAATTTGTGGCAAAAATGCTGGCAACCGTGACAAATGTATACAGGCTGATAAATCCCAATCGGTCGAAAGGTTTGATGACCAATCGTTGAGCGTTCGCGAAGCTATAGGATATTGGCATTGGGTAATAGCATTGCTCCAGCTAAATCTAGTACCCACAGAATAAACGCTATTGCGAAAACGTCCGAAATTTGGACTTTGAGCAGTCTGGCTGCCCTTTTCTGACCAATTGGAAACTCACAAGGAGCCCTTATGGGGATTTAAGGAGAGCTTGGGCTTTGGGATGATCCAGTAAGGCAGTGGTATCTTGCAGTAATCGCTGACCCAATACTTGGCTCAGAAATCCTTTATTCGTCCAGGTTCGTTCCAGCTCTCTAGCCGTTTTCAATTTTTGTAGGGCTTCACTTTCTCGGCCTTGGGAGAGTAAGGAGGCACCAATCAACAAATGAGCCCCGGCAGATTCTTTCGGATCGGCTTTGATCGCAGCTTGCCAGTCTTGGAGTGCCGCAGGACCTTCAGAGTTCTCATAGCGGACAATCCCTCGGTAGATCAAAGTTGACGCATCTTTAGGCTTAAACTTGAGGGCCTGATCGTAATTTGCCAATGCCTCAGCAATCTCACCTTGCTGAAACTGGAGCCGACCCCGCGTTTGGTAAGCAGGTGCATAGGTTGGATCGATGGTGATCGCTTGCTTGAGATCCAGCAAAGCGCCACGAATATCTTGCTCTAACCAGCGGGTAAATCCCCGATTTTTATAGGCTTTGGCTAACCCCGGATCTAAACGCAGGGCCTGATTATAATCGTCAATGGCCTGGGTTCTGGCACCGAGATAGAAGTTGGCTAATCCGCGATTATTGTAAGCATTGCTGTCTTGGGGATTGAGTTTGAGGGCCTCACTAAAATCTCTCTCTGCCCGAGAAGCCCCAGACTGAAGATTTCGATTGGGTTTGAGCGCCTGGGCTAGGTGGACTGACCCGCGACTGTTGAAGAATAGAGCGTTGTAGGGATCAATTGCGATCGCATGGTTCAAATCGGCCAACGCTTCCTTGTAATCACCTCGCTGGTAATGGGCCAATCCTCGACCGTGTAAGGCTACGGCTTTGCGATCGCTCCCCAATGCCTGATTAAACTTAGAGACCGCTTTGCTACTCTCTCCTCGACCTAAAGCCTGTCCTGCCTCAGCCAGCGCTTGATCAACCGATGCAGGAGCAGCAGGTTTGGGCGGTGGCGTCGCAAAGCCCAATTCCAGGTTGGCATCGTCCGCTTGTTGTAAAAACGTATCGATGGGAATGCCTAGGTTAAATCCTGTTTTGACGTAAATATCGGGATTCAGATTAGGATTTTGGGCTTGAGGTGTCGTATCTGCCCGACCATGAATCCCAATCAGTTGTCCCTGATTATCGAGAACAGCGCCCCCACTCATCCCCGGCAAGGTGGCATTGGAATAGACCAACCCATACCCATCTTTTAGGGGGCGTTCTGCATTCGCTGTGATTTGCCCCGCCGTAAAGTTATAGACAACCTCGTTAATGGCGGCCGTTTTCCCCGGAAAGCCAGCCACAAAACAGGGCATCCCCGCAGAAATTCGTTGCGTATTGCCTAATTCCGCCACTTTATAGGACTGGCTACTCGAAAACTGAATCAACGCTAGATCGACATTGGGCAACCGCTGGATGGTTGTATTTGCCACCGAATGTCGTGCCCGATCCGGTGTGATCACCTCATAGGTATCTTCACTGCCCACCACATGGGCTGCCGTTAACACCGTGTAGGTGTCCCCATCCTGTTTGATAATCACCCCGGATCCAGGTGCTTGACTATCAACTCGGACCGTGACGTTGCGGGCAATTTTGGCAACTTCAGCCGCACTTAAAGCATGACTGATCTGGGGTTGCACCACCACAGCAGCAGCCCCAACCAAAACAACCGGAAAACTAGCAGCAAATTTCATCACTTCGTTTATTAAAATTGTCGCAATGGATACGTTCTAGCATGCCCCATCCCGTATCCTTATAAACTGACTGATCCGACTTTCCGACTTTTAAGTCCCGACTCTGGCCGACTGACTTCTGGGTTGACCTTGCTTAGGCTATTGGTTGCAAGCTACCCCGGAGAGTGCCATGACTCCCACGTTATTGTTCAATCCCTCGTGCCTTAATCCATCCTCATCCACCCAATCCTTTGAAGCGGCTCCCATTCCTAAGCGACTCAATCAACTGATTAAGACCTATCTTGCCACCGATATCCTCAACGATCGCCTCCAAGATTTACCCCAACAGTTCCAAGATCCCCAACCCCGGCCTTGGCAACCGATTGACTGGAATCACATTGAACTAGGCCAAATAAGGGGAATAGATCCCCTTATTTTTTTAGCTATTCTGGCGGGCAGTGTGGATACAGAAGCGCCTATTCGGGGCTATACCCAAACCAGTCGGCAATACCTATCTCCCCTTCATCCCCCCATGGCTCGATTTGTCGGCGGCACCGTTAATGATCAAGGGGATTTGATGGAGTTAGGGCTTTGGGAAAAAGAAGAACGTCAACATTCTCCCGCACTACAGCGGTTGTACACCCAACTGTCTGGATTAAAACTGATGCCTCTGCCCCACGATCCCAGACCCTATGAACCGACAGATAATCCCCATCAGGATCTGTTTGAACATGGCTTGCACCGAGTGGCGACTGAGTATGGGGCCACCTGCCTATATCTATGGTTAATGGCCCATTCTACTGGTCCACTCCATCAGGTGTTAGCCGAGCTATTGATTGACGAAATTAACCATATAACCAAATTTTGGGGGTTTGGCCGCTGGGCCTATCCCCACAGCTCTATTTTGCAGATTTTGATCACTTTACTCCGACCACAATTTAAGTTTGCGAAACAAAAACGGAGTCGTTTTAGTCGAACCCTGAAACGGATGATGCAAGTCCTCCACTGGGAAGCTTGGTCTTTCCCAAATAAGCTGTCTCTTTTATGGACCTTTATTTATGTGTTATGGCATCTGTGGCGGTGGAGTCGAGCTCTGAAGACCGACCAGTTGAATCGCTGGTTTGGACAGCCCCCCAAAACGGCTTTCTCCTCGACTGGCACTTAGTTTTGGCCATCTCTATGGGGCCTTTCCTAGATCATCCATTTCCTTTTGTACTCGATCAGACCTTGACAATCCGGGTCAGAGATTGTTAGACAAAACTACTGACCGGGGAATTATTACGAACAGAGAATAACTCTCTCTGACGTGTATGGGCTCCTGATTTAACCAATTGATGTCACTGACACCTTATTAATGAACAACTTCGATTACGTTACTCGCCCTACAGATTTAGACCCTGATTGTTTACCCCAGCATGTTGCTGTCATTATGGATGGCAATGGTCGCTGGGCAAAACGCCAAGGGTTTCCCCGGATTGCGGGTCATCGTCAAGGGGCACGGACTCTCAAAGATTTAGTGCGTTGCTGCAAAGACTGGGGCATTTCAACCCTAACAGCCTATGCTTTTTCGACGGAAAACTGGCGTCGTCCCCTAGAAGAAGTCGACTTTCTCCTGGTTTTGTTTGAGCGCCTCCTCCGTCAGGAATTAGCGGAGATGGATCGAGAAGGCGTACGGATTTCCTTTATTGGTGATTTGTCCCCCCTACCCTCTTCGCTGCGGCTGGAAATTGAACGAGCCGTATTAGCAACGGCCAATAACCAAGCAGTGCATTTCAATGTGGCGGTTAATTATGGCAGTCGAGCAGAACTGACCCAAGCTTGTCGTCAAATTGCGGAGCAGGTTCAGCTCGGCCATTTGGAGCCTGATGCCATCGATGAGCAATTGATTGAACAGCATCTTTATACCGCTGGCACACCTGATCCTGACTTACTGATTCGGAGTAGTGGGGAACTTCGCTTAAGTAACTATCTGCTGTGGCAGTTGGCCTATACGGAGTTTTACTTTACGGATGTATTCTGGCCCGATTTTGATCGAGCAGTTTTTCACGAGGCTTTGCGACACTACCAGAAGCGCGATCGCAGATTTGGAACCGTAAAACTCCAACAACCTTGTGCTGGCTAGTTCGAGGGACTGCCTGCAATAAAACAGGGATCTTGTCCTAGAAACTGGGGTTAGAATCGGTCCTTACGTCGTAGGGAATTAAGTTCATCCTCCATCCGGCTCTTACCCTTATGGGTATCTGCTCCGGTGACTCTTAGGTAACCGAAGTACATGATCCCTGTGAGTCCCAGCAGCAAAAAGACAAGATACTGGAAAGGAATATACGAAAAAATTACGATTCGCATGGACTTCAGCATCCATGCGAGCCCAAGATAACCTGCTGCAATCAAGGCGAGCCCCTGCACCATCCGGGCAACGGGGACCTGACTTAAAGGAAGGCGTTGCTTGGTTACCCAAAAGGAAATGACCACGTAGTAACAAGGAGCCAACATCAATAAAATATCTGCTTCTTTCATCACCCGAGCCCAGCCGCCATTATTGGTGGCGAATAGCAAATAGCCAACCGCTAACACCAAACTCAAGAGGGCCATCCCCAAGTTAAAGCTCAAGACAAACGGTTCTTCTTTCTGACCTGGGATGACCACACAGATCGCCAATGCGACCCAAGGAGCAAACAACATAATCCCTAAGAGCAAGGGTTTGTACTGAATCAATAGCGAAAACAGGTCCTGAAAGGTCATCGTCCTTCTTTGTGCAGTGGTTGGCCTTCAACTTCAGTGTGCCCACAAACGCAATATGGATCATGAGTGATCTGGTGAGGATCTAGGTAAGAGAACGACAGATGTTCTAGCGCTGATGAACTTATAAATTGCTGGGTCAGCTTATGAACTTCACACAACATAGGGAACGGAGTGTATAGGATGCACCCCTCACGAAAGATAGATTGGAACTGCGTTAGACATTGATGATGTTTAGTGTCTTGAGTATGAAGTAGGGAAATCAGTGGTCCCACATCCACCATCAACTGGGGTCTCAAGGGTATGCATCCTCATTCGTGGATAAATCTGAAGGAGCATCTTCTATAATGCCAATGAGATTCATCAACTGGGCAGGATCTTTACGGTGAAGGGTGCGCTTGACAGCTTTTTGTACTAATCCTGACCAAGTTTCATCAGGGTGATCTTGCAAGTAATGTTCCATTTCTTGGGCAAGCTCATCTGGAAAGTGAATGGTCCTTTTTATATTTGGTCACAATCTAGGGAGAAGTTCGATACATCTGGCAACACCTTAGTTGTACCCAATCCCTCTCACCCTAGACAGACTCTAGCGGAGCGGAAAGGAGACTTAGGTAATGGCCTCAAGGAGCTGTTCTGGGTAATCCATGAGAAAATCGGGCTTTTGTTCGGCTAAGGCACTACGATTGTTAAATCCCCAGCTCACCGCCATGCTGGTCAATCCGACTTGATTCGCCGCTTTCACATCGTTAACTTCATCCCCAACATAAACTAATTGGTGAGGTTCAACGGCATTACGCTTCACGATCTTCATCAAGGTGCGCACTTTTCCTGATAAAATTTGGCCTCCATAAATAAACTCAAATAGGTGATCCATTTCATTTTTCTCGAGAAAATACTGTACATTACGTCGAGAATTAGCAGTCACAATTCCTAATCGATAGCCTTCAGTTTTCAGATTACAGAGGGCTGGTTTAATGCCCTCAACTAACGCTAAATCATCAATACGACGAGTCAACTCTTGCCGGAACCGCTGCAAATAACAAATAGATCTCCATTTCGGAATGCCCAACTCTTGGGCAACCTCTTGCATTCCTAGCTTCCTGAGCAATTCGACTTGAGTTGCAGTCAGGGGTTCATATCGAAAATCTTTCGCTAAGCGATTGGTGGCTTCGATAAATATGCCCAGTGAATCGGCAAGGGTGCCATCAAAATCAAAAACGATCAAACGCATACGTCGTTAGGCTCGTATCCTCATCACTTAAATTTCAACCTTATTCCACCCGATCCAATACCGTGATATTCGGGTCAATAATCTTTTTGCCAATCCCTGGGAACTTCACCGCTAGGCAAATTTTATTGCCACCCCCAAAAATATGGGTCACTTCTCCCAGCCCAAAACCGCGATGAACCAGCCGATCACCGACTGCCCAATCCATGGCATGGGTATTGGGCATTTTTTTCTTCTTGGCTCCCGGCGCGACAGCAGAATGGGGTGGCTCAGAAGGGATAGCGGATAAAGAGTTGGTCTGTAATAAATCCCGGGGCAGTTCCGACAAAAATAGCGACGGCATTGCGGGTTCCCGAGACCCGTAAAGTCGCCGCTCCCGCGCATGGGATATAAACAAGCGTTCTTGGGCCCGGGTAATGCCAACATAGCAAAGACGACGTTCTTCTTCGATGGCAGCCGGGTCCTCTAGAGAGCGGAAATTCGGAAAGAGTCCCTGCTCCAAACCCACCAAAAAGACAATGGGGAATTCAAGCCCCTTCGCCGAATGGAGGGTCATCAGTGAAACCGTCGTGTTTTCATTCAGATCATCTAAATCGGACGCCAAAGCCGTATTGGCGAGGAACGACGGGAGAGACTCATCTGAGTTTTCTTCTGCATATTGCAAGGCCGCATTACACAACTCCTGCACATTCCCTAGCCGATCATCCGCTTCATCCGTGCCCTGATTTTTGAGGTCCTGCACATAGCCAGAATCATCCAAAATGCCCTGGATAATCGTAATGGCAGACTGGTGCTCAACCTGCGCTTGCCAATGCTTTAGCATCTCTACGAATTGCAAAATTGGCTTGGCACTGCGAGTCGCTAAGGTTTTTACTGCGGTCTCTTCTGTCAGCATCTCCCATAGAGGTACCCCTAGCTCTTGAGCCGCATTGGTAAGTCGATCTAAGGTGGTTTTGCCAATCCCTCTACGGGGTGTATTAATCACCCGCTTCAGGCTCACCGTATCCGCCGGATTCACAATCAGGCGCAGATAAGCCAGGACATCCTTAATTTCTCGGCGATCGTAGAACTTCAGCCCCCCAACTACGGTATAGGGAATACTCCAACGAACTAAGCCTTCTTCAAAGGCTCGCGACTGGGCATTCGTGCGATAGAGAATGGCAAAGTCACCCCAGCTCAATTCAGGATGGGATTGCTCTAGGGTCCGAATCTGCTGCACCACAAAATCGGATTCATGCAGTTCGTCATCCGCCCGATAGCAGTAAATGGGTTCTCCTGCCCCCCGAGTCGGCTTGAGAATTTTGTCGATACGTTCGGTATTATTATCAATCAGTTCATTGGCCACTTGGAGGATGTTTTCGGTAGACCGATAGTTCTCCTCTAGCTTCACCATCGTCCGAGTATCATCATCCGGCAGGCCATCACCAAAATCCTGCTGAAATCCCATCAGGATTTTAAAGTCCGCTGCCCGAAAGGAGTAAATGGACTGATCAGCATCACCCACCACAAAGACAGAGCGATGCTCCCAATCCTTAAAGTTGCGAGTATCGGTGCCATTGGTCGCTAGTAACCGCAGCAAATCATACTGAGTGCGGTTGGTATCCTGGTATTCGTCCACCAGCATATGGCGGAACTGCTGATGCCAATAGCCGAGAACTTGGCCGTTCTGCTTGAGCAACTGCACCAGCACCCGAATGAGATCATCAAAATCCAGACCGTTATTGGCGGCTAGGGAATCTTGATATTTGCTATAGACTTGAGCCACCACCCGACCGCGAAAGTCTTGTTGATTAGCTTCCAGCTCTTGGGGGTTCCAGCCTTGGTTTTTGGCATTGCTAATGGCAAAACGAACGGAGCGGGGCTGGAATTTGCGGTCGTCGAGATTGAGCTGATTGACGACAATATCTTTGATCAGACTCTGGACATCTGATTCGTCAAAGATAGAGAAATTACGCTGCCATTTGCGGCCTTTCTCATCCTGGTATTTCTCGATTTCCATCCGCAACAGACGGGCACAGAGACTGTGAAAGGTGCCAATCCAGAGAGGTTTGGTAATGGTTTTGTAGACTTGTGATCGCAACTTGGTCTGCTGCTGAGGCGCTAACAACTCCAGGGCTTTGCCATGCTCCTGCTGGGCCAACTGTTCCGCAAAAAGCTTCTCAATCCGCTCCTTCATCTCCCGAGCCGCTTTATTCGTAAAAGTCACGGCCAGAATATTTTCAGGATTGACCTGATGCCGCATCACCAAATTAGAGATCCGATAGGTTAAAGCCCGTGTTTTACCCGATCCAGCACCAGCAACGACCAACAGAGGGCCACAAAAGTGTTCCACTGCTTGCCGCTGAGAAGGATTGAGATGACTTAAAAAGTCAGGGATAGCAGTCATAAATCAAGGAAGGAGAGAACTTAGAAGGGATTCGCGGAAGGTGCCCTATCCATCTTACAGAGCAATATCCATCCTCCCTGTGCCCACCATAAGGGATTCCATTTGAAATGCAAGCGATTGCAGGCCAGAGATTACTAAAATTAGGCCCCTAAGCCACCGACCGATTCTTGCTCTGATTCAGATAGGGCAGGGGGAGGAGCTTCCGTGCAATTAATCGACAGATCGTAGCCTGCTTCATCGTAAAGGGGTGCGATCGCACTCGGCAAATCGAGCGATACATCCAAGTCGGGGGATTTTAGGGGCACAGGCAAAATCGGTGAATGCTCAGAAAGCTGTAAGGGCCAGACATCCATTACCCCGGCATGGGTACGCGTGAGTGCGATCGCATAAGCCACATCTGGTAATTGTGGATGGGCAAAGGGCCGGGTGCCGCGACGCAGTAAATCCAGCTCTAGCAAATGGATACCCGCTTGATACAACCGCTGACGTTTTTGACGATAAGTCGTTAAACCCGGTTCTCGCTTATTCACGAGGGACGGAAGTTTCTTCCCATTGTAGACACCCCGAGCCGAAGACCAAACGGCTGGTCAAAGCATTGGGATCAAATTTGGATCAATAATTAAGCACTTGAATAATGGGTCCCGAACTGGGGAGGTTACTGGAACTAACTGTGATGCCATTACCGCCAGGTCGCCGAATCGTGGCCCCTTGCATCAAGGAAAGAAAGGCATCCACCGATTGCAGGTCGCAGGCATTTTCGTCCGCTGCAGCCGTTTTGTAATGGGTAGGAATCACCATTTTGGGATTAAGGGTTTGGATTGCGGCCTTGGCTTCTTCTGGGTTGTAAGCTTTCGCACTCCCACCAACCGGGATTAACAGCACATCAGGCCGCCCCATCAAAATCTTTTGGTCCACACTAATGGGAGAAGCGATACCACCTAAGTGGACCACATTGACGCCACCTTGAATCCATTTCCAGGCCACATTGGTTCCGAATCGATAGCCATTGACCCGATCATGTAGCGTTCGAATACCTTGGAATTGCAAACCATTGGTCTTATAAGCCCCAGGTTCAAATAAGAGTTTGGGTCTACCCGGTAAACCTTCGACCACCCCTTCATCCAGCAATCGGCTACTGATCAAGACAATATTGGCAGACCTTTGAGGTGACGGGTATTTTGCCGTACAGCCCACCGGGCGGAAAGGATTGACCAAAACCTGGACACCACTACCTGAAAACAAAAAACAAGTATGGCCTAGCCAGCGAATGCTCAGCGAGCCTGCAGCTTGGGCAGGAGAAGATTGCCATTGGGTGGCAAGACCTGCTCCTAAGCCAGTGATCAATCCTGCTTGCACATAGTGCATAAAGCGGCGACGGTTCATAGTTTTGTGCGATATATCTCTGAATGTGTGTCTTGTGAAACCCAATCAATTATCAATCATCGGTGGGAAGGTGACTCAAAAAATTCTTGAGCAGTTGCTTCCCAGAAGTCGTCAAAATACTCTCTGGGTGAAACTGGACGCCTTCAATGTGAGGATAGTTCCGATGACGCACCCCCATAATCGTGCCGTCCTCCGTCCAGGCTGTAATCTCCAAGACTTCTGGACAAGTTGCCTTATCTATCACCAGACTATGATACCGAGTCGCGGTAAAAGGATTGTCTAGCCCCGAAAAAACCCCTGTAGATGTGTGGCTGATGGGAGATGTTTTACCGTGCATCAGCACTGGGGCGGACACAATATCACCACCAAACACCTGGCCAATACTCTGGTGGCCTAGGCAAACCCCCAAAATAGGCACGTTTGCCCCCATTTGTTCAATGAGGTCTAGAGAAATACCGGCATCTTGAGGCCGTCCTGGCCCCGGAGAAATAACGATCGCATCCGGCTGCAGCTTCTCAATCTCTGCTAGCGTAATCTGATCATTGCGGTATACCTGGATATCCTGGGCTACCTCAAATTCGGCGGCGAGTTCCCCCAAATACTGAACCAGGTTGTAGGTAAAGCTGTCGTAATTATCAACCACCAGTAGCAAGGCTTTTGCTCCTGTCCCTAGAGAAAGTTATCCCTCCAACTTAGCGTGTTTATCCTACTTTGCAGCCACAAAACTAACTGAGACCAACGCTTGCCTTGCAATAATAAGAACTGTTTAAGCCTGCAAAATATCAATCAAGGGCGGAATAATCAAAAATCCAGCAATGACCACTGCTGCCATGGCCGACACTAATACGGCTGCTGCTGCACAGTCTTTAGCAATCTTGGCTAATTCGTGGTAAGTCCGCTCCACCGTTAAATCCACAAGGGCTTCCAAGGCCGTGTTGAGTAGTTCCATCACAAGCACTAAGCCGCTCGTTAAAGCAATCACAGCCAACTCTACAGGCTGTAGACGAAGAGATAGACCTAAACTTAACGCTACGCTACCAATGACCGTATGAATGCGGAAATTACGTTGAGTTTGGAACGTGTAGCTTAATCCAGCCCAGGCATATTTGAAGCTAACGAATAAGTTGTGAGCAACTTTGAAGGAGAGCTCGCGCTTAATATGCACAGGTTCAGGCTCAGGCCTGCTTTGTGAAGAGATTATAGATTTATTTGACATAAATTTAATCTTTTTAGTGATTCTACACTATGACCGCAAAGGACATTGCTGCAATAGAACTGGACTGGACCTGAATCAACGATTAAATTGTCTATCCCTTGATAACAGAAGTAAGTTTCACGGACTATGGAATAGGTTACCCACAGTTCTAGCAAACTCTCCTAGGAGTAACCAGTGACTACCGACACATTGATGAGATTAATTAACGTTTGCTGTTGAGCCAACATCTCCTGTAATCGTGCGGTCGTGGGATGATCCCAACCCAGGAGATGCAACAATCCATGAGTTGCCAACCAAGCTAACTCCTCCTGTAGGGTATGGTGTTGCTCCTGAGCTTGTTGAGCTGCAGTTTCCACAGAAATGATAATGTCGCCTAACTCCACAGGCACCTCTGACCACAAAGCAGCAGGTAGGTCAGTTGAGTCAAGGGTAGCAAAGGCCAGTACATCCGTAGGGCGATCAAGCTGCCGAAAATTGGAGTTCAAATGCTGGATGGCAGCATCATCCGTTAGCAACAGGCTCAATTCATAGGCCTGGATGGGAGAAATCGAGGGCTGCAAATGCTCAAACCACTGTTGAAACCAAGTTTGCCAAGTGATTTCCGAAATTCGACATACCTGTTTAAGGGCATCCCCCTCTATCAGCGTCATCGGTTGTGCAACTCCGTCACCCAAGTCCCATTGAATCTGGACGTTGACTTGCATATCGTCTGACAAAGCTAAACGCTATCGAGTCAGGTAAGAGAGTCCAATCAGTAAGGCCAATAACCCCACTGAGGTTAATCCGAATTCCACCAGTGACCGTTTGCCTTTGCGCACCATGTTCCTCATCGCCAGCTTGGTGTAGCTATCTTGAGGGGCTGGAGTGACATCTACTGGTGCGGCATCTGCACTGGTCACTTCATCAGGGGTAGAGCTGGTTTCATTCGTGATAGAAGGGTCAGAACTCATGATCAAGGGTGCAAATAACAACGCTGGAGAGGGATACAACCCTGTTAAGGGGCCGATATCTCCGTACTTTTAACTGTAAGTCATTCCTTGAGAAGCAAGCAGGCCTTTATCGAATAGTTTTAAGAAAGTAGGGGTGGCTCCGCTGTACAAAACATTGCTGCTATCCGTTCAGCTAAGCTGTCGCCCCTTGTAACGCCAGACTTTTCAGTACCCCTTGGAAGAGGGCAAGACCATCGGTATAGCCTAACGTCGGATCGGAAGCTCGCTCTGGGTGAGGCATCATCCCCACAACATTGCCTTGCCGGTTACAAATCCCGGCAATGTTCCCTAAGGAGCCATTAGGATTAGCATCTGCAGTCACCTCGCCACTGGAGGTGCAATAGCGAAATAGAATTTGTTGATTGGCCTGAAGCTCCCGCAAAATTCTTGGATCAGCGTAATAACAGCCTTCACCATGGGCAATGGGTAGGGTAACCACTTGCTGAGGCTGATAGGCTTGAGTCCAGGGTAGATCCGTTCTTTCCACCCGAACAGGAACGCGATCGCAAATAAAATGCAGATCCCGATTTCGCACTAGGGCTCCTGGCAATAACCCCGACTCGGTCAAGACCTGAAACCCATTGCAAATTCCCAAGACCAGTTTGCCTTGCTCTGCATGGGCCATGGTGGCCTGCATCGCCGGAGAAAAGCGAGAGATAGCTCCGCAGCGCAGGTAATCGCCATAGCTAAACCCACCAGGAATCACAACAACATCTAAATCGCTAATATCCGTTTCTTGGTGCCAGACCATACGGGTGGGCTGTTTGAGCAGATCACGCGTGACCAATACAACATCGCGATCGCAATTGGATCCGGGAAACACCAGCACACCAAACTTCATGCTGCGGCTCCTGCCACGAGGGCTACTTGCAGATCAAATCGATAATTCTCAATAACTGGATTCGCCAAGAGCTGATCACACATGCGATCCACCTGTTGGCTCGCCGCCGCCTCATCGTCAGCCGATACCGTCAACTCAATATACTTGCCAATCCGAATGGGACCCACATTGTCATAACCCAATTGCTTAAACCCCGTTTGCACCGCAGTCCCAGCAGGGTCTAAGACCGACGGCCTCAGGGTCACATAGATTTTGGCCTGATAGGTTTGTGTCACAATTCCCAAATGCATAGCGTTCCTCTTGAATGTACCTGATTCAGAGCACTATCCGACGAGGAAGTAGGGTGGCCCCATCTAAGCCGTTGGGTTAGGGGCGGGCTGGGGATAGGTGAGGAAAGGAACTTCAATTAATGTTCCAGTTCCAGTTCCTACAGAAACGCGGGTTCCTGCATCCCCTGCCTTCGTTTTCACATAGCCTAACCCCAAAGGCCCTCTAGAGGTCTCTACCAGACTAGTGAGCACCCCTACCTTTTTATCCGCCACTGTAATGGGGGTATCTGTGGGAACTGTTTCGCTAAGCTGGATGCCCCAGAGCTTTTGCTTTACCCCCTGATAGGTGTTCAGACGAGCAATGGTTTCTTGACCGATATAGCAGCCCTTATCAAAGGAAATTGTCTGCCACAGTCCTGCTTCTAAGGGGTTAACGTCTTCCGTTAGCTCAGCATCAGGTTTAGGCCGTCCTTCAGTGACTCTGACCTCCTCCCAAACTGCATCGCCCAAGGGGCAAGCTCCTAGTTCTGTTAAGGCTTGCCACAGATCAGCTCCCGCTTCAGCCTCGGTAAACAGGGTAAATCCCGGTGTGGTTAGACCACTGCCAGCTGCAATTCGCACGGTTTGCCCCTTAATTTGAGCCGTAATGTGGTGATTTATCGGTTCGGGGAGGTCTGGAATTCCCAGTTTGCGAAGTAGTTGTGAACTTTCTGGCCCCAGGAGGCTAAAGGCAACCATTTGATCCGAAATATCCTCAATTTTGACCTTGTCGCCAAAGAAAATATAGCGATCGCACCAGCTCATGAGTTGTTCTCGACGATTAGGGGAAACCAATAGCAGAACCGCATCTTCAGTCACATGGGCACTGACCAGGTCAATGGTCCGAGCCGTAGAAGTGACAAACACGCTCTCGCAGCCCTCGCCAGGCTGAAGAGTTTTAAAGGTATTGGTGGTCTGGTTGTGCAGAAAAGCCAGCCGATCCTGATCGGTGACCTGGAGGCGTCCCCAGTGGGTGCGATCACAGAGGGCGACCCCATCTTGAACAGCTCTTAGGCCAAGGTCGTCATTCCCAAAACTGAGAAGAGTGGAGCCATCCTCCGTCCATATGGCTCCATTTTGACGTTGCAGGTCTTGTAAGGTCTCAGGCATGGTGGCTAATTTGTTATTTCTAGGAAAGGGTTGACATTATTTTTGTTGGCCAAGAAGAAGCTATCAATGATCAGTCCAGCGTAAAGCCTATTGAAGAATACAAAAAAAGATTTCTTTTTGCTAAGAAATCTAACGCAAACCCCTGCTGGTAGACTTTTCTTCGTTGCGATTAGCAGAAACAATTCTGTTCTATGAGATGATGAGTGCCAGCATTATCTTTTCATTTATTCTATTACCCCTAGCTTCCAGCCATTTAAAAGGGGACCCTAAGATTTGAGAGGAGATTTATATCAATGACAATGGACTTGGTCAAACATGGTGGCGACCCCTTAGTTGGAGATCTCGCAACACCTGTAAATAGTTCTGGGATCGTCAAAGCCTGGATCAATAACCTTCCGGCTTACCGCAAAGGCATGTCCGCGAATGCTCGGGGTTTAGAAATTGGGATGGCCCACGGCTATTACCTCTATGGTCCCTTCGCAACTTCTGGTCCTATTCGAGGCACTACAATGTCTCTTGTATCAGGCGTTTTGTCAGCAAGCGCTGTCATTATCGTCTTATCCGTTGCGATTCAGATCTATTCCAGTGTTTCTTCAGCTAAGCCCCTACCATCTGTAACAACAGCGGATCCCGGTAGCGACTTTGGAACGAAAGAGGGCTGGAGCGCAGTTGGCAGCGGCTTCCTAATCGGTGGCTGTGGTGGTGCCGTCATCGCTGGCGTTCTTTCCTATGCGATTGCTGCATTTGTTGGCTAATAACTCATCACACCAACTTTTACAATCCATCATTCATTCCTAGAAATAGGTATTGAGTAGCTAGCTGAAAAACCCTCTGTGGCTTACAGGGGGTTTTTCTATGGTTGGCTAGCAATGGCAGGAATCAGGGATTGACAAAGTGTCAGCGGATCAACCCCTAATTCTGTTCGCTGGCGAGCTGCATATAGTCCTGCTTGGGCATGCCACCAAATTCCACTACACAAGATCTCACTGATTGCCTGATTATCTTGTCGCTGACTTAAAAGTCCTGTAAAAATGCCCGTGAGCACATCTCCACTGCCCCCACGAGCTAGCGCTGGGGTGCTATCAGGGTTAATCCGTACGGCACCTTGTGGCGGAGCCAGAATCACCCTTGCGCCCTTGTAAACGATATAAGCATTACTGGACTGGGCAGCTCGCCTGACCGCCGACAGTAGATCCTGGGAAAGCTCATCAGAAAACAAGCGCTTAAATTCGCCTGGATGGGGCGTTAGGACAGTGGGGGCCGATCGGGTTTGAAGCGTCTCCAAGGGTTGATGCTGGGCTAATAGATTGAGCCCATCTGCATCCAAGACGAGGGGGCAGGCACAGGTCAAGACTTCGCTTAAAATGGCATTCGTTTCTGTCGTCACGCCAGGGCCATAGGCAATGGCATTAAATGAGTCTAATGACAATTCTGGGGGCAGACTTGCGATCGCACCCTGTTCTGTCTCAGGACACGCGACCACCAACGCCTCCGGCACAGCTTGCAAAACCAGCGGCTTCAACGAGGCTGGCACAGCAATCGTCATCATCCCGCCCCCCGTCGCCCTTGCGGCCAAGGCAGTCAGGAGAATACTACCCGCATATTTCTGAGAGCCACCAATTAACAGACAATGCCCTTGTCGGTATTTATGGGTGTTGGGATGGCGCTGTGTCGGCAGTTTGGTTCGAGCAGCAGCCGAGGCAATTCGACGCACCTTTGGCGGCGTTCCCAACACAGCATTGATATCCGCCACAGGAATATCAAAATCAATGAGATGCAGTTGGCCACTATAGGGCAAGCTCTGATCCATCAATAGTCCTAACTTCCATAAGCCAAGACAGAGGGTATGGGTGGCCTGAATGGCTGTTCCCAGAACAGCACCGGTATCGGTGTGCAAACCAGAGGGGAGATCGATGCTGATAACGGGATTCGACCCCGTATTCAGTTCGTGTATTAGATCTGCGATCGCACCTTCAATATCTCTTTCCAGGCCAAACCCAAACAGTCCATCGACAATCACATCACACTGGCGCAGCGATGCGATTCCTGGGTTAATCTCTATTCCCAAGGAGGAAACGTAACGCGCATGTTGTTCTGTTAGATCTTTTGACCGAGGGAAGGGACGACAAACGTGAACCTCATACCCCTGAAAATACAGTTCACGGGCCACCACAAAAGCATCGCCACCATTATGCCCAGGCCCCGCCAAAATTCCAATTCTTGGTGCATCCTCAACAGGACAAAGGGTCTGAATGCATCGCGCAATCAGACCCCCAACTTTCTCCATAAGAGCGGAAACCGGCATCCCCGCATCAAAGATGCGTGATTCAATTTTTCGCATCTGCTGAGCTGTCACCACAGTTTCTTGAATCTGGGTAAAACGCTCACTAATGTGTTGTGCTAAATTTTTATCCTGCATCTCCCGTCAGGATATGCAACATTGCATCAAATCCAAATATATAAACGAGAGAGTTTGAGTAACCTGCGCTAGAGCGATTTAGGTTCGCATCTAACATGGCTCTCAACCTAAAATTGCTTCCACCCTAGTACGGGAAAAACAAAATATCTGGGAAAAAGCGATTGAGCTCAACCAAGAATCCTGCTGTCAGAGTAAAAAAGATAAAAGCAATCACAGGAGCCGTACTAAAAAACTTCATAAAACCTTTCTCCGAATCAATTTTGAGTGGGACTTCGCCCATGCATCTAGCGCGGTGAGACTGTCACGTCATCATCAGGAACAGTCAACTTACCAGAAGTGGCTTCTCCAAATGCAGACAGGGGCCAAGCCAATGCAGCCAAAGTAGAAGAAATTGCTAATGGCACATCAATAATGACTTCACCCATTGCTGGGTTTTTGGGGTTCTTCTTACGGTTAGCAATTTGGTAATTGCGGCTCGCATTGCCAATGCCACCAGCGATATAGATGAAAAACAGACCGGGGATCAGGAAGTCATTCGCACGGCTCCAAGGACCACCCGCAATAATTCGGGGCAAACCATCGTCTGGACCACACAGCGCTTTGCTATACATTTCAAAGCGCTTTTGACCAGATTCAGGATCACCAGTCGTATTACGAGCCTTGGCAGCTCGCTCTTGGAATTGGGGGGACTCACTACAGGGAACGAGTCCACCAATATCAGCAGAGGCTGGAGGGACAACACCAAGCCAAAGTGTCATTACGAGAAGGACAGCAAACAATCGACGCATAGAAATTGTTTCCCTTAATAACGAAACAAGAATTGTTATATAACAAAAAGCTTTAACTTTTTGTCAGCGTAGACGCATAGACTTGAACCCATCATACTCTTCCAGTAGGGTCTTGGTAAAGAATTGCGGCCCTTGAATACACGTATACACCATCAAGAAGTTACCAGTTTATGGCAACAGTTTTAGCAATTGAAACGAGTTGTGATGAAACTGCCGCTGCAGTTGT
>NZ_JANQOP010000152.1 GCF_028285745.1 Acaryochloris sp. IP29b_bin.137 | reverse complement strand
GAATGCGGACGAAAGGACTTGAACCTTCACACTTTGCAGTACTAGAACCTAAATCTAGCGCGTCTACCAATTCCGCCACGTCCGCAAATTTGGCTTTACCATCATAGCGCAGCTTTTGATGCGAAACGGCAGGTCGCCACAAATTTGGAAAAGGAATATCGACAGGCTTATCCAATCATGTTTGGATAAACTTCAGATCAGCGGTTCAACGACCGATGCGGACGAATGGAAACCTTTAAGATTCAGCCTGGTTTGCCTAAAGATCGCAGCTGGATTAATTGAGGGTAAGCTTTTTTCAGAGGGGGCTGTCATTGATGAGGCAAACGGATTGGACTGGTCTACCCTGGGCGTCATAATTGTGCCCCCCATTGCCGGGGGCATTATTGGCTATTTCACCAATGACCTCGCCATCGCCATGTTGTTTAAGCCCTATCGATCCATCCAGCTAGGCGATCGACGACTCCCTTTTACCCCGGGTTTAATCCCCCGCAACCAGGAACGGTTGGCGCAGAAAGTATCTGACGCAATCATGACTTCCTTGTTGACGCCAGAAGAGTTGCAAGCCGTTGCCCAGCGATTGTTACAGACAGAACGAGTACAAGGCGCAATTTTCTGGTTGTTACAACTTGCGTTAGATCAAGTGAGGTCCGATACCGATCAGAGAACCGCTCAAATTCTCGCCAATATTCTGAGGGACTTTGCCGATCAATCGCTGCCGCGAATTATTGTGGCCTTGGCACGACGGGAAGATTTTCTCCAGGATCAGCTGGACCAAGTGTTTGATCAGGTTTTATTGGATGTACAACTGACCGACGAGCAAGCCCAACAGCTCGCTAACTGGATTATTAACGTTGTTGTGCCCCCCGACACCTTGCGGCTATTGCTGATCGACTTCCTCACGGATCGCAATATTGCCATTCTGGATCGCGATCTGCGCACTAAAACCAGCGGGACCTATTGGTTAGTCGCCAATGTGATGGGAGCCCAGAGTGGCCTCGTAAAGTTACGAACTTTTTGCATCGAAGAGAAGCTGGCCTGTAATGCAATTGTGGCGGAATTGCTGGCATCCCTGGGAATTCGCCAACGTTTTATCGAATGGCTCGCGAGTTTATCCCTGCAAAATTTGCCCGTTCGGACCGTGCGACAACTCCGACAGCAATTTCGCGAAAGTGTGCGGGGGTACACCCAGAACAAAGGGATTTCCGTCTTGCAAAATCTTGGAACTTCCGTAGATTGGAATGAAACCGCCATGCTGATTGTCAATCGCTTGCGGACCTCAGAGGTGGTTGCCACCTCCCTTAAAGATATCAGTGAAGACTTAGCCTTGATTTTGGAGCGATACTTAGAGCGCGATTTGGAAATGATTGTGATGAAGGCTCTGCCTATCCTCAATCTTGATCAGGTCATTATTGATCGGGTCAACCACACCGCTCCCGAAGACTTAGAAGCGGCCATTCAGGGCCTTGTCAAAACAGAGTTGCGGGCCATCGTCATCCTGGGAGGGGTTCTGGGGGTTGTGATTGGTCTGATCCAGTCTCTAATTCTGTTGTTTACTTAAAAACAGGGCTACAGATCTCGATAAATTGAGTACATCATCCCTCTTAAATACTCTTGGGTTTAAGAGTCAATCAAAACTAGGGAAAGATAAGGACAGAATTTATGTTGTCTAGCTACTCAAAAGGTTGATTCCCTTTTTTCTTTCCCCAAAGTCATGAATTCCGAATCCAAAATCACACCTTCATCCACCAATTCTTCATCTAGCAAGACTGCAGTTTCCGGACCTGCTGAACAGCAACCGATTATTCAAACGTTTAGTTTACGCAAGACCTATCGCACTGGTTTTTGGATGAACAAAACCGTTACTTCCCTGCAGCAATGCAGTGTTCAGGTCATGCCGGGTGAGACGTTTGGTTTATTGGGGCCTAATGGTGCCGGAAAAACGACCTTATTGAAAATTCTTTTGGGGCTTGCCAAACCGTCTGCAGGTAGAGGGTTTCTGTTGGGTAAGCCGCTGGGTGACCGATCTGCCAAGCAGTATATTGGATATCTACCAGAAAACGCTTACTTCTACGACTATTTGACGGGTTGGGAATTTCTGAAGTATGCAGCGGGACTATTCCAAATCCCAGAAAAAGTGCAGAAACGTCGGATCCCAGAATTATTAGATCTGGTGGGGCTTGATCGCAAAGCGGCCAAGAAAAAGCAAATGCGACGCTATTCCAAGGGCATGTTGCAACGAGTCGGCATGGCTCAAGCCTTGATCAATGACCCCAAACTCGTGTTCTTGGATGAGCCGATGTCCGGTCTCGATCCCATGGGACGATACCAAATGCGGGAAATCATCTTGTCTCTCAAAGAGCAGGGCAAGACGGTCTTTTTCAATAGCCACGTTTTATCGGATGTGGAAGTGATTTGCGATCGCGTCGCCATCCTCGCTTTAGGGGAACTGATTTGCGAAGGAACCCTTGATCAGCTTTTGGGGGCAAAGACCCAAAAGTACCAGGTCAAAGGACGAGGCGGCAAGCCACAAGCTTTAGCAAACTTGCTAATCGATTTTGAAATGCAGGCAGAACAGTGGCATGGTCAGCTTCAAGCCAACCCCCAACAATTTCTATCTAGCCTTGAGCAAATGGGCGGGACTTTGGTCGAAATGAAAATGGTACGCCAGTCCCTAGAAGATTTCTTTATTCAACAACTGCGACAGCGAGGCATTCACAAAAGCCGCTAGTCTTCACCCAAATCGCCAGTGGGATCATCATCAAGCGCAATGTCATTCGCCCAATTCGCGCTATCCTCTTCCGCCTCTCCCACGGCAACGAGTACGACTGTGATATTGTCTTGGCCGCCTTCCTCTTTGGCGGCTTCCACTAAAGCACTGACCACCTCTTCACAAGGATGGTTAGCTTGAAAGAATGGAGCAATCTGCTCGTCGGCTAACTCTTCCGTTAGCCCATCACTACACAGCAATAGCTGATCGCCAGCCTTTACATCCAAAGGCTGAATCCCAATTTCATCTAATTCTTCCCTGCCCAGACACTGAGCCAGAACATGACGCCATGGGTGACGCCGAGCTTGTTCGGTGGTCAGCAGTCCAGACTTGACAGCTTGAGAGATCCAAGTATGGTCTTCTGTCACTTGATCGAGTTGAGAACCTCTCCAGCGATAGAGTCGCGAATCCCCAATATGGGCACACCAGGGTTGTCCTTCAGCAGGAAATAGGACAACCACAACGGTTGTTCCCATATCAGCTCGCTCTGGATACTCTTTTTGATTCTGGATAATATCTTGATTGGCTTGCCGTAGCGCTTTTTCTAGTAATTCAGGGGGATTCAGCTGAGATTGCCAATTGCTCTCCAAAAATGCTTGGATGGTTTCAGCTGCGATGCGACTGGCTTCTTCGCCGCCTGCATGACCTCCCATGCCATCCGCCACGATAAAAAAACGGCCTTCGGGTTCATCTATGCGGTAAGAGTCCTGATTTGCTTTTCGGACTAGTCCCTGATCGCTAAGGCCAGCAAACAGACGTTTCATATCAGATTCAACGATTTGATTTTTCCTCTACAGTGATCACTCGTAACTTCAATCAAGAAGATTATACTAGGCCCCAGATATTCCTACAGTCTAGCGAAAAAGCACCATTCCTGATGCGACTCTAGAATGCTACAACATTCGCTCAAAACTGTCATAGCGTTTAATTCTTAACAGAAGCCGCAAAAACACTAGACTCGCCAGCGCGGCAACGAAAGCTGCGATCGCAGCTAGCCATACATACTTATTCACCAGCAAAATGGTGGCGGATAGCGTAAATGCCCCGATAAGCAGCGCATAGTTCGTTCCCATATGGGTTAAGTTCAACCGACGGAGAATTCGGTCCGTTTCAGCCGAACGAACCCGCATCCGCAGATCGCCCTGCTCCAATTTATCAAGGGTATCCTCCATGCGACGAGGTAACCCCAAAGCCGTATTGCTGACCTGTGCGGCTTGTCTTCCCAACTCCCCGAATAAATCACCCCTTTGATTGTTCGAAAACCCACCGTTTGTCATAAGCTCCGCTGCAAAAGGTTCTGCAACCTCCATAAAGTTAAACGAGGGATCTAGCCCCCTACCCACCCCTTCTAGAGTAGAAAAGGCCCGCATTACAAATGTAAACGTTGCGGGGAAGCGAAAGGGCTGATCATAGGCAATCTCAAACAGGTCATCCCCAATTTGAGCAACAGATTGCTGATCAAACGGCTGTCCCATAAAATTATCCAACATATATTGGATCGATCGCCGGATTGGCCCCATATCCTCTACCGGCAATAGTGCCCCTAAATCAATCAAAGAAGCAATGACTTTATTCGCATCTTTTTGAGCAAATCCAAAAAAGGTCTTCAGCAGCTTCTCTCGGGTAATCGGCGTGATCCGACCCATCATGCCAAAATCGTAAAAAATCAGTTGCCCATCAGAACTCACTGCCAAATTACCTGGGTGGGGATCTGCGTGGAAGAAACCATCTGTCAGTAATTGGTAGAGATAGGCTTTTGCACTCAATTGGGCAATCTGCTTGCGATCAATCCCGGCTGCATCAATCGCATCGTAATTGCTTATTTTGAGACCCGGGACATACTCTAAAGTGAGGACACGCGGAGTAGCGTATCGCCAAAATACTCGGGGAATATACACCCACGTCTGCTCCCGAAAATTACGGCGAAACTGATCTGCATTCCGGCCCTCATTTAAGTAGTCGATTTCTTCGTACAAAATCTTGCAGCATTCTTCATAGATGCCTAGCCAGTCTCGCCCAGGCCCCCATTTCGGATGATTCTGAAAATAATGGGCAATGCCCTTTAGAATTCTGAGATCAATATCAAATAGTTTTTTGAGACCGGGTCGCTGGATCTTGACGACAACCTCCTCCCCCGATTGCAGTTGGGCACGATGAACCTGCCCCAAACTGGCTGCAGCTAAGGGAATAGGATCGAAACTACAATAAAGCTCTGGAATGGTTCTGCCAAAGTCTTGTTCAATAATGCGTTCAACAATTTCGTAGTTAAACGCAGGCACGCGATCCTGGAGTTTCGAGAGTTCCTCGACGTACTCGGCGGGAAACAGATCGGCACGGGTCGAAAACAATTGCCCGACCTTGATAAAGGTGGGACCTAGATCAAGGAGCGTCTCCCGAATCCAGACGGCTTGCTTTCTTCGTCTCGCTGCTCGTTTCGCTTCCGTCATCCCTCCGAGATAGCTCCAGGATTTACTGAGCCACCAGCGAGAGCTGAGTAACTGCAGTACAAAAGCCCAAATATCCACAAAACGACGTTGGCGGGAATAATTGTCTCGATTCCAGCGATAGGCTTTGCGATTTTGTTTTGGAAAGGTCAACTCAGAGGCGGAAACTGACACAAGCACTAACTAGAATGGCTGCGGTAATTTTGCAGGGCTGAGCGGAGTTGGGCAATTTCTGCCCGCAACTCATCAATGGTTTCTTGCAAGTCAGCAGAATTAGACGCAGTACTCGGGGCTGATGAGTAACCTTGGGGGTTACGAGCAGCCTCAGTATCAGCTCTTTCCATGACCTGGTTGGTAAATTGGCGGAGTTTTTCCCGCTGTTCAGCATCGAATTTACCGACATTACTCAAGGTATCTGTGAGTTGATGTTCGATCTCTTCATACAACACTTCAGCAGTGGCTCGACCCAAGAAAAATGCACGAATTATAGGGTTGGTCATGGGATAGGATCGGTAAGATGGCTTCGCAGAAATTATAACTTTATAACTTGCCTCTTTACACTCCTGCTCCGTACGGGGATTGCAGAATCTCTGAAGCCAAAAACTGAGGTTAATCACTATCCCATATGGACTTGTTCTTAATCATCTAGCCTCTTGGAAAAGCATTGCCAGGGACAACGGTGTATTTCTCCTGGAATATTGACAAAACAGGAGAGACCGCTTAGGGTTCAGAGTTAAAATATCTATAGGTGAGTGTTTGCACCTCACCCTAGAATTTCAAGTTGCTGTGCCCTTCTGTTGTTATTCAATCGTATTGAGCCAAACGACAATGTCTGTTGAAACACTGGAAAAACGTTCTACAAGCCGCAAGTTGGCACCCAAATATCGTGTTTTGCTCCATAATGATGATTTCAACCCAATGGAGCATGTTGTTCAGGTTTTGCTGCAAACCGTTCCCAATCTGACGCAACCCCAAGCGGTAAGCGTGATGATGGAAGCCCACACCAACGGCATTGCCCTGGTGATTACCTGCGCGTTTGAACATGCTGAATTCTATTGTGAAACCCTGAAGATGCACGGTTTAACGAGCACCATTGAACCCGACGAATAGGTGGGCCACTTTATTCTCCACTGACCATGTACCAGCGGCCCTTTTTTTGCACCAGAAACACCTTACCGTCCGCCTTACCATCTTTGTTCTTGAGGCTAATGGTAGCTTTATCTCCCATAATCTGAGCAGGATCATAGCTTCCCTGGGAAACTTCTTCGGAAAAGCGAGCCTGCTGATCTGCAGTGGCATCGCTAAGATCACAAATTTTTTGGATGCCTTGGTCAGCCTCTGGGGCGCATAACCCTTTTAATTCCTGATAATTCTTGGATGAGGCCACTTCGAAAACCTTTTGGACCACTCCTTCAGGTGTTGCTTGTATCCCCGGATCTGTACAAGCCGCCAAAAAAAGGACCCCAACGAAAAAGCCTTGCCCGAAGTTCATGGTAGTGGTCCTTAGCAAATTGCTGCTGGTTGATAGTGATCTATATTCACAACTTTTCAGGAATATTGCTCCAGCGATTGGGTTATACCCATGCTTTATTGGTACAACCCCTACTCCTGCAGGCGTTGTAAATATCAAGCCCCGTTTTCTTGAATGAGGTCAAATCGTAGAGAATGCTGCTGGTGGGGCTGCATAACGGCTTCTACAGTTGCCGTGTAGCCTGAGAATTCTGTATTTCCCCTTATCTCTGCGGTCAGGAAGCGATGCACAAAGGCTTCTTTCTGTTCGGGCTGCGCTTCGGAAATTTCGCAGATAATATTGGCGGTCGTTTCTGCCTGTGGTGCGCACAAGGAGCTGAGTTGTCTTAATTCCCGGGTTTTGGCAGCGTCCAGTATTTTTTGAATCACCCTTTCGGGGGTAGATTGAACGCCACCTTGGCAAGCAGCAATGGCGGACATTGAGACAAATAATAGGAGCTTTTTTAGCATGGGCTACTGTCTCAGGAGCAGGGACAGAAGGGATTGATGTGGCAAATTATACACAGAATTGAATGTCGGGAATCCAACGTAAAACTAGGTTTTATGAAGTACTCATAACTATTGTCAAACTGAGTATCATCTACAATTTGTGCGAGCCTTAAATTTGTTGTAAGAGGGCTATAAAAAAACCATCCATCTGACGTTGGTGAGGCCAAATCTTAAGACCTGTGGCCTGTTGATCTGGACTCAGCCATTGCTTTGCAGCAAGACGTTGGCTTTTCCAATTTGGCTTTTGCGCCAGAAACTGCTCAATCACCTTTTCGTTCTCTTGGGAGTGCAGGGTGCAGGTGGAATACAGCAGATAGCCACCGGGCTTTACCCAACGAACGCTGTTCAGAAGAAGTTCGAGCTGGAGAACGGATAAGTCTTGAATGTTGTCTGGTGTTTGTCGCCAACGGGCGTCGGCATGACGATTAAGCGTGCCCATGCCTGAGCAAGGTGCATCCACCAGCACGTAGTCTGCGAGCGGGATATGGTTGGGAAGGTGACGACTGTCCCCGGTCCAAATCTGGACCATGTTGATCTGCAAACGCTGAAGATTCTGTTGCAACTTGCGCAGACGAGACGGGGTGCGATCGCACGCCCAAATCTCCCCACGATTCTCCATTAGCTCCGCCATATGAGTCGTTTTCCCACCGGGTGCTGCACAGATATCAAGGGCAATAGCTCCGGGTTGAGGATTCAGCAAATGTCCGACTAGCTGGGCGCTCGCCTCCTGCACAGTCCATAAACCTTCCTGAAAGCCGGGCAATTGGGGAATCGGTCCGGATTTACCTTCGATTCTGAGGGCTTGGGGTAAATGAGGGAGTAGCGTTGTTGTGACCCCTGCTGCTGCGAGTTGCGATCGCACAACCTCTCGTTCCGTCTTCAGAGGATTAATCCGTAAGTCAATGTGGGGTGGCTGATTGCAATAATTACAGAGCTGCTCTGTCTCTTCTAGCCCAAGTTGTTTATTCCAGACCTGAACTATCCAATCGGGATAACTATATAAAATCCCTAATCGCTGGATGGGATCAGACGGTAACTCCAGGGGGTCTGTATGGTTGGTTGCTGCCCGTGCATATTGTCGGAGCAATCCATTGACAAAACCGGATAATCCTGACAATTGATTGTACTTAGCTAACTCTACGGTGGTGAAAATAGCGGCAGCATCGGGAATATGGTCTAAATAGCGGAGTTGATAGAGCCCAAGATGCAATAAGGTGCGGAGGTCGGGAGGCTGCTGATGAGCAGGCTTTTTGGCAAATTGATCAATCAGGGCATCCAGCGTGCGTTGGCGACGAACGCTGCCGTAGAGCAGCTCAGTCAATAGACGGCGGTCTGCATCCGATATTGTTTTCGGCATCACTCGGTTGAGGGCTACATCTGCATAGGCTCCTCGATGGACTGCTTTGAGGCTCTGAAATGCCAGTTGACGGGGATTGAGAGAAGTCATTTTCTGTGAACGCGAGAGCCGCGATTGGTATACGGCACAGAATGCACAACTTTTTACAATGGCGTTCAAGCGGTTTGGGAGTGTGTACAAGCCTGTGATGGGCTTCGGTGGTTTACCGTTCTCCTAAAGACTAGTGCCCAATATACGACATTCCGTCCGTGACTCTCAATGAGTTTGATATATTTGCAGGCAAACAAAAAGACTTGAGTTATGTTAGCCTGTGTCGGCTGAATATTATACAGAAAAAAGTTTTAAGTAAATTCTTTCATAACATAAAACCCAAAATGAGTTGACTATTTAATTATTTTTCTGTAATATAATATTCTCTAGCAAATAGGCTTAAAGAAGAATCCAAATTCTCATATATACGAAATAAGTTGATGGCAGCAATTAATTTTTCCAGACTTAATTCGCGTATCATACGTGCGATAAAGTACCCCATACTCTTACTTCTATATCAATTTGGTATTAGACAAAAAAAGATTTTTGCAATTGGGTTCAATAAATGTGGAACAACATCACTACATTCTCTTTTTCAATCCCTAGGGCTCTCATCCTATCATGGCACTAAATGGCGGACAAATCCGGAACCCAGTTTTTTCCTACTGTATGACTGTTTCAGTGATGGCAGGCCGAGTGGTGAACTTGCTAAGCTTGCTAAGCTTGATGAACTATTTCCTGGATCAAAATTCATTCTCCAAGTGCGAGAACTAAATAATTGGGTCTATAGCCGACTAGAACATATTGAAAGGCAAAAACAAGAAAATCCTAATAAAGCAAGAAGTCAATATTGGGATGAGACGGAAGAAGCGGTGAAACTGTGGATCAAGAATAGAAATAATTATCATTCATTTGTACTTTCATACTTTTCGGAAAGACCATCAGACTTGTTGATTGTTAACTATATCCGAGATGAATTAGCAGCTGAAAAAATCTGCCATTTTCTTGGTTATGATTGTGAATTGAAAAAGCCAAAGAAAAACGTTGCTCCAAAGAAAAATCGCTCGCTTAAACATCGCAATTTATTGATTAATAGTATAGAGTCATTGGGAATACATGAAAGTGAAACAGAGTATGATATTCTTTGTCCAAGCCTAATAGATAAAGATTCAAAAGATAGCTTACCTTTGGATACGAGCGAACTAAAAAACTCATGAATGTGGCACTGGTCTGCAAACAGGAAGGATCTAGCTAAAATGCACCCGACGCGACCTAATTCGATCCAGTTCCTTGGATAAATCCCACCACCATGCGTTGAGAAAACGATGAGCAGACCAAGCACAGAACGGATCATCCCCAGCAGACGCTGAGATGAAGGTCGTTCAGAGAAATACTGAGCTAAGCCCATTTGCAAGGCATTCAGGAATTCACTGAAATCGTTATGAATGGTGCAGTTTGGAACTTCTGACCAGTAGAGGTTTCAAGTGTAGGTATTGTTAGTAGACTAGTGTCTGAGCTTGAGCCTTCAAAATGTTAACCTTTGTAAAGCATTTCTGTTCTTTTTCAGGTTAATTCACGATGGCTCAGTCTTCTCCCTGGCAAGAAGCGGCTTTAGACACAGGTACCCATAACATTCCAACCTTTGTTCAACTGGATAGACTGACTAAGTCTTTCCAAGAGGGGCTGGTTGACCGTCAGGTCTTGCGAGAGATAACGGCCACCTTTGCCACAGGTGAGTTTGTGGTGCTGTTGGGCCAAAGCGGTAGTGGCAAAAGTACCTTGCTCAATTTACTCAGCGGTATTGAACAGCCCACAACGGGACAAGTCACCATCAATTCTGTGAAATTGTCTGAACTGAATGAGCGAGATCGCACCTTGTTTCGCCGAGATCGCATCGGTTTTATCTTTCAATTTTTTAACCTGATCCCCACCCTGACGGTATTAGAGAATATCACCCTGCCCCAGGAATTAGCAGGTGTATCCCAGGCGGAGGTATCAAAAAAAGCGATCGCACTTTTGCAACGGGTGGGTCTCGAAGATCGAGGCGATGCTTTCCCTGATAAACTTTCGGGGGGACAGCAGCAGCGAGTGGCCATTGCCAGGGCCTTGGTCCATGACCCGATGTTGGTCTTAGCCGATGAACCCACAGGAAATCTGGATGAGGAAACAGGCAAGATTGTGCTGGATCTGCTGCTAGAGCTAACCCGTTCGGCCCAGAAAACCCTGATTATGGCCACTCATAACCCCGAGATTGCCCAACTGGCTGATCGAGTGGTGCGGATGCTGGATGGTCACCTGGTGGAAGACACTCGACTGGGGGCGGCCTGATGACCGCAGCCTTAGAACCCCAAAAAGAACCTCAAAGCTCCAATCGGCCCCTGTGGCGAATGGCCTGGCGACGCTTTCAGCAGCGCTCCTTGCAATATATTCTCTGTTTGCTGGGGGTAGCCTTGGGGGTGGCCATGCTGGTGTCCATTGACCTGGCCAATGGCTCCGCTCAAACGGCTTTTGAATTATCTACAGATGCGATCGCAGGTCGGGCAACCCACCAAATTGAATCCATTGCTCCTGCTGGCATTGATGAGTCCGTTTATCTGCAAATTCGCCAACAGGCGGGCCTCACTAAAACCGCCCCCATTGTGGATGGCTATGTCTTGGCTCCTGACTTGGGTAACCAGCCCATGCGCCTCGTCGGGGTAGATTTATTCTCAGAACCACCCTTTCGCAATTACTTTGCCCCGGAGAATCAAACCGTGGGGTTGGCAGGCTTACAAACCTTTTTGACCGAACCCAATACCGTCGTCCTCTCCACGGATGTGGCCCGACGCTATCAGGTGGATTTAGGCGATACCCTGACTCTTGATGTGGCCGGACGTCTAGTGCCAGTGCGGTTAGTGGGCAAGGTACAGCCGGAGAGCACCACCGCCCAGCGGGCCTTAAGCAGCCTGATTTTTACCGATATTGCCACGGCCCAAGAGATCTTGCAGATGGAAGGGCACCTCAGCCATATTGATCTGATTGCTGAAGCAGAGGGAGACTTGGATGCGATCTCATCTCTACTACCCGAAGACGCCAGACTAGAAACCGCTGCTGCTCAAAAAAACGCCGTGCGGCAGATGACGGCAGCCTTCCGGTTAAACCTGACGGCCCTCAGCCTGCTGGCCTTGGTGGTGGGCATGTTTCTGATATACAACACCGTTACCTTTAGTGTGGTCCAGCGCCGTCCTCTATTTGGAGTGCTGCGCTGCTTAGGCACCACCCCCAGGCAGCTTTTTACCCTGATTATGGGTGAAACGGCCATTCTGGGAATTCTCGGATCAGTTCTGGGGCTAGGATTAGGGATTGTGCTGGCCCGAAGCATTGTTGGCCTGATTACCCAAACCATCAACGACTTTTACTTTGTGGTCAGTGTGCAGCAGGTGGCTATCCCGCCCATCTTGCTACTAAAGGGGGTTCTGATTGGCATTAGCTCAGCTCTGCTCGCTGCTTTGGTGCCTGCCATAGAAGCCATGCGCACCAGCCCCCAAACCATCTTGCAGCGCTCCTCCTTAGAAAATAAGGTGCAAAAGCTTCTGCCCTGGCTTTTTCTAAGCTGGGTGGTGATTACGGTGATTGGTATTGGCCTATTGCGACTGCAAGCAGGATTAGTGGTGGCCTTTGCAGGTCTATTTGCCATCGTCCTTGGGTCCGCATTGCTGACGCCTCCTGTCACCGCTACCTTGATGAAGTTGGTGCAGCCCCTTACCCAGTCCCTGGGCGTATTGGGGCGGTTAGCCCCTCGAGATATTGTTCGATCCTTGAGCCGTACTTCAGTTGCGATCGCAGCCCTAATGGTGGCAGTTTCAGTGATTGTCGGCGTTTCAATTATGGTGGGGTCTTTCCGGGTTACTGTAGTCCAGTGGCTGGATCAAACCCTGCAGGCGGATATCTATGTCACTCCACCTAGTACCACCGCTAACCGGGTCTTAGGCCAACTCGATCCAGCCGTGGTAGCCGAAATGAAACGCTGGCCAGGGCTAGAGGATGTGGTCACCTATAACGATACCGATGCCACCGTCACTGCCTTTACCTATGGCGACGAGACCTTAGAAACTGAGCGGTCGATCAAACTGATTTCCGCTGAAGGCGATGTCTCCCACGGTCAACGTCCCTATTCCTGGCGACAGGATTCCATTGACCCGTGGCCTGCTCTGGATCGTGGCGAAGGCGTAATTGTCTCGGAAGCTCTGCTCCTCAAAGCCAATCTCAGCGATTCACCCACCTCAATTACTCTCGATAGCCCCCAGGGTCCGCAGACTTTTCCTGTCTTGGCAGTGTTTTACGATTATTCCTCGGATCAAGGCACAGTGATTTTAGACAACGATCCATTTATCCAGATCTGGGGGGACGAGGGGATTGCCTCTATGGGCCTATTTACCGCCCCCGATATTGACCTAGATACCGTAGTGGAGGATCTGAGGGAACGGTATCAGGGCCGTACGGACGTGGTGGTGCAATCCACACGCAGCCTTCGGGACGGCTCCCTAGAAATCTTTGATCGCACCTTTGCCATTACTCAAGCTCTGCGCTTACTAGCCGTGATCGTGGCATTTATCGGCGTTCTGAGCGCTTTGATGAGCCTGCAGCTAGAGCGCACCCGCGAAATTGGTATTCTCCGGGCCACGGGCATGACGCCTCAACAGCTCTGGTGGATGACTTTGCTGGAAACGGGGTTAATGGGCAATGTGGCGGGTTTTCTGGCCATGCCCCTCGGTTACGTGCTGGCCTGGATCTTAATCTACGTGATTAATGTGCGGTCCTTTGGCTGGACCCTTCAAATGCAGCTCAATCCCAGCTATTTCTGGCAGGCGTGGCTAGTGGCCATTGTGGCCGCTTTATTGGCAGGCATTTATCCGGCTTGGCGCCTGAGTCGGGTCACAGTCGCCAGCGCAATTCGGGAGGAGTAATTATGCAGCGATGGCTTGGATGGCTGATCAGTTTTGTTCTTGGGTTATTTGTCATGGGCAGCCCTGCTTGGGCCATGGAGCAGGGTACAGTGGAATGGGCTGGCCCCGCAGAGATTCCTGAATTTCAAAAAGCAACTGTCCCAATCAAGCTCTCGTTCCCCAAGGACTTCGGTCCCCATGAGGACTACCAAACTGAATGGTGGTACTACACGGGCAATCTAGAAACGGAATCTGGACGGCTCTTTGGCTATGAGTTAACCCTATTTCGTCGGGGCCTCACCCCCGGTTTACCTGACCAGCAGGGGTCCGCTTGGCGCAGTAATCAGGTCTATTTTTCCCATTTCACCCTTAGCGATATTGAGAATCAACAGTTTTACCCTGTGGAGCGATTTAATCGCGGGGCTGCAGAACTAGCAGGGGCACAGGCGAATCCTTACCGAATTTGGCTGGATGACTGGTCTGTCGAGGAAGTCCAACCAGGACAACTTCAGCTCCATGCTCAAGGGCCAGAAACTGCCCTGAATCTACAGGTATCGCTGACAACTCCTGTGTTGCAGGGAAATAAGGGTTTATTTGTTAAAGGCAGCGAGTTGGGGAATGCTGCCTATTACTACTCTGTGGTTCAACAACCCACACAAGGAACTGTCACTGTTCAAGGAGAAACCTTGACTGTTTCTGGTTCTAGCTGGACGGATCATGAATTTGCGACGAGACCGCTGAGTCAAGGTACTCAAGGTTGGGATTGGTTTTCCCTGCAATTAGAGGATGGTTCAGTGTTGATGCTCTATGGCCTTCGGTCTCATGATGGCTCTGACTTACCAGAATCCAGCGGAACCTTTATTAATGCAGAAGGTAAGGTGCTGCATTTAAATGGTAAGGATTATCAACTCCAGGTCTTAGATCGATGGACCAGCCCACAATCTCGGACCCAGTATCCCTCCAAATGGGTCATTTCTGTTCCTAAGCTTGATTTAGAGATGCAGGTGGCACCCATGATGAATAATCAGGAGTTACTCCTATCAACAAAGTATTGGGAGGGAGCAGTCAGTATTTCTGGAACCCAGTCCCAACAGCCGATTTGGGGTAAGGGTTATGTGGAACTCACAGGTTATGATCGTGAGCTGAGTTTTTAAGGTGTGACAGAATTTGGTAGTCAGGGTACTTCGAAAAATCAACTTTAATTGACAAAAACTAGATTTTATTGACAATTTACTACGAAAACAGAAGGGGGTCAATTGTTAAAGTTCTGAAGGAAATCTATTTTTCGAAGTGCCGGTCAGGTGAGATAATCTATCTGATAATGAATACCAGATAGTTATTATCCATCAACAACTTGTTCTCGTCTCAATAATTTTTTGTATGAGAGGGCGATATAAAGTGTTGTCTAGGTGGTTGCCATACCAACTTTCATAATCACCAAGAATGAGATGCTCTTGAATTTGACGAGCTTCTTCCAAAAGGATCCAAAGGTTATGTGTTGCTCGGTTCCGAAAACCATAGACTCCATGTGCTTTTAGACCTTCAAGACCATATTTATGACAAGCAGGGCATTGACATGCAGAGAGTATTTGCCATTCTCTGTCGCTTGGTTTACGACCTCGCCAACTTCCCAGATTAGCGACCATCCGGTCTCCAGTTCCTGGGAGTTGAACAAGTCCCCGTGCAGCTCGATTACGCCATCCGCTGGAATCAGCAGAGTTGATACCTAGTAATGCTGCAATATGAAGGGTAGCTGTTCCTCCAATCCCAAAAACATGAAGTTTTTTATCTTGAAATTCATGACGAACACACATCAGTTTCTCTAAGATCTTTTGAGGATGCATTGCTTTTGGTGCTTTAAGTAGGTTAGGCACAATTCCACCTAAAGCGATGAATTCCTTTTTAAGGAATGATTTGTAGGACTTTAATTGAAAAACATATTTGTCTAATACTTGACTAATATGAATAACAGGCACGTAATTGCCTTGCCTATATCGACGGTTCATATCCATCGTCAGTTCAAGACACTCTTTCTGCTTTACAAGAGACATTTTGGGCGAGGGAATGAAGTCTTGAGGAACTGGATACCAGTCAGGTTGTGCCTGCTTTACGAATTCAACATATTCTTTAACTGGTACTTCACTACCATGACGAATAAAGTAGAATGAGCCATTGTCTAAGTAGATCTTGATATGCGTTGGAACTTCTAAATATTGATGAAGCCCTTGTTCCATTGCCTTGCGTCTTCGAGCAGGCATTTTATGGAAGTCGGCATAAGAGATCATAACTGCCTGTAGTTGAGGGAGATAGTATTCAGATTCAGGATTCCAGACACGGGGTTTAAGGGCACTTAGGGGTGTTCCAGCAACAATCTCCAAATGCTCTATCTCCTAGATCTATTGGGTTTGGCAGCGCGATTAGCTTCTTCCAGCACTTCAAATGCATCCCTTTCTTCGCGTTCTCCACTAGATTGGGGCTTCTTAATACGCACCAAGACTGGAAAATTAATTAATTGCCCTGATAATATGGCTTCTCCAACATCCAAATCTGGTAGCATCTTAGCTTCATCTTCTCCAAGACTTTCAACAACCTTACGCACAAAGTTTTGATCAGCAGGGTTAACCATGCGCATAATGATGTATGAATTACACATCGCTAAAGTTGTTTCATCTAATCTGGATGGTCGCTGACTAATAAGAAGCAATCCAACCCCAAACTTCCGACCTTCCTGAGCAATTTGTTTAGTAACTCCGATAGATCTTACAATAGCAGGGTTATCTGATTTGGAAGGCACAAAATTGTGCGCTTCTTCAAGGACCATGAAATATTGATATGGCAAGCTTCCTTGAACTCTAGCTCTAAATAAATCTTTCGCAATTAATGTATATAAAGTGGCTTGAAGTAATTCAGTATAGCCTGCCAGAGAAATCACACTTATTTGGCCATAGTTAATTAAGCTTAGTCTTTCAATAGGTAATGGTTCTGCATTACCAGCACGTGATCTATTTATGTTTTCCATCTCGCGAAGAGCAAAAGCTGAACGGCGAAGTTTTCTGGCAAGGGCTTTAAAAGTCCCTGCTGAACGCCCATCTACTTTCCGAATGGCCTCGAATCCCAAATCGCTAAACTCATCGATAAACGAAGCGCTAGCATCTCTCTCCTCTTTATCACTAACCTTTTTACCTAAAATACCTACTGCGTCACAGATGTACGCCAATGCAAAAAGATCCCTCTGAATTGGATATGTTTGTATTCTTGAGTCTTGAATTACGTTATAGAGAAAATTCTTTATTTTGCCTGATGATATATTACTCTGACTTAATATCGTCTTCCTGCTTGAAAAAACTGACTCAAAAGCTTCTTCTTGAGGGATAGAAAGCTCTTCACCACTTAGACCATTGATTATCTTAATTGCATCATCAAAACTTCCATCCCAAATTGGTAGATCAGCGTAATATAGTTTAACTCTACTTTCTAACTGAGAGACTTCTTTGAGACCAGTATAATCTCCATGAGGGTCAAAAATAATTATTGGATAGTTCTTATTAGATAGCTCTTCAATAATTCGGCGTGATGTTACACTTTTGCCAGCTCCTGTCATAGCAAGAATTGCTAAGTGACGACTAACAATTGCATGACCGTCAACTTTAACATCAACTTCTGTTCGATTGGCAAGAGTAGCAAGATCTAGTGCACGGTTCTGTTTATCCTGTAACTCTCCTACTACTACACGAGCAATATCTTCTGAATTTGGACGATAAGCACTAGAAGCGGGTTGAGGAGGATAGCGCAGTTGATCCAACTTTCCTCTACCACTGCCATCTATGGGTTCAACTCCTAATACCTGAC
>NZ_JANQOP010000283.1 GCF_028285745.1 Acaryochloris sp. IP29b_bin.137 | reverse complement strand
TGACCCTAAAACAAATGCCCACCTGTTGACCTATGACTCCATGCTGGGTCGCTTAGATGCAGATATCAAAGCGGTTGATAACACTATCGTTGCCAACGGTAAGGTGATTAAGTGTGTCTCGGATCGGAATCCCTCCAACTTGCCTTGGGCCGATTGGGATATTGATATGGTGATCGAGTCAACAGGCGTTTTTGTGACTAAAGAAGGGGCTGGTAAGCATCTGGAAGCAGGGGCCAAGAAAGTTTTGATCACTGCACCCGGCAAAGGCGGTGTTGGCATGTATGTGGTTGGGGTGAACCATGAAACCTACGATCCCAGCGAAGCAATTCTCAGTAATGCCAGTTGTACAACGAACTGTTTGGCCCCTGTCGTCAAGATCTTGCATGAACAGTTTGGGATTAAGCATGGCTTGATGACCACCACCCACAGCTACACGGGGGACCAGCGAATTCTAGATGCGAGCCACCGAGATTTGCGTCGGGCGCGTGCTGCTGCAGTTAATATTGTTCCGACTTCCACAGGTGCTGCCAAAGCGGTTGGAACGGTTATTCCTGCTCTTGCTGGGAAGCTTAATGGTATTGCCTTGCGAGTCCCCACGCCTAACGTATCTGTTTGTGACTTTGTAGCCCAAACTGAGAAGCCCGCCATTGCCGAATCTGTAAATGAAGTTCTCAAGCAAGCGTCTGAAGGCTCTATGAAAGGGATCATTGCTTTCAATGAAGAGCCCTTGGTATCGGGTGACTTTAAAGGTCATGATTGCTCCTCTATTGTCGATGGTTCCCTCACTATGGGAATGGGCGGCAATATGATTAAGGTGGTGGCTTGGTATGACAACGAGTGGGGCTACAGCCAGCGTGTGCTTGACCTCGCTGAGTATGTTGCTCAGAAGTGGTAAGTGGTAAAAATCCCTTGCTCTGAATTTTTACTGCTCGAGTAAAGTGCTTCAAATTGAAATTCCTCACTTCTATCAAGGGGTGAGGAATTTTGTATGAAATAGATTGATCCGCTAAAGGTCAGCCGATGATGGAGAAGGCTGCAGTTCAAATTTATGCGAGCTGGTTATGAGCCCATACGGCTAGCTGTTGCCAGGGATCGTTTTTTTGGTTCGATCGTTGCCGTCAGCGCCTCATTTAAGGGGGCGCGGCCAAAACGCTGTTCCAAAATATTCATCACCTCGCGTCCAAAATCATTGGGACTTTGCTTCCAAGCTTGGAGACATACTTCGCCAAACAGCGATCCCATCGGTTCAGGATTCCACAGCAATTTCTTGGCGGTCCAAGGCATGAGGCTCATGGGATTGTAGCCAGGCTTCAGAATTTTATTTTCGAAAGCATATTCTTCTAAATGGGTGTGGGGCTGAAGACCAATAAAGAAGATGGCGGGCTCAACCTTGTCGGCTCCAAAAATTTTCTCCAATTCTCGATGGTAGGCAATGGTCTGGCGAATAGTTTCGGGACGCTCGTCAATCACATTGAAGGAGTAATTTACGGAAACTAAATCCTTAAAGCCTGCAGCCTTGAGATCGCGACAGTTTTGTAAGACAGTACGCAAGTTATATCCCATCCGCATTTTGCGAACTAGCTCTTGAGAACCGCTGGTGATCCCAATCTCAAAATAATTCATCCCGGTTTTGACCATCAGGTCGCAGAGTTCAGAGGTGAGATTGTCAGCGCGAATATAGGCCGCCCAATGAATGTCCGTCAGACCCGCATCAAGCACTTTTTGGAGTAGCTCAATCGCATCGGGAATATAGCGACGCGCGGGGATAAATTGAGCGTCGGTGAACCAGAAGTTGCGAATGCCACGATTGTAGAGCTGCTGCATTTCGGCAACGACTTCTTCGGCTGGATTGACCCGAACTCGTTTGCCTTCAATCACGGTGTAGACGCAATAGCAACAGTTGTGGGGACATCCTCGCTTGGTCTGAACTCCGACGTAGAAGTCCTCGGACTCGAAATAATATTCAAATTCAGGCCAAATGCCGGCAATGTAGGGATAATCACAGGCAGTTTTTTCGATCTCAGTGGGCCATTCGTGGATCATGCGATCACGCGGGCGATTCTCTCCCACCACATAGCACCGCTCATCCCGGAACTCCTGGCCCTTCAGCAGCTTTTCTAGCAGGACCTCACCTTCGCCCACGGATACAATGCTTCCCTTCGGCAATTGCGTTCCTAACTGTTCATAAAAAACGCTGACGGCGCCACCCCCAACAACGGTTTGTGCTTGGGGACGATACCGCCGGGCTCGCTTGAGTCCTCGTTTGATTAAGCCTGAATTCCGCCATAGCTCTGCATAGTAGGCCAGAAAGACCCTTAATCCCCCAAAAGCCCCTTTCAATTTGGTCCAAGGATTTTTGCCATAGTAAAGTTCAAAGGCGTGTTGAAGGGGATTCCCGCCCCTTCCGCCGACCGGCGCATAAATCTGAATGTCTCGCCAAGAGAACACGAGGAGATCAGGCTGAAATTCATCAACGCATCGGTCTAAGGCCGACTTGAAGTCCAGCGGTGGCACCGTACCCAAATCAAAAATCCGCTGTTCCACATCAGGAAAACATTTGTGGATATGGTCGGCTAGGTAGACAACCCCAATGGGAAAAATTGGATTACAAGGTAGGCGAATGTAGAGGATGCGGGGGTTATTCATCACGCCTTGAGAGAACGTTAAGGTTTAACGGAGGTAACACAGAAGTTATATATCTTAATCATAGTACTGTGTCGCCCTAGAGGGGTGGTTGGGACCTCGGTCGTCTCCCACACCAACCAAGCGATCCCAAAAAAACTAGGTTAGAATCTTTACGTTTGATCCCATGCTTCAGGCTATAGCAATCCTAAAGAAAAAGTAAAAAATAACTCTTTTCTCTAAGGTTAATCGATTTAGGTAACGATGTTTACAGCTGCCTGGGATCGAAGAATGTTAGCTTAAATTTGCGTTAAATATCCAAATAAAAAACGGTCAAAAATATTTTTTTCTGTGAATTGCCATGCCACAAATCATTGATCCCCTCCCTCCTAACGATTCAGACCCTATGGTCTGCTGTTACGTTAACGTTTCCAATAAGATTCAAGTTGCTCGAATTACCAATATTCCCAATTGGTATTTCGAGCGGGTTGTATTTCCGGGGCAACGCCTATTGTTTGAGTCGGTGCCCGAGGCTCAGTTGGAGATTCATACGGGGATGATGGCTAGCGCAATATTGTCAGACACCATTCCTTGCTACCGGCTTCGCTTACACCAGAGTGTTAGTGTTTCACAACAATATCTGAGTGAAGAGCGGGTGATGGAAGGGAATAGTCATCATGCTGGGTCAAAGAATATGCTCGAATTTCCACAAGCAGCTCAGGTCTCTTAAATTCCACTGAGTTTGCCTCACATTCGACCAATTGCATAAAACTACATTTGGGGTGAGTTACGCTCACCCCTTTATGCTGTTTAGAATCTTGACGCATGAATCTGCTTGCTATTGATGCTCAGTTCTTTAGGAATCTCCTACTGGTCATGGGTATCTTGGGAGGGGCTGCGATCGCAGACTGGATGATCGGTCGCTGGATACAGCGACAATTTGGTAAATCCCGACAGTCCAGTCGCAACCAGTTTCAGCTATTACAACGGTTCTCAATCTTTTTGCTACGGTTGGGGATCTGGCTGATTGCCTTCTACAACATTCTGACCCTTGTTCCGGGTTTACAACCTTTTGGAGATTTGCTGAAAGAGGGATTAGCTGTCTTTCCCGACAAGTTGTGGGAGAGCTTAAACACCCCTTTTTTCGATTTAGATCGAAAGCCCGTCTCTCTATTGACCGTTTTGATCTTTCTGATCACCACTGTGTTGGTCTTCGTAGGCGCACGGGTCTGTAGTCAATGGCTGAAAAAGAGTGTCCTGCCGCAAACGCGGATGGAGCAGGGGGCCCAAGCTGCGATCTCTACAATTATCAGCTATACCCTTGCGGTGATTGGTTTTATCATTCTGTTGCGTTCCGTGGGCCTAGATATCAGCTCACTAGCAGTGATTGCAGGGGTACTGGGAATTGGTTTAGGTTTTGGCTTGCAAGAGCTAGCCAGTAATTTTGTCAGCGGTTTGACATTGCTCCTAGAGCAACAACTACGAGTGGGAGATTTCGTAGAGGTTGATGGGGTGCTAGGAACCATAGAGCGCATTTCTATTCGCTCCACAATTGTCCGTACCCAAGATCGTTTATTTGTAGTGGTTCCTAATCAGCATTTTTTTGCTAAGAACGTCATTAACTGGACCTACCAAACACCGGAAAGCCGATTACATATCCCTGTGAATGTGGCTTATGGCTCCGATACCGTTTTGGTGACAGAAGCCTTATTGATTGCAGCGCGGGCTGAATCACGAGTACTCAAGTATCCTCCCCCACAAGTGTGGTTTAAAGCATTTGGGGATGATGCCTATCAGTTTGAGTTGTTGGTGTGGATTAACCAACCCTGCGACTTTCAGCCTATCCAAAGTTCTTTGAATTTTTTAATTGAGCAAGAGCTGAACCGCAAAAATATTGAAATACCATTTCCTCAAAGAGATCTGTGGCTCAAAAACCCTGAAGTCCTTACAAAAGCATTGCAACCCTCCCTTGAGACTGCGCCCTCATCGTCGCCACAATCGACGGGTGGAGAAATAGCTAAACAAAAGACGGGGCTTAAGATTACGAAAAATAGCACGCTACGCTCCCTACTCCGCCAAGTGAGCTATTTTGAAAATTGTACCAATGTCCAATTGAGAGTGCTAATTGAACAGGGGTACCGTAAATTTTTCACCCCTGGCCAGGTTATTTTTCGTGAGAATGAATTTGGGGAGTCCTTTTACGTCATTCTCTCCGGCAAAGTAGAAGTCTTTTCTCAAAAGTTAGATCGCCGCATTGCCACCCTGACAGTCGGAGACTTTTTCGGTGAGATCTCTTTGTTAACTGGCGCGCCCCGAACAGCAACCATGAGAGTGATTGAAGCCACGACACTGTTTGTTGTCGACCGACAGGCTTTGCAAAAACTCCTGCAAAACTATAAGACTTTGGCTGAAGAGATTGCAAAGTCTCTCTCTCAGCGGCAACAAGTTCTGGAAGAGCTGGGCTTGACCCAGATTAATCCGTCCGAATCGGCAGAAGCTGATCCCTTTATCTGGATTCGTCGACGGATTCAAACCCTATTCGGAATATAAAGGTCGCCAAACGGGAGAACCATCGTCTTTGTGATGTGTCAGACGTTTAACATCAGATCCGTCTATATTCGCCCGAAAAATACCATCTCTACTTTCATAAAGAACCTGAGTTCCATCAGGTAACCAATCAAAACTAATTTCTAAAGCATCATCATCGGTGACCCGTGTCCGCGCTTTCCCGTTCGGGAGAATCGTGTACAGATCCCATGTACCGTAGCGGTCCGAAGTAAACGCAATTCTGTTTCCTGTAGGCGCCCATCGTGCCCCATTGTCGGTTTCGGGATCTTGGGTTAATCGCTGGAGATCTGAGCCATCGACATTGATGGTATAAAGGTCGACCATCTTGTTGCGGCCAGAGGTAAAAACAAGACGAGTACTGTCTGGAGACCAGTGTGCATTCCAGTCATCACCTGGATCTCTAGTCAGTTGCTTAAGTTCTCTGGTATTAAGGGTCATCCGATATATATCGGAGTTCCCATTTGTATCGCGTGTGAATAGAATATGTTGCCCATTGGGAGACCATACTGGGTCCCTATCTTCCCCTTGATGCTCAGTTAGGCGCTGGAGTTTGAGTCCATCCAACTTCAACATATAAATTTCTAAATTATAAGGATGTTCCTGGGTTGAATGGCGCATGCTATCAAAGGCGATATATTTGCCATCGGGTGACCATACAGGATTGGTATCCTCGGCATGATGCGTGGTTAGGCGTGTTAAACCGCTCCCATCGACGTTGATCAGGTAGAGATCGGTGTTGTCATGCCGGTTAGAAGTAAAGATTAGGCGTTTGCCATCCGGTGACCAAACTGGATTCCAATCTTCCGCAGGATTTGTAGTTAATCGTTTGTGGGCTGTGCCATCAGCAGTCATCAAAAAAATATCGATGTTTTTGTCGCCCTGTTTACGGGTGTAGGCAATGGCAAAATCCGACAAATTGGTTCTGGTGCAAGCCGTAAGCAACCCAATGCTAAGGAGTGTCTTTAGCAATATCAATGGATGATGGGTATCTCGTGGCATTCGGTTACGGGTTCAATTCCTTCAAGTATATCGACTGGTGCTGTTACAACTGCTCTACTAGCAGTCTCGAATCAAGCATTGTGAGGCTTTAAAGTCGGCTATGGTCGCGTTTCCAGTACAAAAGAGAACCGTTTCTAGTTCAGCAGTCAGCATTTCCATAAGGGTATGCAAGGCCGCTTCCGACTCATGGGCCGCTTGCAGAAAAGGGTAAGCCATGCCTGCTAAATCGGCCCCTAATGCAAGAGCCTTGGCAATATCCAGACCATTACGAAGTCCTCCAGACGCAATTAAAGGAAGGTTGGGATCGGCTTGGCGGATTGAGGTCACACAGTCAGCGGTCGGCAGACCCCAATCGGAAAAGGTTTGCCCCAGGCGACGTTGACGAGGATCTTCTGCACGCTCTCCTTCAACCTTGGCCCAAGAGGTGCCGCCCGCACCAGCCACATCAATGGCAGCGACCCCGACTTCCATTAACCGCAGCGCTAAAGGCGCGGAAATGCCGTTGCCGACTTCTTTGACGATGATGGGAACCGATAGCTGCTGGCAAAGTTCACCAATTTGTGCGAAGAGGTTACGGAAATTGGTATCCCCTCGACTTTGAATACATTCCTGTAGGGGATTAAGGTGCAGGATTAAGGCATCGGCTTCTAATAAATCAATGCTGCGGCGGCAGGCATCGATGCTGTAGCCATAGTTGAGTTGAACGGCGCCTAAATTAGCGAATAGGGGAATGTCTGGTGCATGCGATCTCACGGCAAAGGTATCTGCCACTTGAGGATGCTCCACGGCAACTCGCTGTGATCCCACGCCCATAGCAATCTTGAATTCCTGAGCAACGATGGCGAGGCGCTGATTAATGGTTTTGGCGAGATCGGTTCCCCCAGTCATCGACGAAATTAAGAGGGGTGCCCCTAAAGTCTTACCTAAAAAAGTCGTAGACAACTGAATATCTTCTAGGGCTAACTCTGGTAAACAACAGTGCTGGAATCGATACCGTTCAAACCCCGTAGTGATCGATTTGCATTGCACTTTGTCATCTAAACAAATACGCAGATGATCGGCCTTACGCGTTTTGATGGCCTCATCAGTATTGGAGGAAGTAGAAGTCACTCGCATGGAAAAGAGATAAGACATCAACCGGACAGAACCAAGCGTTGGCATTATGACCGGAAGCTCTCTTAATTATGCAAAATTCTGTTGATTTGGCAGAGATTTCAGTCGGCTTGATGTTCTTTTCTGAAGACCATGATGTGGTTGTTGGCAGAGTATAGATCAGTACCGCTTGCGGAATGGGGTGATTTGGCATTAACGCTTTGAGTCCATAACAGTTATTTAGGACGGATGACAAGCATTTGGTTGCCTCCCTTCTGTAATTCATACTCAACTGTTTCAACAGAAGCGGTATAGCCCCAATCCTGACAAGATTGAAGAATCGGTTGGATGTAGGGTGACGGTTGGAGCATTAGGGTGAGTAAGGGAAAAATGCGTACTTCGGTGCTGACTCTGAGCAGTTCTCGAATAGAAGCTTGATGGAAGTCTCCATCGTAGTGATCTGAATACAGAAATAGAAAATGGGAACACAACGCTAGCTTAAAACTTTGATTCGAAAACGGGAGTGTCGGTAATGCAGCGGTTTGATAACGACTTTCTTGTTTACCTCGTTCGTAATCTTGCAGGAAGGTCTGCATTGCTTGAATACGATTGTGGCGGAGGTTCTCAGGGGAGGAATGGTAAGACCAGATCCAATCTTGTGGAGTCGCTTTGACTTGATCGATGACGTCGTCTAAAACAGCTTCAAAGCGTTGCTGAATGTCTAGTCCACTGAAGTGGTAGATGGGGTCAATAGAAACGATGTGGCTTCCCAAGGTCGTAGATTCAGCATTAAAGCTGGCCGGACCATCACCCACGCCCAAGATTGATTGCTCTATCCCTCTTTTATCACTTTAGACAGAGAGAAAGTCAGGATGCTTGAGCAATTTCCTCACCAGTGGACAGCAAAATGTCTCCATCCTAGATGTGAGT
>NZ_JANQOP010000254.1 GCF_028285745.1 Acaryochloris sp. IP29b_bin.137 | reverse complement strand
TCACGAAAACTGGCTAAACAACTTGTCCATCAGCATATCTATGAATGGGCGTAGAGAAGGTCATTCTTGAGAGACCCCAGAATCCGTTAGAACGAGGACCGTACTTCTACGGTCCATACTCCACGGATAGGGGCCAGTAAACCTTCAATCGATACAATCTTACCCTCGAATAAGTTGTGGTGATTGGGGTTCACTGCCTTTTGAGCCAATGGACATGTCGTTATATAAGGACCAATGCGTTATTTCAAAAATTTCTTTAATATCTGTTGCAAAGGATCCAAAGGAGAGTCATTCAAGATCAAAACAAAGGGTTCATAGGACTGCTGATCGGGCTGTGTTGAGATCTTCCAATACAAAATACCGTGTAATAAATGAGAATAATCTGCTCTGAAGGCCTTGTACAACGCCTCTACCGCTAAGACCCGTTCTTGCGCATTGGTGGGCTGCATCGTCCATAAAATGACGTCTTGTTGTCCTGGCCTACCGACCAAAGAAAAGCCACTATAACTCCAAGGCGCCAACGTATTTTGCTCCCATCGGGTATATCCCAACTCTGTAAACACAACGGCTTTATCCGTAATAGATTGCTCTTGCCGAAACGTCTCTATATCACTGAAAATTTGACGCCAACCTGCTACAAGTTGCTTCTTTAGCTGTCGCTGACTGCCATATTGAGCCTGAGAGCGCAACGGGAAATATGCATTGATGCCAATCAAATCGAGATCATCCCAAAACCCGACGGATTGATATTGATCAAAGTTAGCCGCATAGGTCAATTGTCCGGTATAGATTAAACGAGTCTGGTGAATGAGTTGTCGCCAGTGCTGGTCCAATAGCTGACGACGGCGATTAATTTGGGCAATAGACGTTGGTTTAGATCCCTCCGAGTCTTGGTAGCTCACCTGCCTGGCCCAAGCTTGCCAAGCGAGCAATCGATGTTCTAAGAAGTCTTTGAGGGTTGGGAATTGGTAGCCCCCTTTGAGCTGCAGTTCTGCAAAGGGAATCCGTTCTTTATGTTTCAGTAGATTATGGATCAATGCCCGCTGTTGAATGTTATTCAAATAGTACCGTTCTAAATCGGGTAATGCTTTGACAGGGAGCGTTGAGGTTAGGGCGTTCATTTCACTGCCAATACCCAAGACATCTACCTCTTCTGCTTCCGCAATGGCGGCCCACTGATGCACAAAATCTGTATATTTTTCAAACCACTGGGCAAGTTGTTCATCCGTCTTCGGCATAATCAACCCATGCCAAAGAAAGTTATTTTGCGGATAGGTATGATCTAAGGCAATGCGCAAAATCAGGACAACCTTCAGACCTTCAGATTTTGCGGCCCGAATCTCCTGAATAACGCCTTCATTTTGTACTTCAAATCTGATCTGGTCAGAATCCCATTCTTCTTGAGTGGCATAAACAGTGACTTCTACGGTATTCATCTCAGCCGTTTTTAAGGCTTGTATCCAAGTGTGTGCATCTGGCTCATTCACCTGAATCCCGCCCAAATAAAAGGGCAAGGCCGGACCAGGCCAACTCAATAGGAGAATAAGGGATAGCAGAAACCAACCCATGAACCAACGGAACCGACGCTTCATTTACAATCTCGAACATTTCTTTGCCCATTAAATCTATCAAGGCCGGCTGAGAGGTTGGTGAGAAAAGTATAGGACCAGCATGGGTTTTGGGGATTCTGAGTCAAAAAATAGCGATATTTAGCGCTGAAATCTCCGTAGATATGCGGAAAATTTAAAATTTGAGATTGTCGATATTCCCGTGTTTTAACGATGGTTTTCCAGGGTGAGGATCTCCATAATGATTTTCAGGTACAGGAAAACAGGACTTACAAAAAACATGGCTTATCAAACTTCTCTTCAATCGCAAACAATGGAACTCCTGGTCGCTTATCGCCAGAAGCCCTCTGTACAACTTCGGAACCGCCTTGTGCGATTGAATATGGGGCTGGTTCGCAAGGTTGCGCACCGTCTTACACACCAATGTGCTGAGCCCTACGAAGATCTGGAGCAATGCGGATTTTTGGGGTTGATTACTGCCATCGAAAGATTTGACCCCTCCCAAGGTTACGCTTTTAGTTCTTTTGCCGTTCCTTATATTCGGGGCGAAATTCTTCACTTCCTCCGCGATCGCGCCAACACTGTTCGCATTCCCCGTCGCTGGCAACAATTGAGCCGGGATGCCGCCAAAGCTCGACAGGCTCTCACCATGGAACTCGGTCGTCAACCCAACGATCAAGAAATTGCAGATGCGCTTAACTTATCCATGCAAGAGTGGCGTTCTGTTAAGCTAGCCTCCACCAATCGGGTTCCCCTCAGTTTGAATGCGCGCGTTTCCTCAGGTCATCATCAGTCTGATTCAGCCATGACCCTTGGCGACACCCTGATGGATGTTCATAGCCAAATTTTACAAGCCAACCAAGAAGATCGGATTGAACTCCAGCAAGCCTTAAACCAGCTTGAAGATCGGACTCGCATCATGATCGAATCTGTTTTCTTTCACCAGCTCTCCCGGCAGGAAGTCGCCAAGCGAATTGGGGTTAGCTCTGTAACGGTCACTCGCAACATGAAAAAAGGCATCGATAAGCTGGTGGAGTTGTTGCAACAACAGCAGCCCGCAGCACTCCAGACGGAGCACTAACGTTATCGCTCTCCACAATAGGACATGCAACCCCCCGATAGGTCTATCGGGGGGTTTTATTGATCGCTGCTTTCCCACCGCTTACCAACTCCAGTCAAACTCCAGTCGTAGATGTTTTTACCGATAAACTAGGAGATAAGACATCATTCTAGGTTTTGCAATGTTGAGACGAAAGCTAAACCTCAAACCTGCTAAGCGGTCGTTTATATCCAGTGCAAGCTGGTTGTCTTCGCGGCAACCTCGTTTAAGCAGATTATTATCCCCAATCAGGGTGATCAGTCTCTGCTTGGGCTTGGTAAGCCTGCATTCTCTCTCCAGTCTGGCCCAACCCACTCACTCAGCTCCAACCACTAGCGTTGCCCAAAGATTTTTGGCTATGGAGCGTAGTTTTGAAAAAGAATTTGAAGACTTTTTTGGAGAAGACTTAGCAGAGGTCAACCAGGACCCCGAAGAAGTTGCCCAAACGCTCTTGTACCTAAGTGAGGCAACTAGAACAAAACCGGGTGTGCTTTGGATCGTTCCTCGTCAAGACCATTTACACTTAGTGCTACTGTTGCCGGGGGGCAAGCCCATTGTTCGAGATCTCTATGATGTTCCTCAGGCAAAACTGTTGCAGACCGTCGCTGCTTTTCAACAACAAATCGACCATCCAGATCAATGGGATCTTGAGCTGGCTCAACAATTACATCAATGGCTGATTGAACCCTTTGAGCAAGAGCATCTACAAGTTGCTGAAATCGATACACTGTTGTTTTGTCTAGGGAACGGACTACGAGGTTTACCCCTAGCCGCTTTACATGATGGGAACAGCTACCTAGTGGAGCGATATAGCCTCACCAATATCCCAGCATTTAATTTAATTCAAACCGATTACAATCCTCGAACAGAGGGAAAAATCTTGGTCGGTGGGGCATCTGAGTTTGTGCAAATGGATTCTCTACCCTCAGTCCCTACAGAGATTTCCGCCATTCTAACCTTTCTGAAATTCCGACTCCCGGATCAATCTCAGTGGCAGGGCCAAGCCTTACTTAATCGCACCTTTACCCTCCAAAACCTGAAAGATCAGTTAAACCGTCAAACCTACAATATTGTGCATCTGGCAACCCATGCCGAATTTAACCCAGGTCAACCCCGCCAATCCTTTATTCAGTTTAGAGATACTCGGCTGAGCTTAGATCAGATGAACACCATTGATTGGTCCAAACCGAGTCTAGACTTATTGGTCCTCAGCGCCTGTAAAACAGCCTTGGGCGATCAATCTGCTGAGTTAGGGTTTGCCGGAATCGCGCTAAAGTCAGGGGTTAAAACTGCATTGGGTAGTCTCTGGTATGTCAGTGATGTGGGCACCCTCGCAATTATGAGTGAGTTTTATCAGCAATTACCTCAATCGAGAACTAAATCTGAGGCCTTACGGCAAGCTCAGTTGCGTATGCTCCGAGGCCAAATTCGTGTCAAAAATGGTCAGCTGCTATTATCGAGTGTTCCCGTTGCTTTGCCTCGCGAAGTGGTTGAGATGGCCGATATTGATTTTTCTCATCCTTTTTATTGGTCAGGATTTACCATGATTAGTAGCCCTTGGTAAGTCGAGCACAATGTCTATGGGGTCTATCCAACATAATCTGCTCAAACACCTGTCACATTTGGTGAGAGAGAGAGATCCCTTCCTAGGGACAGCAGGACATTTTTTCGTTAAAGAATATATTTACCAAGAGCTCTGTCAATGGGGGACTGTGCATAGGCATACCTTCAAAGCTTTGAAAAAAGTTGCGACAAGCGCTCATGAAAATTTGGTCTTGACTTTACCAGGCACCCAATCCCTCCCTCCTATTCTGATCGGCGCCCATTTTGATGGTGTCCCTGGTTCTCCCGGCGCGGATGATAATGCATCTGGCGTGGCAGTACTGTTAGAACTTGCGCGATTTTTTTACCGCCATCCTGCCCGATATCCCATCCATCTCATTGGGTTTGACTTGGAAGAATACGGTTGCCTGGGCAGTCAAGCGTATGTCCAAGATCTGAAAAGTCGTCAAGCGAAAATTACAACGATGATGAGTTTAGAGATGCTGGGCTACATTGACCCACGACCTAATACTCAATCCTATCCAGCGGGACTCAAGTACTTTTACCCCAACACAGGTAATTTTATTGCGCTACTTGGAAATTTTCGCTCCATTCCCACTATGCTGAGGATGTCGCGCCACTTCAAACAGCAGGGTGCTCCTTGCGAATGGTTACCCATCCCTATGCGGGGCAGGTGGCTCCCCGATACTCGGCGGAGCGATCATTCCCCTTTCTGGGATGCCGGATATTCTGCGTTAATGGTGACGGATACGGCCAATATGAGAAATCCCCACTATCATCGGGCTAGTGACAAAATAGAGACTTTGAATCTAGACTTCCTTAGCGCTGTTTTTAACGGGCTTATGAAAACCCTTCAATCTTTCTAGTTTTACCTGTTTTTATTTGGATCTGCTTAAGTACTTAGATCGACCCTTTTTGCTATCTATGATACAGAGAAGCTTGATGTGTAGACACGCAAAACTTTAGTCTATATCTCTAGTAGTGTTCTGTTTTTGTATGTCCTGACATTTTATGTTCAATAATGCCATCAAATACTTTAGTAAATTCTCTCTGTCTAGCTCTAAATTACATCTCGATCATCTCTACCTATCTTTGAGTCAGTATTTTTTTGATTTTCATCCCAACATCTTGATATAGTCTGTTGGGGTATTGCCTTAGATACCCAGTAATACAGTATGGCAGAGTCTGGATCAACTACTGTCTGCCTTATGGGTTTGGGGCTGAGCCTCTGCGTTGATGCCACCTGGGAGCATGTCACCTTTGCATGCAAATTAAACCATTGAGATAAGCACACCGATGTGCAAGCACTTGCGGGACATTGGTTTCATTCCACTGTGCCCCTGAAATTTTGACTCTGCGACTCATCTGTTTGATAGCAGATTCAACAGCCCCAGACCCAATAGAGCAGATGTCCTCACTCTGGTAATAGTCATAATTGACAATCCGATGACGATGTTTGCGAACATAGTTGCAAAAAACTTGGGCCTGCTTTTTCTTCAACGACTCAAACAGAGCCAAGGTTTCATCAACCTTCCCCTGCCATAAGAGCTGCTCAGCCTGGTGCAGACGCTTGAGGAAACCACCGACCTTATGAAGATTCTCCACCAAATGATACCAATCCAGAATCTCTCGCCGTTGCTCAGGTATGCTCAGCTGACGAATGATATTCCAAATGCCATCATGACCATCCCCTAAGCAAGTCACTGGGGAGGCTAACGGTTGCTGGTGAGTCCAGTCAATGAGCCGGGCATTATTGTGATAATCCGCGATGAGTCCCACATCCGTTGCCAGGGTTTTATAGTCTTTCCACTGACAAGGTTGTCCTAAAGAGGTGCGGATACGCACTTTGCCACCATCTACACTCACTTCGGTTAAAGCTTCATGAGCCTGGGGGGTAGGAAACCGTTGTTGATGCACCAATCGCTGCTGGGTTTTGGCGGGTACCTGAATCCCGGTTAAATAACTGAGATGTTGCACCAAGGGTGCTGCCTATGAGAAAAGGGCGTGCAGTTATAGCAGTCGCCATTCTATTCAGGACGCTGGATGCAGGACATGCTCCATTACTTCTCTGAGAGACCCAAAATGGTCTAATTGGTGGCGGATGCGACTTTTAATCCAAGACCAAGACCGCTCAATCTTGTTCAAGTCAGGAGAA
>NZ_JANQOP010000238.1 GCF_028285745.1 Acaryochloris sp. IP29b_bin.137 | reverse complement strand
CAAAAGCAGATTATTGCCGCGTTGTTGATGAAATTAAGCGGGATTGGGAAAGTTAATGGCTACGAAGAAAAGTTTGTCGGATTTACTACGGGAAGAAGCGACTAAAACGGCGACCTCTGAGCAAAAAGGTGACGCTAAGCCAGCCGCATCAACGACCCAAAAGAAGGCTACATCTGCCAAGAAGACCACGACTAAGAAAAGTACAGCTAAATCAGCCACGGCTAAGAAGACTGCGGCTAAAAAGACAACCACGGCTAAGGTGGCAGCATCCACCACCAAGAAAGCAACAGCTAAATCAGCATCAGCGACTAAGGCGGCTTCTGCGACTAAGGCGACTGCATCCACCGCCAAGAAAGCAACAGCTAAATCAGCATCAGCGACTAAGTCTACTGCCTCAGCAGCAAAGAAAACAGCTGGGACAACTGCTACTAAAGCCGCCGCATCTCCAGGGAAAAAGGCAACTGCCAAACCAGCATCCACTACCAAAAAAGCACCAACACCCCGAACGAGTCGGAAAGCAGCGACGGCGAAGAAAGCGACCACCGCAAAGAGAACAACAGCGAAACCCACTTCAACTGCAAGAAGTAGCGCTACCTCAACGGTCAGCAAGAACGCTCAATCCGAGTTAAAACTGAAAGTTAGCACTCTGACTAAGGATTTAAAAGCAGCTCAAACCAAGGAAACGGCTTTGCAAAAGAAGGTGGCCCAATTGGAGGCACAGCTGGCAGAACAGAAAACTGCCCTGACGGCATTGCAGAAGTCGTCGAGCCAAACGGCTGCAATTAAGGAGAAGCTGGAGCAAACTACCCAAGATGCGGTGCAATTAGCGCAAGAGAATGATCGACTGCAACAACAGTTGACTGAGCTGCAAGCTAGCTCTACCCCCAGAAGAAGAGCACAAAAGTCATCGGCATTAGTGACTTCACGCAAGAAGACAACCAATACTCGATCTATTTTTCATCGACCCGTGCGATCAAATCAGGCTCCTCCCAACAAGTCTTTTGATACCTGGTGTTACGACTAGAGCTTGGCCTAAGTTTTGCTCAGACGCTCCTGTCCCCCTAAATACAGCAACCAAATGGCAACGACTAGCCAGTGAATGATTGTCCCTGGCCAAATTGAACCTGTGAACAAATAGGCACAGGTACAGACAATCCCTAGCAAAGTAGCTAGGGATAAAAAGGTGGGATTGAAGAAAGTTGGATCACCTGCTTTATAGAAGGTGCGGGCATTGAGGGGATGATACAGCACAAAAAGCATTAGGCTAAATCCTGACCAAAGTAGCACCGTCAGCCACCATACTCCTTCTTGTGGATGGGGAATCAGTAAACAGCGAAACAGCAATTCTTCTACTAGGGCAGGCATGGCTAGAGTGCCAACCCAAATCTGAATTTGGAAAGATCTCGGATAAGCAGAGCGTTGAGGAGGGGACAAAAATCCTGTTTTTTTACCCCAAGTCAGAGCGATCAAACCATACCCCCCTAAAAGCAACCCTGAGACAAGCCAGCCCATCAGAGTTGGCAAGGTTGAAGTAGCTTCTACCAATCGAGAAAAAGAAAAGGAAACGATGGGCCACTGTCCAAATAATTCTGTGGGGGCCAGAGGGCTAATATCCGGATCCCACCCGCCGACCTGATTGGTGTTGAGGAACCAGAGCGGGGTGCCTTGATTGAGAAAAATACGAATGATTTGATCCTGGGCCACCCGCGGAATCAGCGTTCGCCAACTGAGGACTTGGGCTAAAAAATCATCAGCGTGGCTAAAGGTTTGGGGTGAAGCGATACCCACTGCCACTTGGGCATTTCGCTGCCAATCTCTCCGAGCAATACCTAGGGGGACGAGTTCTCTCTCTAGGGTATTCCCTAACGTCGTTAATGTCTGAAAACGGAGTGTTTGAGGAGCTTGAGGATGCTCGGCTAGCCATGTCTGAATCCCTGGGGACTGTTGCACCTGATATTGGATGCGCTTAATCGTTTGGTAAACGGCCTGGCTGGAATCTTGCACGCAAGACTTAGCAGGGGTGACCAGCGCCGAACCGGTCCCATCCCCTATTCGATAGCGGGCCGCCATTAGTTGCAGTTGCGTCTTTAGCTCTGATAAGGGATCTAAGACAATCTCACCAAATTGATAGGGCTGAGTGAGGGCCTCGGACTTGACCAGTACATCCAAGACTGGACGACTGCCTAGCCATCCTCGATTAAGGTGGCCCATATATTCAGCCCAATGGGTGGGGCCAGCTACGATTCCTTCAGGATTGTGGGCGTAGACCTGTTGGTATTCAATATCGAATTGTGGCTCTCCGGTAAAGGGATCTTTGATAATTGTGGCAACACCATATCCAAAATGTCCCGTGATAGTGCCGATGACGGCTTGCGGCTCTGCTTTTATACCGCCAATGCCGCCAAAAAGATGAATAACTAAGGCTTGATCCCCTACCTGCCACTGCTCTAAGGCTGCTTTCGGGCTGCGGTGCTGGTGATCAACCATGGCCCGTCGGAGGTTTCCCTTATGTTGTTCAGTTTGCTGCCAAACTTGGCGCTTAAAGTAATGCAACCCTGCACCTGTGTTAGGAAAGTAGTCATCGGGCCGCAGTTGAAACAGGGAACGAGGTGCGATCGCACTCACGTCAAACATCTCCTCCGTATTCGTTGAACCATAGATATACCAGCCAGCCTTGCCCGCTGGGGAAGTGGCTAATTTTCTAGGGGTAGATTGAAACACCCCCGCAGAGTTAGGTTGATCCTGGTGAAGGTGAACTACTTCTGCTGGGCCGTTAAACCGTTGGGTGGTGGGATTATAGTGACGAACCCGAGTCAACTCGCTGGGACAGGGAGAGGGACCAGGACATTGCTTGGGAACGGATTGAGCGGTTTGAACTGGACCTAGGATTCTGACCAGTCCGTAGTGGATACCAGGGACTTGCACTGGATCTTCGGAGATTTGGAGGTGAGGGGCAGAACCCGATACGACGCGTACCTGTTTCAATCGCACCCAGACATTATCGGTTGGTCTGGCACCCGCCAAAGATTGCAGGGGACCCACCTGGGGACGTCCATCTAACCGCTGGGGGTGAATATTGCCTCGCTTCAGGCTTTGGTGGGCCTCTGCCGAGAGTTTGACATCTTGCTGCACCCCCTTGACCCGAGCTTGCACCTCAGGATTGGCTTGCCACTCTAACCGCACTTTTTGACCGACAAAATCAGAGTTAGGACTATGGTGCACCTCGAACCACACCCAGTCCACAGTATCTGCCTGGGGCGGTAGGATGAGGCGACCCACCCATTCCCCCATCGGGCGATAAAGATTGTCCTCCATGGTCGAGACCGGGCGAGGGGGAGATGTCTGAGGGGTGGCCCTATCTAGATGGAGCAATCCCCAGCAAAAACAGAGTATGACAGCCATCAGACCCAAGGTCCATCGAGAACGGTTTCGAACCAGTTGAGAGCGCATCTTTGTAGCTAGTGTCGGCGGGGTGAACGAAAAAACAGACCAGAACGATCAAACAACAAGTTTCATCTCAAAACCCTTGCTATTTTATGATTTCGATGCTATCCAATGGCTAGAAAATCAAGGATTGAAACCCGTTTGTTGCGCCTTGGGGTTGTCCATTTCCCCTCAGCCTCCCCACACTGTTTTGTGTCATGGGGATGCTGAAACTTTCCAACAAACCTTTGGTCATTACCCTTATCAGCGTCTTGTTTAGGGAGAGATAGCGATGAAACTCAAGTCTATGGTGGCAATGCCTGTAACCGCAATGCTTGTTGTCACCACAACCATGCCGACGATGGCAGCCACAGATGTGGAGAAGCAGGCCAATGCCGAAAAAATTATTCACTCGTCTCAAAATGTCTTAGAAGAAATTTTGAGCGATCCTAAAACACAAATCCCTACGGAGCTATTGGAGCAAAGCCAGGGTATCGCTATTTTCCCAGGTGTCATCCAGGCGGGATTCCTATTTGGGGCACGTCGAGGGACGGGAGTGATGATGCTCCGACAAGAAGATGGCTCTTGGAGCAATCCTGCCTTTATCAACATCACGGGAGGGAGTTTTGGGTTGCAAATTGGCGCTAAATCGAGTGACATTGTTCTGGTTTTCCCCAATCGCAGCACGGTAAATGAAGTTCTGTCTAAGTCGTTTGATATCGGCGGCAGTGTGTCGGGAACGGCGGGTCCAGTCGGCTCCACCGCAGTCAATCCGACCGATGACTATAGCAAATCACCGATTTTGACCTATGCTCGCAGTAGTGGCCTATTTGGAGGCGTTGCCATTGATGGCTCCAAACTGGGCTTTAACAAAGGTAAAAATCGCGACTTGTACGGCCAATCCATTACCCCTCGCCGAATTTTTAGAGACCCAGACGTCGAATCCCCCGTCGTTGTTGATTCTCTCCGACAGGTCCTCGAAGAATCTGAGTTAGGAACCTTTAGCCGCTTCTAACGTTTTTGCTGATGCAACGGCTGCAATTTGGGTTGGTCTCCGTTGTTTTTCTGGCTGCCATCGGCATTGGGGTGAATCGTTGGCAGCGATCGCATCCTCAATACCAGTCCATCCCACCTCTCCCGCAACATAGCCAGATTCAGGTGTATATGAACCAGAATCTGGCTAATTCTTTTACGGATCCCTATCGGCAGATCACCCGACCTGGGGATGATTTGGAGTCCATTATTGTTGAGCGAATTCAGGCTGCTCAGTCCACGGTTGATGTCGCAATACAAGAGTTGCGATCGCCCCGGATTGCCCAGGCTTTGCGCGATCGCAGACGGGCAGGTGTGCGAGTGCGAGTGGTGTTGGAAAACACCTACAGTCGGCCCATCAGCAGCTTTACCCCTCAAGAAGTGGCTCAGATGGATCCGCGGCAACGAGACCGATATCAAGCCCATATCCAACTGATTGATCAGGATCAGGATGGTGAATTAAGTCCTCCAGAAATCAATGAATATGATGCGCTACAGGTGATTCGCAACGCTGACATCCCTTGGCTGGATGATACTGCCGATGGTTCCGCGGGGAGCGGTCTGATGCACCATAAATTTATCGTTATTGATGGTCAGACCACCTTAGTGACAACGGCTAACTTTACCTTGTCAGGTTTGCTCGGTGACTTAGATCAGCCTGATAGTCGAGGGAATGCCAATTCTCTGATCGTGATAGAGAGCCAACCCTTAGCTCAGGCGTTTACTCAAGAGTTTCAAGCGCTGTGGGGAGATGGCCCGGGACAATCAACAGATAGCAAATTTGGCGTGAATAAACCCTGGCGCCCGGTTCAACCCCTTAGGGTTGGCGATGCCAAAGTGCACGTGAAATTTTCACCTTCCTCTTCCTCTATTCCCTGGTCTCAAAGTACCAACGGGCTAATCGGTCAAACCTTAACCAAAGCGGATCAGACGATAGACTTGGCGTTGTTTGTCTTTTCAGAACAGCCATTGGTTGATCAGCTAGAAGGGAAGCATCAACAAGGGGTAACGCTACGCGTGTTGAGTGATCTTCAGTTTGCGTATCAAAGCTATAGTGAAGTCCTGGATATGCTAGGGCTGGCCCTCAGTCCTTCCCGCAACGGGACCTTAACCTGTAAGGTTGAACCCCGCAATCGACCGTGGTCTCAGCCCTTGCAAACAGCAGGGATACCTCAGCTTTCACAAGGAGATGTGCTGCATCATAAATTTGGGATTGTCGATCGCAAAACGGTGATTGTCGGGTCTCATAACTGGTCAGATGCAGCCAATCGGCTGAATGATGAAACTTTGCTGGTGATCGAACATCCCCTGGTTGCAGCGCATTATCACCGGGAATTCGAGCGTCTATACACCAGTAGCCACCTAGGGATTCCCCCATTCCTGCAAAGCAAAGCACAAGACCATCAGCGCCAATGTGGAGATTTACAGCTGAGTCTGCCCCCATCATCTTTGCCAGGGGAGTCCCCCGCTGCTTCACCCGCAAGCCCGCTTGTTAACCTGAACACCGCCAGCCAAGAAGAGCTGGAAGCGTTACCGGGGGTGGGACCGAAGTTGGCTGAACGAATTATGTTGACCAGACAAGACCGTCCGTTTACCTCGCTTGCAGACTTGGATCAAGTCCCAGGGGTGGGGCCAAAACTGCTGAAACAACTCCAGAATAGGGTGACTTAGTAAAATTCACTCTGGGATTAAGGCAGTCGACAGGGCTTAAAACTATTTTCTATTTTTGCTGTTGTCCAGATAAAATTTTTCAATTGTTTACGCTTCTCCCTGCTGAAACCATAAGAATCAGGAGCAATTATCAATAGTTTTGATCCTTATAGAGTGAGACAGTAGAATGAAAGACTATGTTGATAGGGCTTAAGCATCCATTTTGCTGAACGCACCTTTCAAAGGCATTGATCATTCAACCATTCAGCGAGTCCGCTGATTTTAAGGAGAAAACGTTGCTTACTGACACCTTCAATACAACCAAGTCAGAGGAAATTTTTGCCGCAGCGCAAAAATTGATGCCTGGTGGCGTCAGTTCACCTGTCCGTGCATTTAAGTCCGTGGGTGGCCAGCCGATTGTCTTTGATCGGGTTAAAGGGGCGCATGTTTGGGATGTTGATGGTAATCAATATATTGATTACGTTGGCACCTGGGGGCCTGCGATTTGCGGCCATGCCCATCCTGAAGTCCTAACGGCCCTTAAAGAAGCCTTAGACAAAGGCACCAGCTTTGGTGCGCCCTGTTTGTTGGAAAATGTGCTGGCTGAAATGGTGATTGATGCCGTTCCCAGCGTGGAAGTAGTCCGCTTTGTCAATTCGGGAACTGAAGCATGTATGTCAGTCCTGAGATTGATGAGAGCCTTTACCAGTCGGGAAAAAGTGATCAAGTTTGAAGGCTGCTATCACGGCCATGCTGATATGTTTTTGGTCAAGGCCGGTTCAGGTGTCGCCACCTTAGGATTGCCTGATTCTCCCGGTGTACCCAAAACCGTGACCGGAAATACCCTCACAGCTCCATACAACGATTTGCAGTCTGTGCAAGCCTTATTCTCTCAACATCCCAATCAAATTGCTGGGGTGATTTTGGAGCCGGTAGTGGGTAATGCAGGATTTATTCCACCTGATGCTGGATTCTTAGAAGGTCTGCGCGAAATCACTAAAGAGAATGGTGCCTTACTGGTCTTTGACGAAGTGATGACTGGCTTCCGGATCTCCTATGGTGGGGCTCAGGAAAAGTTTGGCATTACACCCGATCTCACGACGTTAGGTAAGGTGATCGGGGGCGGCTTACCCGTAGGTGCTTACGGTGGCCGTCGAGACATTATGAATTTAGTTGCTCCGGCTGGACCGATGTACCAAGCGGGTACTTTGTCTGGTAATCCCCTCGCAATGACGGCAGGGATTAAAACCCTAGAATTGCTCCGACGATCAGGAACCTATGATCAGCTGGATCGGGTTACAGGTAAGTTGATCTCTGGCCTACTGCAAATTGCTCGAGAAGCTGGCCATGAGGTGTGTGGAGGGCATATCAATGGCATGTTTGGCATGTTCTTTGCTGCGGGTCCTGTCCATAGTTATGACGATGCCAAGGCCGCAGATGCCGCTAAGTTTGCCAAATTCCATCGCGGCATGTTGGAGCATGGGATTTATCTCGCGCCTTCTCAATTTGAGGCAGGTTTCACCTCCTTGGCCCATACTGATGCAGATATAGACCAAACCCTTGAGGCCGCTAGAGCGGTATTGTCTAACATCTAATCACCTGTTTGCAGGGCTGAGCTAAGGACGATTGTTGGAATTAATCGTTTGAGGGAGGCGAACACGCCTCTCTTTTTTATGGTTTATGCATCCTGAATTGGGCTGCCATCGATAGCGATGGCAGCGGGCTTCGATCCGAAGAACTGGATGTTGCACAACAACTGATGGGGATCGGGGGAACCCTAGTACTATACCCCTCTCATTTCATCTTCAGTGGTCCATGTCCTTACGGTTTGCCCCACAGTCATCCTTGCACCAACGCCTCAGAATAGGGCTAGGAACCATGCTGATGCCCCTGCTTATGCTGGCATGGGGTGCTTTGGTTGCCTTTGAGGGAGCTTTAGATAGTTTTGAACATCAAGAGAGTATTAGTCGAGAAGCCCTGTTCCCCCTTGCTGAGGTTGAAGGGGAACTTCTGGAATTATCGGGTTTAGCGATCCATGCCCAACCGACCCATGGGATGACCTTGAGGAATTACCGCCGCAAAAAGCTGGTGATTAAGTCCCAACTGGTATTACTCTTGGACTATTTTCAAGGCCAGTCCACAGAATTGAGTGCCGTTCAGGAGATTCAGCGTCAGTGGCGGGAGATTGCTCAACTGTGCCAGCAGATTTTTGATGCAACCGAAGCCCAGCAGGAGGCCAAGTTAGCCAAGGCAAAAACCCAGCTTAGCCAGCAACTACAGAAGATCTTAAACAATACGCAGGAGCTGAATTATCGGTTAATTGCCTTCCAAAATGAGGCCAACGTTGAACATGCTAAGGCCGTGCGAGCACAGGTGCGGCGACTGGTTGCCATCATTTCTTTGTTCGCCCTGGTGTTAGCCGGATTGTTCGCCTTTAGTTTGTCTCGGTCAATTACAGTTCCGCTGCGCACCTTGGCTCAAGGGGTGGAGCAACTCGGCCAAGGTGCGTTGGATCATCGCATTACGCTCACGACCCAGGACGAATTTAGCCATTTGGCTGACACGTTTAATTTGATGGCGAGTCAGCTAGAGCAGAGCCAACAGGATCTCTACCGGCTGGCGACCCTGGACGGCCTGACCGAAGTTTACAATCGTCGGGAGTTTAATCGGTGGTTGATGGTGGAAATTGAGCGATCGCAACGCAACCCCCATCCCGTCTCTCTGATTATGGTGGACATCGATCATTTCAAGGCGCTGAATGATACCTATGGTCATCAGGCCGGTGATCTAGCCCTATGTGAAGTGGCCCAACTCCTCCAGCGAGAAGTTAGACCCGGTGATATTGTTTGCCGTTATGGCGGTGAGGAGTTTGCTGTTATTCTTCCGAAAGCAACGATGACAGATAGTCAGGCTGTTGCCGAGCGAGTGCGGTTGGCAATTGTCGAGCAACCCGTGATTCTTCCCTCTTTGGAACCTATTGAGATGACGGCCAGCTTGGGTGTAGCGACCTATCCAGATCACGCTGACACCAAAGAGCACTTGAGCAAACAAGCGGATCAAGCGCTCTATACGGCTAAACATCTAGGTCGGAATCGTGTCCAGTCTGCTCAGCAAAATGATGGTGTAGCGAGTCAGGCGACGATCTAGCTATTTTTTATCAAACAAGGCCCCTAAAGTGTCAGGATTGAGCATGTTGCAATCCATTAGTTTGAGAGCCAAGGCAGTGCCCACTCGATTCGCCACTACTTGCTTCAGCTTCGGTTGGGTTTGGGCAGAAGCCAATAACTGACCTTCTAGGGATAACTCACTCGTTTTGCCGCCTTTACTCTTGCGCATTTCCTTCAAGAGGTTCCGGGTATCTTCGCAAGAAGAGGCCGAAATCCGGGCGGCCACCGTGTCACTCATTCGGGTAATGATAGCAAATGTCGTTTCTTCAGGAATTCCCAACTGGTTCGAATTAGTTTGCGCATGGGCGCTCAAAGGTAAGACTGCACTCAAGGCGACAAAAACGCAGCTGCCTAAAGACACCAAAGATTTGCTATTCGTCATATTCCACTCCTAATGTTTGTACGATTGACTGAGGTTTATGGGACCTTAGGTCTCCATCCACGCGCCTCCTATAGTATGACTATCACTTGAATTGAAGCCAACTTCAGTGATCAATATCATCTGGCGAACGTGATGACATCCTAATGCAAGACGCCAACGATATACTCCCCAGCCCTTTTGCAGAAACTGAGGTATTACGAATGCTGCCTAGGGTTCAAACGCTAGCCGCTCAAACGACCTCATGGGTAAACTGAAACGTTGCCCACTGATCAACATCCCAAACCCAGTTGCTATCCGAAGCAATTCCCCTTTGCTCTGCCGTAGAGGCGCTGTTGTCATGCAAATCTTGGAGGACGTGCTGAGTCACATCTAGGGGGTTCATCAAGCGGACAACGACTGGAAAGGTGTTGCTAGACGGGCGGATTTTGCTGGCAATCGCCCCTAATCCCTTCGCGAATGGTGAGCGGCTCAAAATAATGTAGGTGGTTGCAATGCCGTCTGGACCTCGCACTACATATTCATTGGTTGGAAATGGGACGGTCAGCGATGCTTGGGGGGCGATAAAGTCCTGCCTGATCTGGGAGGAATTTAACAGGGCTTCTGGAGAATAGATAGAAAAAAATTGGGTACGAGTATCAACCCCCAAAACTAGCCAATAGAGCGGGGTATCGCTATAGTTATGCATGCGATATTGAATATGCTGCCCACTGGCAAGCTGCACGATTTGCCCTTGCTTCTCAAACGAAGATGGGGATGAGTGACTGTCTTTCCAATCCCACGGGGCTCTCACTGTAAATTGTTGGGCTAAGATCTGATTCTTCTCAGCATCCATCGATTCCAATATCACCGCTGCGCCGACTCCCGAGGAAAAATCATTAATGGTTAGATCGAGGGTCTTACGGGCCAATAATAATTTCAGAGTGTCATGCAGTTGGTTGACCGCCGTCTTGATCGCCTCACCGGGTTCTCCTCGGGTATCTGCTAATTCTTCCCCCCCTTGAGAAAATAGCCCATACTGTGTTTGAGGGGGCAGCCCAGGAGGGTCTTCCGTTTCCTCCGATAGGTCAGTGGGAACGGAATTAACAATGACTCGAGAAGAGGCGGATGCCTGGGTAAACAGGACGTCCGCAGTTTGTGTCCCCGCAATGACTGGGTTGATATTGGGCATATCTGAAAATGCGCTAGTGGCATCAACCCGCTCAATTCGATTGAGTTGCGACCCCAGGGCAACGTTTAGGTTGATCGATCGAGAGATAACGCGAAAGGCCTCTCGAATTTTCTGGCCTGAGTTGATCTGAGCTTCTTGGTTACAACGTCCCGTCCCGACGCACCCCCGGAAAGACTCTAAATGGATCAGCAGATCTGGGTTGACTGGATTAGACTCGGACGCCCGATCGACGGGTTGATCGGAAACGGATTGAGAACTGGACGGATTGCCGTCATGGGCTGTGACCTTAAAGCACGTGGTAGCCTCGTAATGACCAACGACTTGCGGTAAGACGCCACCCAGCCAAACCGTTACACCCTCTCCGTTGTCCTCAATGTTTGTGACCACACCATCTGCATTGTCCCCAAGGGATAATGCAGACAAGACATCAGAACCCACCTGCCCTCTTAAGCCTGGTTGCTGGACCCGACCGACCTGATGTTCAACATCCGATACAATCCGGTTGAAACTGGCCAGGAATTTTTGAGGGGGAAAGATTTGCCACAAGTGCTGAGTGAGGGCATGGGTGAATAACCCAGAGGAGAAGTCATGCCATTGGGCTTCAACGGCAGTGTGGGGACCCTGGTCTGCTAACAGAATCAGTTCCGAGGGCGTTTGGCGTCGCTGGGACTGATTGAGGAGCTTCTCCTGGAGTTCTCGGTCTCCGGGTAAGTCCGTCTTCTGCTGGATACTGGGTTGCGATCGCACCCGCAAGTTTCCCAATAAAGCCTTTCCGGGATAAGTAAATCCAGCATCCAAAACACACAGACTGTGTTGGGTATTGAGGGAACGAAACCAAAGGGCCAACTGTTCCTGCAACAAGGCATTCTCAATACTTTGGCTATTTTCAGAACTTTGAATATCCCCGTCGAAGGGGAGCAATACCTTGGAAGGTAAGGGCGTTTTTGCTTCTGGCGCAGCATCAACATATCGATTTAAGACACATCCATAACCACTGAAATGAAAAATGACGGAATCTTGAGCACGAGCTTGTTCGATCAAATGAGTGGTAAACGCTGCTTCGATATTCTTGTAAGTGGCCTGCTTGTTTTTAAGAACAACAATGTCATCCGGATGAAAGCCAAACCGATGAATCAACAGCTCTCGCTGCAATTCCAAATCCGTCAAACACCCCTTCAGCTTGGTCTGTTTACCCAAATCTCGATATTGGTTAATGCCGACCAAGAGGGCTAGCTTTCGAGACGTAGGCTGCGCTAGCACCTGTTGATATTGATCGGTAAATCTCCACAGAAATACATCACTCAAACCTAAGCCAGCCAGCACTAAGCTAGTATTTCGCAGTAAAGCGCGTCGGGTCAGTGCCATGGTGTAATGTCTAGGGAGAGGGCCTACTGAAGGGCAAAAAGGTAGAACCCATCATCAGCAACGGGTTCCTGTTTTCACTATATCGCCGTTTGTGGAAGCAAGGCTTAAGCTTTCATCGCCGCCGCCAATTCAGCAGCCACTTCTGGGCGAGAAAACTCAGGTGGGGGGAGCTCCCCTCGTCGCAACATCTCTCGGACTTTGGTCCCGGACAGATGCACCCGATCTTCCGGCCCGCTGGGGCTGGTTTTCGTAGTTGCCATTGACAGGGTCTTCTTGCAGTAAAACGCATGCTCAAACTTCATGGGCGTAATCCCCAATGCCTGAGCATCTAAGGTATCGAAAATATGCTGGGCATCATAGGTGCCATAGTAATCCCCTACACCTGCATGGTCGCGGCCCACAATAAAGTGAGTACAGCCATAGTTCTTGCGGACCAACGCATGGAAAATTGCTTCGCGGGGACCCGCATAGCGCATGGCAGCTGGGTTAATCGCCAGAATGACCCGATCCTTCGGGAAATAATGCTCCATCATAATTTCGTAGCAGCGCATCCGCACATCAGCCGGAATATCATCACTCTTGGTTGCGCCTACCAAAGGATGTAAGAACAATCCATCTACGGTTTCTAACGCACATTTTTGAATATATTCATGGGCGCGATGAATAGGATTCCGTGTTTGGAATCCAACAATTGTTTTCCAACCCTTTTCACGGAACAGTTGACGGGAGGCAGCCGGGTCAATTTGATACGCTGGAAACTGGGGGTGGGGCTGACGCTCCAGCAACCAAACTGGACCTGCAAGATTAACAGCACCCTGCTCAAACACCACTTTAACGCCAGGATGCTTCATCTCGTCTGTTTTATAGACTTGGACCGCTTCCTGAGTCTTGTCATAGGTGTATTTTTCGGTCAATTCGAGGACACCCACAAAAGCACCCGTTGAGTCATCTAGGCGAACCCAGTCACCAATATTGAGGGCAGCAGCCACTGCTTCATCAACGGATAAGGTCACCGGAATTGACCAAGGTAACCCATTCTCCAGGTGCATGTGATGAACGACTTGCTCATAGTCCGCCTGCCCCATAAAACCAGCAAGTGGGCTAAAACCACCAATGGCAATCATTTCCAAATCAGAGGTTGCTCGCTTATCAAGCTGTACACGGGGTAAGTTATCGCCCTTGGCAAGCAGGTCCTGTTTTTGGGCCTCAGAGGCAACCCGATGAATGAGTGAGCCACCATGTGGCGCGATGGCATCTGGGTGTTGAGTCAAAATAAACCTCCCTAAACTGCGGTTCACTCAAAATCATAAACTAAAGATTAAGTTTTGTTAGTAATTGCGGGTTAACTTTTGGTGTGTAGGATGTAGAGACAGTATCCTGGCGGATTCCCTATGCCTAATGATTTAGCATCCTCAATTAAATTTGGAACCGATGGCTGGCGTGGCGTGATTGCCAAAGAATTCACCTTCGAGCAGCTGATCCAGGTTGCCCCGATCGCCGCCCAAATCCTAGCAGAAACCTATGGCAGTGCTGATACTCACCACCTAGTGATCGTGGGATACGATCGCCGGTTTCTCTCCGAAGAATTTGCCCAAGCCACAGCCGAAGCCGTCCAACAGGCCGGGTTTGATGTGCTGTTATCCAACACCTTTGCCCCCACCCCCGCCTTCAGTTGGGCTGCCTATCACCGCCAAGCCCTTGGTGCCCTTGTGATTACCGCTAGCCATAATCCTGGGATTTATTCTGGCCTTAAGGTGAAAGGGGCATTTGGCGGTTCGGTTCCTCCTGTTGTCACTCAAGCTATTCAAGATCGCTTGGCTAAGGCTCCCGTTTCTACCTCTACTGAAGCGGGAACATTGGATACCTTTGATCCCTGGCCAGATTATTGCCAGGTTCTGCAATCGAAGGTTGACATGAAGGTGATCAATCAGGCCATTGACCAGAAGCAACTTACGGTGTTTGTGGATACCATGCATGGGGCAACCGCTAGTGGCTTGCAAAGATTGCTGTCTGCCGATATCAAGGAACTGAATTGCGATCGCGATCCGTTATTTGAAGGCGGTGCCCCCGAGCCCCTGCCCAAATATTTAGGAACACTGATTCAATCCATCCAAACCCATGGCCAGCAAGCACCTACAGATGAGGCAGTAGTAGGCTTTATCTTTGATGGGGATGGAGATCGGATTGCGGCAATGGATGGTCAAGGCAATTTCCTCAGTTCCCAAATTTTAATTCCGATTCTAATTGAGCATCTAGCGGCTCGTCGGCAGTTTCAGGGTGAGGTAATCAAAACTATCAGTGGTTCAGACTTGATTCCCCGAGTTGCAGCCCTCTACCAGCTCCCCTTGCATGAAACGCCCATTGGCTATAAATATATTGCGGATCATATGCTATCCGCTGAAGCCGTTTTGATTGGGGGTGAAGAATCCGGGGGGATTGGATATGGGACTCACATCCCCGAACGGGATGGTCTGCTATCCGCCCTATATTTACTGGAAGCGGCTGCCCAAACCGGGCAAGATCTAACGCATTTATACCACCAGCTACAAACGAAAACAGGGTTTACTAGTTTCTATGATCGGATCGATCTCCCGTTATCTTCAGATGCCGATAAACAGCAGCTGATGGATCAATTGCAAACGGCCCCTTTTAAGCAAGTTTTAGATACAGAAGTCACTGATGTACTTTCTATTGATGGTTTTAAGTTTTGCTTAGCCGATCAGAGCTGGCTATTGATTCGTTTTAGTGGAACTGAGCCCGTTCTGCGTCTCTATTGTGAGTCCCACCAGCCTGATCGCGTTGCCAAAATCCTGGCTTGGGCAAAAGATTGGGCCTTAAGTTAATTAATACCGAGAAGGAGCTTAATATGTTCTCCCCCACCCATTTCCCCCCTCCCTCCCAGCCTCTATTGTTGAAACCTCAACAATTAGAACTCCTGATCAGCCTGGCTATATTGCCCTTATTAGTGGGATTGTTGGCGCAACAACAGCTTTCTCAATGTGTTCTCACCTTTGGAGGTTGGTTTGAAAGCATCTTTCACGGGATTGCCTTGCCGTTTGTGGAGATTTCAGATTAAGCGGATGGACGGTCTTTCCCAGACTTAGGATTGAAACCCTTCTAGTAGGAGAAAACAATCAAAAATGGTCATTCAACGCCTAATGAAGATGATTGATCAACATTAAGTCCTAAAAATAGCCCTTTATGGTTACTCATCCATGAAAGTCACCCATCAGTAAACATCTCCCATCCCACCAATCGCTGGAATCATCAGAACTTGGCTTTGAGATCTGTGCCTGGGTAACAGTTGTAATCAGAGGTTTACCCCCTAGAATTGTGGTAGACCTATCTTGTCTGTCTCTATGACCTTTTTCTGCTGAGGGTATCAACCCATTCAGATCCCCAATCACCTTCAATTGTCTTCAGTACCCTCCCTCCACGAATTATTACTATCTGAGTTGATACGCTATGCGTTCTACCCTCGACCGTGTCTATCCCCACCCCGTTCGCCCCACACGAATAGAGTCGTTACTCCTCCATCGCATTAAGGTGATTGAAGACTTGTTGGAAGCTGTCCTCAAAGATGAGTGTGGACAAGAGTTAGTTGATCTCCTTCGGCAACTGCGGTCCATGTGCTCACCGGAAGGACAAGCCCCTAGAGTGCCTGAAGCTGAAGTTCTCAAAGTAGTCGAAAAGCTCAAACTGGACGAAGCCATTCGGGCTGCGAGAGCTTTTGCACTCTATTTTCAGCTCATCAACATTGTTGAGCAACATTATGAGCAAGAGGAAAGTATTATCCGAACGAGGGGAACCGCCCAGGCCGCGCTCCAGACTCATCTGGACAATGGAGGAAGGTCTTCAATTGCAATCCCTTCAGAACAGGCCCAGCACAACGGTGGGGCTCATCTCCCTGAGCCCAGTTTGTTCGATACCAATTTGCGTGAACCCAATGCGGGAACATTCGGTTGGTTATTCCCTAAATTGAAACAGTTAAATGTTCCTCCCCGCCACATCCAAAATATTATTCAGACCTTGGATATTAAATTGGTTTTTACTGCCCATCCCACCGAAATTGTGCGGCAAACCATTCGGGCCAAGCAACGACGAATTGCCCGCATCCTCAGTAAATTAGATGAAGCGGAAACAGGTTTAGCGAATAACACCCGTTCTCACTGGGAAGTAGATGCGCTGCAGGCTGAACTCACGGAAGAGGTGCGTTTTTGGTGGCGGACCGATGAGCTCCATCAATTTAGACCCACGGTTTTGGATGAGGTCGAATACAGCTTGCACTATTTTCGGGAAGTTCTATTTGATGCGATTCCACAGCTTTATCATCGTTTGACCCAACATTTACAGCAGGTCTTTCCGAAGCTAACGCCTCCTCGGCATAACTTTTGCCAGTTCGGATCCTGGGTGGGGTCTGATCGGGATGGCAATCCCAATGTCACCCCGGGAATAACCTGGCAAACCGCCTGCTATCAACGAAATTTAGTCCTCGAAAAATATATTGAGGCGGTCAAGAAACTGATCAACTTATTGACGTTATCCCAGTACTGGAGTGAAGTCCCGCCTGGCTTGGAAAAGTCCTTGGGCCAGGATCAGCTGCAAATGCCAGAGGTGTACGACAAGCTGTCAATTCGTTTTTTGGGAGAACCGTATCGGTTTAAGCTTTCCTATATTCTCAAGCGACTGGAAAACACACGCGATCGCAATCAGCAACAGGCGCAACTGGTTGATTTCTCCCAGTCGATGCATCCGCAAGGGATGAATGATCAAATCTATTACCCAACAGCCCGTCGTTTTTTAGCGGAACTCCACATTGTGCAAGAGAACCTCCAAGCCACGGGGATTCATTGCCGCGAATTAGATAACTTGATGGGGCAAGTCGAAATTTTTGGTTTTAATCTGACCCAGTTAGATATTCGCCAGGAAAGCGCTTGTCACTCGGACGCGATCACTGAAATAGTGGATTATCTGCAGCTTTTACCCAAGCCTTACAACGAGCTGTCGGAAGCGGAACGATGGAATTGGCTCGTCAAGGAATTACAAACCCGTCGCCCCCTTATTCCGCCTGAACTCCCCTTCTCTGACAAAACCCAGGAACTGATCAATACCTTCCGCATGATTCGGCGGCTGCAGGAGGAGTTTGGAGTTGAGATTTGTCGCACGTATATCATCAGCATGAGCCATGAGGCGAGTGACCTGTTGGAGGTGTTGCTTTTAGCCAAGGAGTCTGGACTCTTCGATCCCACCACGGCGACCGGAACGCTTCATGCGATTCCCCTATTTGAAACGGTGGATGATTTGAAGCGAGCCCCTAGCGTGATGACCCAATTGTTTGAGTTACCGCTGTATCGGAACTATTTGGTTGATTCTCTGGCGCCCCCAGTCCCTTCCTCTGCATCAGCCGATGACCCGCCAGCGCCTCTGTCTTTGCAAGAGATTATGCTGGGATATTCGGATAGCAATAAGGATTCAGGCTTTCTCAGCAGCAATTGGGAGATCTACAAAGCGCAACAGCGACTCCAGGCGACGGCTGAACCCTATGGCATCTCCCTGCGTATTTTCCATGGTCGTGGAGGATCGGTAGGGCGAGGAGGTGGCCCTGCCTACGAAGCGATTCTCGCTCAACCCGGTTATAGCGTCAATGGCCGCATCAAAATTACTGAACAGGGCGAAGTGGTGGCCTCTAAATATTCGTTACCCGAATTAGCCCTGTATAACTTGGAAACCATCTCTACCGCGGTGATCCAGTCCAGCCTGTTGCGATCCACGATGGATAGCATTGAACCCTGGCATGAAATTATGGAGGACTTAGCGGCGCGATCTCGCAAACGATACCGAGCCTTGATCCATGAACAGGAAGACTTGGTGGATTTTTTCTATGAAGTGACTCCTATCAACGAGATTAGCCAATTGCAGCATGCTGCTCGACCTGCCCGAAGGCGAGCAGACAATCGAAGGACATTAGATGGATTGCGGGCTATTCCCTGGGTGTTTAGTTGGACCCAGAGTCGTTTTCTTTTACCCGCTTGGTATGGGGTGGGTACCGCGCTCCAAGATTTTCTAGATGAAAAGTCTGCTGAGCACTTAACCCTCTTGCAATACTTCTATGGCAAGTGGCCGTTCTTTAAGATGGTGATTTCCAAAGTGGAGATGACGCTTGCAAAGGTTGATTTACAAATTGCTCATCACTATCTTCAGGAATTAACGGTATCTGAAGACGTCGATCGTTTTGAACGATTATTTGAACAAATCGCCCAAGAGTATTACTTAACCCGAGAAATGGTTTCCAAAATTACAGGTCATCAGCAGCTCTTGGATGGAGATCCCAACCTTAAGCGTTCCGTTCACCTGCGCAATGGTTCCATTGTGCCTTTGGGCTTTTTACAGGTGTCACTGCTGAAACGATTGAGACAGTACCAGCGCCAACATAGTGTGGCGCAAGGATCTGGCAATGTCAATGATAAAGACCTGCTCAGAGGGGCTTTGCTTACCATTAACGGCATCGCCGCTGGCATGAGAAACACGGGTTAAACCCGTAGCATCCTCAGTAGCTTCAGGGATTTAATGAAATGGAGTTAAGCGGATTCGAACCGCTGACCCCCTCAATGCCATTGAGGTGCTCTACCAACTGAGCTATAACCCCTGATTGCGAATATCATCATGCCCCGAAAAACATCCATCGTCAAGCACTTAATTGAGAACGATGGGATAAAACACCACTTAAAAGCGCAGGATTTTGATGAAGCTTCAAGATTTGCAGTCTTATTTTATGTTTCTTATTAAAGATATATATTCAGAGTAATCAGACTTATTAAAATAACTAATCACCCAAGTTATGATCAGAGTATGAGATTGTGACCTTTGGGTCTAATGTGAATGGGAATCAAGACTTTCCATTCATCGATGTCGTCTATGGGAGTCGAATATGAAACTCATTAAATTACTATCTCAAGGGATTAAATACTTATCTGAGGCTGTGGGCCGTATCTTTGCCCCTAGCGATGATCACTACCCAGCTACAGGGACCGTTCCTTTCTTGGGCGATCCCAACTATCAATCAATTTGGATTGATTAACAGACCCTCATAACAAGATGAGTACTAGGAATACGGATTGCGTAGCTCAATCTATTCCTAGTACAGCTCTGGTGTCTTCGCAATCATTAAGTTCATGCCGATGTAGGCATCCGTTATGACAGAAGGGCTAGTCTGGTTGGCCTTGCTTGGCGTTTTTATGGGGTTAGTAAGAGCGGGATGGCTTGAGTATCGCAAAGTTGAAGCCTATCGTTTATGGGCAAAATCCTTCGAACGTGCCAAATACGATATTTATGCTGTTTTGGGACAAAAAGGGCAAATCATAACATGGGGGTTGCCCACGCCGGATGGCCCTACCCACCTAAAAAGTTGTGATATTAGAGATATTGACACTGTTCAGGTTTTAGTGGATGGTCAACCCCTTAGTGTTGATATTCAGGCAAAAAATCCGAAACAGATCCAGTTGCAGTTGTTCCGACAAGGTGGAGAACAAGGTATGCAGATCCCATTCACAGAGGTAGCCTTGGCAGTAGAATGGGCACAGTACTTAAGTGACTTGTGTAAGCCTTGAACTATTTTTTTATCGCAAATACGTCAAGCGAAGGGCGACTTCTCCTTAGCTTTGGTTATCAAGGTTTAGGCACTCAACGACAGAGGGATAACCAGTATGCAATGCCCTTTTTGTCAGCATACGGATAGTAGGGTTTTGGAATCTCGGTCTGCGGAAGCAGGCCAGAGTGTTCGGCGTCGACGGGAATGCCTCCAGTGCAATCGACGTTTTACGACCTATGAACGGATTGAATTTGTCCCCATTATCGTCATTAAACGGAATCAAGATCGAGAATTGTTCGATCGGTCAAAGTTGCTGAAAGGCATTATGACTGCTTGTGAAAAGACGGGTCTCCCTGCTGTTCAACTTGAAACGCTGGTTGATGATGTCGAAGCTGAATTGCAACAAAAAGCGTTGAAGGAAGTCACCAGTACCCAGTTAGGGGAAACGGTATTGTCAAAGCTAAAAATACTGAGTGAAGTTGCTTATGTGCGCTTTGCTTCCGTTTATCGGCAGTTTCGGGGTATCAGAGATTTTGTGGATGAATTGGACCAGCTAAAGGAGTCTAATACAGCTGACATCCCTCCCCCAAGGCCACTTCAGGAAGAAGAGCAGTCGATACAGCAAGGTACATCCTATGCAGCGGCCCATCAAAGCCACTGAGCATACGGGTCAGCGGTATGACTGAGCCCCTAAGACTTTGTAGGAAAACCTAGAAATGATCGTTTAGGTTACAGATATTGCGCTAGGATGATAGATCTAGTGCCAAATTTTGCTAGATAGATGTCAAGAACCTTCTTGACATCACCCTGAATCTCCTAAAACACAGGTCCTTACGGACAAAGGAGACGTCATTATCCACCATTAGTAAGAAACACCTAGGAATATTAGAGAATGGTCAATCGGGAAACCACACTGCCAGATATTGGCTTTACTCATGACGATTTCGCCGCTTTACTGGACAAGTACGATTATCACTTCAATCCCGGCGACGTTGTGGCAGGTACGGTCTTTAGTCTGGAACCCAGAGGGGCTCTGATTGACATTGGTGCCAAGACAGCAGCTTACATTCCTATCCAGGAAATGTCCATTAATCGGATTGAGGACCCAGATGAGGTTTTGCAATCCAATGAGACCCGTGAGTTTTTCATTCTTGCAGATGAGAATGAAGATGGGCAGCTGACGCTTTCGATTCGCCGTATTGAGTATATGCGGGCATGGGAGCGAGTTCGTCAACTGCAAACGGAAGATGCAACTGTTCGCTCTTCTGTATTTGCGACCAACCGGGGGGGTGCCTTAGTTAGAATTGAAGGACTGCGTGGATTTATTCCCGGCTCTCATATCAGTACCCGAGCCACTAAAGAAGATTTAATTGGTGAAGAACTACCCCTCAAGTTTCTAGAGGTGGATGAAGAACGCAATCGCCTTGTGCTAAGCCATCGTAGAGCCTTGGTTGAGCGGAAGATGAACCGTCTGGAAGTCGGCGAAGTCGTGATTGGCACGGTGCGCGGTATCAAGCCCTACGGTGCTTTTATCGATATTGGTGGCGTCAGTGGTCTACTGCACATTTCCGAAATTTCCCACGACCACATCGACACGCCTCACAGCGTCTTTAATGTCAACGATGATCTGAAGGTGATGATTATTGATTTGGATGCTGAGCGGGGTCGGATCTCCCTCTCCACCAAGCAGTTAGAGCCCGAACCTGGTGATATGGTCAAGAATCCTCAGCTCGTCTATGACAAAGCGGAGGAGATGGCTGAACGGTACCGACAGCAAATGATGGCCCAGCAAGAAGGTGGGCAAGCCGAGGCAGATACTTCTGCAGGTGAAGCAACCGCAGCTCCGGAGGACAGCGCTTCTCCCGCCTAGTGTTCGTCCCTCAGCGAGTATACAACTTAAGGATGATATCTCGTCTCCATGATTGAATCTCATCCTATACCCCGTCTTGCTATCCCTGTGGGTGATCCAGCAGGAATAGGGCCTGAGGTTGTCCTGAAAGCATTGAGTTTGCCGCTCCTGAATGACGCCGCTAGTATTTGCGTGATTGGGGAGCGGTCCTCATTTGAGGCTGCTTATAAACATCTCAAAGAACAATCGGGGTTGAATAACAGGAGCAGTCTTGTCCATCCTCAAGACCTCCAATTCCTAGAGATAGAACTGAACCTATCCTCCACTACATGGGGGCAGCCTTCGGCTCAGACGGGCGCGGCCAGTTTTCAGTATTTGTCTATGGCTATCTCGGAGGCTCTTGAAGGAACATTTGATGGCATTGTCACGGGGCCGATTGCTAAGTCGGCCTGGAAGGCAGCAGGACATGATTACCCAGGACAAACAGAATATTTGGCAGAGCGGTCTCAGACTACGAAATATGGCATGTTCTTTGTGGGCTCCTCTCCCTATACTGGTTGGCAGCTTCGGACCTTACTGGCAACGACCCATATCCCTTTATCGGAGGTTCCTCGCCAACTTTCGCCTCAGTTACTGACAATGAAGGTGGGACTGCTGAAGAAGACTCTACAGCGTGAGTTCGGTATAGAGCGTCCGAGGGTTGCGATCGCAGGTCTGAATCCCCACAGCGGCGAACAGGGGCAGTTGGGGCGAGAGGAAATCGATTGGCTGATTCCGTGGATACGGGAGATGAGATCGCAACATCCTGACCTGACTTTATCGGATCCCATTCCCCCCGACACCCTATGGGTAGGGCCAGGGCAAGCTTGGTATGGTCCCCGTGATAAAACAGCACAACCTAAAACTTATGACGCTTATTTAGCTCTCTATCATGACCAAGGCTTAATTCCCGTTAAGCTGATGGCTTTTGATCGAGCTGTTAATACAACTATTGGTCTACCCTTTGTCCGCACATCTCCAGACCACGGCACAGCTTTCGATATTGCTGGCAAGGGGATTGCAGATCCCACGAGTATGATTGCTGCGATTCAACTCGCTGCCACTTTAGTTCGCCAACGACAGCAAACCCAGGACAATCTATAGCAACACTCCTCGTTTCTGTTGTTCTCGCTCAATAGCCTGAAACAGGGCCAGAAAGTTTCGCTGTCCGAACCCTTGGGCCTGTCGCTGGCGCTCAATAATCTCAAAGAAAAAGGTAGGCTGCTGAAAAATAGGCTTTGTGAAGGTTTGCAATAGAATCCCAGCTTTGGCGTCCTCCTCAAAATCAGCTAGAATCTGGTGTTGCTCTAGAGCTGACCAGTTGATGTGAGCCTGGGCGAACTGGTGCCGTAGTTGTTGGTAATAGCTTGGTGGAATATCTAGAAGGGATAGTCCTTGGCTTTTGAGTTGAGAGACCGTATCTAGAATATTTGAGGTTCCCAAGGCAATATGTTGAATGCCAGGCCCTTGATTGAAATCCAGAAATTCTTGAATTTGGGAGTTGTCTGAAGTCGGCTCATTAATCGGAAACTTAACCTGACCCTGGGGATGAGTTAACACTTCACTGCGCAGACCCGAACGACGCGTTTGAATATCAAAGTATCGGTGGGTTTCAAATCCAAATACTTTCTGATACCAATTCACAGCAGTTTGCAATTGATCTTTACCAACGTTCAAAACGCTATGATCAATCTGCTTGAATAAACGCCGACTCATTTCAACCTTTGATAGCGCTTGGGCTGAGAGTGGAATGAGGTCAGATGGCAAAATTGAGGTTTGGCCTTTTCGCTCCACTAACGTATGTTCTAATGTCCCCCATCCTTTAACTCTGCCCCAAACCAACGTACCGTTGTCTTGCTGCTCTTCAGTCAAGGGGTGCAACAGGGTTACGCCCTTCTGCACAGCACGGGTGAGGGTAGCCTCAACATCGGATACCCGAAAAGCCAAATCGACCACGCCAGGTGGATGTTGCTGGAGGTATTGTGCAGCCGGGCCAGCCTGATTCAAGGGACTGACAATAATACAGACAATGGCCTCTGAAAAGACGACTTCAACCTGTTGATTAGACGTTGTGGCGTTACCGAGATATTGGAACCCTAGAACGTTGGTAAACCAACGACGGCATTGCTTCGCATCATGAGCATAGAAACGAATATGATCAAAATCCATAGATCACAAATACCGATCTTGAATTGACGTTTAGGGTGCTGGCTGAACTACTATAGGCAGCCTTTAGCGAGAAGCCCATAGACGTAATGAAAGGGTTACGCAGGCTTACCCCTTAAACCTTAGCGAATCTCTAGATAATGGGTGAGGGACTTCATAATAAAACAACCTTTAGCAGTTGATCTATGAGTTTCAGGTCAGCACAAGACAAAGAATTCAGCGATTCCCGTTAAGATGATGGAGCTGAATAGAGGACTGAAATTAACGTGCTAGCAGCGGTATTACATGGCCAAACCGATCTCCGCCTAGAAACAGTTCCAGATCCAACTCCCGATCCGGGAGAAGTGGTGATTCAAGTGGATGTGGCTACAACCTGTGGCACGGACTTGAAGGTGTGGCGACGCGGGGGCCATGCCAAAATGCTCAAGCCGCCTACACTCTTTGGTCATGAAGCAGCGGGCCAAATTGTGGCTATAGGAACAGGGGTTCAAGGTTGGTCCGTTGGCGATCGCGTTGTTGCTAATAATTCAGCCCCCTGTGGGCACTGCTTTTTTTGCCAACGACAAGAATATTCCCTCTGTACAGATTTAACCTTTAATAACGGGACATTTGCCCAATATTTACGGATTCCAGCTGCCATTGTGGAGCAGAACCTGCTCCCTATCCCAGAACGTGTATCGACAGCCGTTGCCTCTTTAACTGAGCCCTTGGCCTGTGTTTTGCATGGCATTGACCGCTCTGGTTTTAGGTCTGATCACCCCGATTCTCCCCCTCAACGAGTGGTTGTGATTGGAGATGGAGCCATTGGTCTGATGTTTGTGGGAGTTTTAGCCCATCGAGGCGCAGAGGTAATTTTATTCGGTGGGTCCGATCAGCGGTTGCAACTGGGACAGAAACTAGGCGCTACCCATATTTTTAATCACCATCACACGGATTTATCAGCTACCACTTTTGAGCTAACTGAAAACTACGGGGCTGATGTGGTGATCGAAGCAACAGGAGTGCCTAGCGTCTGGGAAACGGCCATTTCCTGTGGTCGTCCAGGGGCAACTATCAATTTATTTGGGGGATGTCCTCGGGATACGAGTATCACCGTCAATACCAATTTATTGCACTACGGTGAATTGACCTTAAAAGGGGTCTTTCACAACACCCCCACCTTTGTGAGAGAATCGCTAGCCTTGTTAGCCAGTCAGAAGCTGCCTTTCGAACAACTCCTGAACGATACCCAACCCCTCAATAACCTGGGGCAGGTGTTTGCAGATATGCGCGATCGCAAAACCATCAAAGCCGTTATCCTACCTAATACCTAACATCTATACAGCAACTGTTCCAGGGGGATAGATACCGGGTGACAAGGGTCGGTCAATTAACCCACAGGCCCCTAAGATTACCCCGCTAGAGATCTCTGCCTGAGGACCTAGCTTAGCGTTCTCCCCCACAAAGCAAGGCCCAGATAGCTTAGCTTCAGGATCGATGGTGGCGTTATTAGCGACCCAGACTTGGGGCTGACGTTCTTCCATCTCCTCTGGTAAAGGGAACGGCATCTTTCCCTGCAAAATATCTAAATGAGCCCCGTAGAATTTAGCCGGTGTCCCGAGATCCATCCAATAACCCTCCCAAACCAACCCAGAAATCTTCTGGTGGCTCGCTAAAAGGTTGGGAAAAACCGTTCGTTCAAAACTCAGGGGCTGATCGGCAGGATACTGAGCAAAAATCTCGGGATTCAGCACATAGGTGCCTGCGTTAACCGTATCAATGCCTAAAGTAGCTGCTTCCTCAGGGGTAGGTTTCTCTCGGAAGGACTGAATAGTGCCAGTGGAAGAATACTCGCTGGCGGTGACATCTTTCAGCTCGACTAAACCAAACGCAGTGGGATCATCTACCCTTGCCAAGGCAATAGTGGCTTGAGCATTGGTTTGTTCATGAGCCTGCATCAAAGCCCGCAGATCGAGGTTTGTGAGGATATCAGCATTGAAAACAACCAAGGGTTCTCCCGTATAGTATGGCTCTGCTAACTTCATCGCTCCGGCTGTATCCAACGCCTCTTTTTCAATGACGTATCGAATCTTTACACCAAACTGTTGCCCATCCCCAAAAAAATCTTGAATTTGGGTGGCCTGGTAGCGAATATTCATCAAAATATCGGTTAATCCGACTTCTTTACACCGCTCCACCATCCAACTCAGAAAAGGACGCTCAAAAAGGGGCAGCATGGGTTTAGGACGACGTAATGTCAGGGGTGACAGTCTTGTTCCTTTTCCGCCAGCGATGATTACGGCTTGCATAGTTAATAACCTTAAGTTCTAAGAAGAAACTGGGTAAACTGTCAGTCAATATAACCAATCCCCTTGCCATACAAACCTAATTGTGTAGAATCGTAGCGTTAAGCGCAAAGGGAACCGTCGAAAGCCAAGAATCGTCGCCCTTTGTTAACCCTTCACACAAAATTACCGTGGCCGATAATATCTTTGATAGTGCCAACGTAAAAAAAGGAGCATTTCCCACGAAACGCAAAGCCAAACAGCGAGCTGCAAGTGGATCGAGATCTGCTCGTCAGCACAAAAAAGCAATGGCAAACCCATCGTTCAAGGAGAATCGGTTGGGGAAGTTAGTGAGATGGCTGAGTTGGGGGATAACTTTTTCGGTCGCTATGACCTTTTCTGTTGGGCTAGGCACAACCTTGGCGTTGGTGGCTCCTTTTCGCCTTTTGGGAGAAAAAGATGGCCCTGTCTCTTTACCCGAACTGTTTCAGGGAGGGCTACGCTATGGGATTTCACGCCCGGTCAATATCATTGTGATGGGCGTTGATCTCAATTTAGACAAGCCTGAAGAGGGGGAGACCTACGACCCCTTTAAAAGTCGCAGCGATACCATGCTGCTGGTTCGCCTAAATCCTGGCAATGATCGGGTGAGTATTCTTTCGATTCCTAGGGATACTCGGGTAGAGATTCCTGATGTTGGACTGACCAAAATCAATTCAGCTAATTGGTGGGGAGGACCGGATTTGGTCACTGAGGTGGTCAGCAAAACCCTGAATGATGTCCAAATTGATCGCTACGTTCGAGTGAGTACCGGGGCATTTCGTGAGCTGGTGGATGTGGTCGGTGGGGTTGAGGTACATGTCCCGTTTGCGATGCAATATGAAGATCAAACGCAAAAGCTCAAGATTGATCTGAAACCCGGATTGCAAAAACTTAACGGCGATGAGGCTGAGGGGTTTGTGCGATTTCGCAATAAAAACTTAGGCGATATTGGCCGAGCCCAACGTCAACAGATTTTGCTGAGAGCCTTGCAAAAGAAAATGGCTAATCCTGCTATGTTGACTCGTCTTCCTCAAATTCTGTCTGTTTTGCAAAAGCATATTGACTCGAATTTGAGTGTGGGGGAAATGCTGGCCTTGATGCAATTTGGCTTGCAAATCAATTCTGAGCATCTGCAAATGGTGCTGCTCCCTGGCCGTTTTAGTGGTCCAGAGGAATATGAGCTCAGTTTTTGGCTGATGGACTTGGCAGGTATGGATCGAGTCATGCAGACCTATTTTGAGGTCTCACCGCCCGTTGGCTATGAAATTGTGGCTAGAGACCCTTCCCAAATTCAAGACATCAGAATAGTGGTTCAAAACGCTTCAAACTCTCCTGATGGGGATACAGTGATGGTTGAATACCTCCAACGCCAGGGGTTCAGCAATATCCATTACGCCGATGAAGATTGGCCTCATTCTATTGCCAAAACCCAGGTCATTCCGCAATGGGGGGATCTAGAATCTGCAGAATATTTGCAAACATTACTCCCAGACAGCCAACTGCTAGCGAATTCTACAGGTGATTTAGGCTCGGACTTAACAATTCGGGTGGGTCAAGATTGGCTGCAACAGCAACCTGCTAGCTCTTCAGATTCTTGATCTGAACATTAACCTTGCCAAAGTCATCGGTTTATCGCTAGTATGAGATTCGCTATCCTCAGTAGCTCAGTGGTAGAGCGGTCG
>NZ_JANQOP010000216.1 GCF_028285745.1 Acaryochloris sp. IP29b_bin.137 | reverse complement strand
ACCATTTCGTCAATTTGGTGGAGGACAAACCTGCCTTTAGGGCTGTGGATCAAACGTTCAATAAAATAGGGGATTTTGATCTCTTTGGTGAGGAGTTCGCTCCACTGAGTGGGAACTTTTTGGGTGGTATGAAAAAAGGTTTGAAGGGCTGGGGTTAGCTGACCCGACTGGGCAAAGCTCTGCATCTCGGGCAAGGTAACCGTTACGGTGTCGGAATTATATTTCAGAGTGACCGACTCAGCTGCGATAGCCCCTGTACCGGCCAGCAAGCTAACGCTAGTACCTAGAACTGCGGCTGCCACCGCAAGCCGTGGGCTATGAGGCTTGGAACTTGATTGCGATCGCACTTGGGGAAAAATAGACATCACAAACTCTCCTATTCGTAGGAATAAATGGCAACATTCGACATTAAGAAAGAATTGGGAATTAGCGCAGACAATAAAGCGTTCTAATTCTCAGTGATTAATCATGAAGGGTGAATATACACCTCTTCGCATGAGACCTTTGAGTAAGCAATGGTCAGCGGGCTGATTGATTAACACAAACTAAGCCTATTCATTTTTCCAAAGTTTTTCAGTAAGGTTAAAGTAATATCTTTTTGGGGGGCTCAACTGGCTCAATTTTGAAGTAACTAAAAAGTAATCTTATTTGGGGAAAGGTATATTGTCGTATAAGCCAATGAGCCAAAGATAAAATATGCCCGATAACCGAAGAGTACATGGGAAAAGGATTGGAACTAACGTCTGCTAATTACGAGAACTGTCTAGAGCATCTCAATACTCGTATTTGGCAAGCCCAGGTCAAAGCAGTGCTTGCCGCCAATCAAGAACTTATCCTGCTTTACCTGACTGCCTGACAGAAGTAGCTCAAAGCGTTTATTCTCATGGTTTTTGAGAAAAGAGTGGAGCAATATGTGAGGCAGTCAGGGACTGGACTCAATTCGTGGTTGAATTGATGCAACTGAAACCCCATAAATGGCTCAATTATCAAAGAGGAATGAAGACACTATCTCTGATTCAGCCTACGTTGTAAGTCCCTTGTTATCCCCAAAGAAGCCTGAGGTATCGTTAGTCAATGGCCTGATGATTGGATTCACTCCAAACGTAATTTCGTCGTCTCAAATTTCATCTACTTAAAGTGATCAATGAGGGTTAAGCCAGACATTGCGAATGCTAATCCACTACACGGTTCTGAACCTGGTCCAAAAAACGGCAAATGACTTGGGCAGTTTCAAAACTATGAGTTTGGATCAGATCATGAGCGGCATTGGGAATGACACTAAGGGTCGCTGTCGCTATTTTCTCGGCATAGGTTTGACAGTGCCAAAGGGGGATGGTGGTGTCTTGCTGACCCGCAACGACCTGAGTAGGTATCTGTAACTGCTGCACATGTTGGTCAACAGTATCTATGGCGTCTTCAGGCCGCCAACGATCTACCAGAAAAGACTTGGCGACAGGCTGCTTTAAAAGTTCTTGACGAGCTTGAAAAATTTTTTGAAATGCCGATTGCTGGTTGACAACTCTGGCCATGGGAGCAATCAATTTTAATCCCCAGTCAACTAACGGGGTCTCCCATAATAACGGTTTCATGTAAGTGTAGCGACCGACGAAGCTGTCGTCGCGAATTCCTGCAGGGGCAATCAAGGTGAGGGAAGCCGGAGATGGGATCGAGGTAGAGATCGGTGTTAAGGAGGACCAACCCTGCGATGTCCAGCCAAGCCCTGTCGCGGCGAGGGCATAAGCTGCCGCTGTCCAGCCACCGTAGGAATGGCCAACCAAATGAAAGTTTTTCAGATCTAAGGTTTGAATAAATTGTTGCAAAAACTCGACTTGATGCCAGATGTTATAGCGTAGTCGGGGTTTAGAAGAGTCGCCGAAGCCCAACAGATCAAGTGCCAGGCAGCGGTAAGCTGACTGCAGCTCGGGGATAATGCGTTGCCAGCAGCTGCTGCTACCAAGAAAACCATGCAAGAAGATCAATGGTGGCCCTTGCCCTTGATCGGTGTAGGCAGCAGTATAGGCTGGTAGCGACAGGGTATTTTTCTGCATGGGTTATTGAGCCTGAACTTTCAAGGGACGACCACGCCAGGTCCAGCCCCAGCCAGTTTCGGTTTTTATTATGGAACCAACAGCAATAGACGATACCAGTATGCCACTGAGCCAGCTAAGCCAGGCATATCGCAAGGGCTGGCGAAACCTTTGGGCAGTCTGTAGGCGATAGTAGTATTGCAGCGAAATTGCACCTATCCCTAGCATCACAGGCACAACACCCGCTGCTGATCGTTCAACGATCTCCAGTGCAATAGCCAATCCTAATCCAATCCAGGGAAAGGTATATACCACTTGCATTACTAGAGCCGAATAGAGTGTTGAAAAAAGATTGCGCCCGTTCCCCAGATAGTAATTCTTGGTCCAGCCCTCCCATAATCCTGCCCAGTCTTGATACATCCTCACCTCCATCAGTTCCAGCCCCTGGGCATAGTACAGTCGATGGCCCTGTTGCTTGATCAGCTGAGCCAGAGCAACATCTTCCACTAGGTTGTCGGCTACAGCCTGATGCCCTCCGACTGCTTCGTAGACAGATCGGTGGAACAACATAAATGGTCCTGCAGCAAAGGCTTGCTCAGGCTGGGTTGGATCGTTGACTCCCGCAAAGCTAAATCCAACTGCCAGGATACTTCCCATCAGCGGTTGCACCAGCCACTCTGCTAGACAACCACAGAGAATATTGGGTGACAGACTGAGTAAGCCGATTCGGTCTTGCTCAGCTTTTACCACTGCAGTGGCAATGGCCTGGGGAGCTAATCGTACATCTGCGTCGATAAAAAGCCAGTAGTCACCCGTCGCCTGAAGCACCGCTTTCGTGCAGGCCCAATTCTTACCCTGCCATACCGCATCTTGTGGTCGTGGTGGCACTGGGATTAACTGTACCCGAGGGTCTTGATCAGCCATCGCCAAAGCCAGAGTCCGTGTCGCATCAGTGGAGCCATCATCAGCAACCAGTACCTGCAAACAATCTTGATGGGGTAATTCGCTGGCCAAAACCGATATTATGCAGTCCTGGATATTGACGGCTTCGTTATAGGCAGGAATGATTACACTAACGGTGGGCAATGAGACTGGCATCACACCTAAAGGCGTTACAGTAGGTGCTTGCTCAAGAGACTGACGCAGGTAACCGAAGAAGACATTCATGCCATATATGCCCAGCAGCGATAAGCAAATGGATAGTATTGATATCAGAACAATCCCACTTAACGCAGTTCCTATCATGCTTTAGTCTGTATATTCTCTGTGGATACGAGATAACTTTCTCAGTGTACAGGAGAAATTCCAATGATTACTTTCACCTGAAGAGCATAAACAAATCACATTTATTTTTAGAAAGAACTTAATAAAGCGCAAATTAAATACGTTTTTTTAAAAAAATGATCAATTGACCGTTTTTTATGAGAAATTATTGGATGCTGCTAGGTGATAGATCATATATCTTGCACAAAAAGATAGATCTTTTTATCTGAAGTCTATCAATGGATTTGCACTTGCTTTTAATAAATTTTGGCGATTTTACGCAATATTGGTTCCGAGAAAGTATCGTCATATTACAGGCAAGGAAATAGATCAAAATACCTACATAGAGTACTTGAATAATACCTGCAAGCAATAACTGCATAAACTAATCAGAATAACTCTTCTATTGTTCAAATTTTTAGGCAATCAAATTGGAGCAATCTGGCATCTTATTTGTAGCTGAAATACTTGTTTGGAAGGGGCTTTAACTATTTTTATCATGTAAATCACTACCCAAATTTGTAAAATTTGGTAAATATATATTTCTAAAATATATATTTAAAATGTCTTTTGCTGAGAAAACTTTATGACTCATTTTGGACTAATTTGTCCTGCCTCAACTGGTCATCTTAATACTATGCTCCCATTGGGCAAAGAACTTCAAAAGCGGGGGCATCACGTCGTTTTAGTTGGCATACTTGATGCAGAATCTAAAACGCGAGCAGCTGGATTGGAATTTAAGGGAATTGGAGAATCACGGTTTCCTAAAGGAACAATGGAAGAATCATTAGCTCAGTTGGGTAAGCTCAGCGGTCTTGAAGCATTGAAATATACTGTTAATGCCCTTAGAGATGGTGCAGCTATCTTATTAAAAGATGCTCCAACCGTAATAAAAGATGCAGGATTGGAAGCATTACTAGTCGATCAAGCTTCACCGGAAGGAGGAACAATAGCAGATTATTTAGGTATTCCCTTTATTAGCATTTGCAGTGCGGTGGTACTGAATCACGAAGATAGTATCCCTCCTCATTTCACAAATTGGAAATATAATCCAACTTGGTGGGGAAGATTGCGTAACCGATTCGGTTACCAGTTATTGAAGCGGAACGTGAAGCCTATCACAGAAGTGATAAATGAGTATCGTCAAGGATGGAAGTTGCCTGTCCAATCTAGTCCCAATGAACGATATTCCCCATTGGCTCAAATCAGTCAACAACCTCCTGAATTAGAGTTTCCCAGAGAACAATTACCCAAGTGGTTCCATTTCACGGGACCCTATCATAGTTCAGCTGGTCGAGAAATTCCTAGTTTTCCTTATGAAAAGTTAACTGGTCAGCCGTTGATTTATGCCTCACTGGGTACTGTTCAAAACCGCCTAATAGGGGTGTTTCAGCAGATTGCTGAAGCTTGTGTAGGATTGGAGGCTCAGTTGGTAATTTCTTTAGGTGGTTCAGCAAAAATAGAATCCTTCCCCAAGCTTGCTGGATCGCCCTTAGTTTTAGAATATGCTCCCCAATTAGAATTATTGCAAAAGGCCACCCTCACAATTACCCATGCAGGGATGAATACTACTTTGGAATGTCTTAATAACGGGGTGCCAATGGTGGCCATTCCGATCGCAAATGATCAGCCTGGGATTGCAGCTCGTGTGGTTTGGGCTGGATGTGGGGAAGCCTTACCCGTAAAAACTGTAAGCGTTTCCAGGCTACGAAGGGCTATCCAAAAAGTGTTAACAGAAGATCGTTATAAGCAGAACGCAGTTAGATTACAGAAATCGATTAATCAAGCAGGTGGTGTCAGTCGAGCTGCCAACATTATTGAACAGTCCGTATCTACACGTAAGCCAGTTTTGGCTTAGCTTGTAAAAAAGTTACTAAAGGAGGGTAGATACGTCTAATTTGTACAAATTTTATTTAAAGAGTCTAGATTCATCCCTTGCTCACAAAACTATGTCAAAACAGGTACTGGTTCCGTCCTAGGAGAAATCCATATAGCGTCCTAAAGGTTAGGATTTATAGGGTTATCAGAAAACTAGTTGTTATACAAGTATGACAAGTCTTTCCAGCTATTAATCTCATCGAGTAGAACCAGTATCGCTTCAATTATTTGGGAGATGAAAAATAATGATTGCCTCCAGATTGCCAGAGGGACCTCAGGTTTTACCGTTAAGACAGAAGTTACAATGGCTTACTAATCCCTTAAAACTTCTGGAAACCTATGCGCAGCTGTATGGTGATATCTTTACTATTCCAATTGGCCTAAGTAATGTTCCCGTTGTATTGATTAGCAATCCTCAGGGAATACAAGAGATTTTTAATGCTAATTCAAAACAGTTAGACTCTGGTAAGGCAGCGGGTATTAAACCTCCCTTTTTGGGTCCCCAATCACTGATCGCACTTTCAGGCAATCGCCACAAACAGCAGCGGAAGTTGTTAACACCGCCGTTTCATGGGGAAAGGATGCGAGCTTATAAACAACTGATCTGTAATATTACAAAACTAGTTATTTCGCGATGGAAGATTGGCGAGACCTTCTCAGTGCGCTCATCCATGCAAGAAATCTCCTTTCAGGTAATTTTGAAAGCCATATTTGGTCTAGAAGATGGTCCCCGTTATCAACAACTCAAGCAACTTCTCATGACAAGGCTAGAGGGGACAGAATCTATATTCAGGATAATCCTGCTCATGTTCCCCGTATTGCAAAAGGATTGGGGGCCACTCAGTCCTTGGGGACGTTTAGTACATAACGAACAGCAAATTAACGAACTTATCTATGCAGAGATTGCTGAACGTCGTAAAAAACCAGACTCTTCCCGGACTGATATCCTCTCGTTAATGATTGCAGCTCGTGATGAGACTGGTGAGCAGATGTCTGATATCGAGTTGCGAGATGAGTTGATTACCCTATTAGTTGCGGGTCATGAAACTACTGCGACTTCTCTAGCTTGGGCATTTTACTGGATTCATTATCTGCCACAAGTGCATGAGAAACTCATACAAGAGTTGGATTCCCTCAATGAAAACCATGATTCCAATGCTCTTTTCCAACTACCTTATTTAAATGCTGTCTGTCAAGAAACCCTAAGGTTCTATCCGGTAACGACTTCAGCATTTCAGCGAGTAGTTAAATCGCCCATAAAGATTATGGGCTATCAGCTTGAGCCGGGGACTCTCTTAAGTCCAAGTATTTATCTAACCCATCATCGGGAAGATATATATCCTGAGCCAAAGAAGTTCAAGCCTGAGCGTTTTTTAGAGCGTCAATTTTCTCCCTATGAGTATTTGCCTTTTGGAGGTGGAAACCGTCGTTGTATTGGTATGGCATTTGCTCAATTTGAGATGAAATTGGTTCTGGCAACAGTTCTTTCAAACTGGGAGTTAAAGTTAGCAGATAGCAAACCTGTAAAGCCAGCGCGCCGGGGTCTCCTGATATCTCCCTCAGAAGGTGTGAGGATGGTAGTAAGCGGAAAGCGTCCTCAAAACCAGAAAGTTTATGAGGGCATTTCTAGTGTAGTTTAATGAAGTAGTGATTTGTTGTTTTTTTTTAGATGATTACTAGTCAAAGTACATAATTCATATTGGCTTTTTTCGATACTACAAGAATCATGCTGCTAATACTATACACACTAGAAATTGTAAACTCTCGATGCATTTATCACTATATAACATGATTGTTGTTGTATGATTTTTGCTCTCACCACCAGCATCAACTTAGATAACTAAAGCTATTCTCAACTATACCTGACAAAATTTCTAAATCCCTTAATGGACAAGAAGCTGTCTGAAAATAGTTAGATAACAGCATTATCTCAGTAGTAATTACTAAAGTTTTTTTATTCAATATAATTAAGCGAATCGAAATGAGCAGTAAAATTCTTCACATCCAAGGTAAGCAACGACCAGATCTTCTATCTATCGTCAAGCTACAAGATTTTGACTATATTGAAGGAGAAGATATTGAGTCTAAAACAATTCTTGAAAAATCTAATATTAGTTTGTATTGTCTCGATCTTCAGAATCAAAAAGCAATCTTTGTTGAAACTCCATCAAATATTTTTCTTGCTGATGCATCTTTTGTTCACCAGACTCAGTATGAATATGCACAGAAGTTAATCGCAGTACCCTTTCAAGACTTATTTCAACTGGCAGAAGCGTGGGAATCGCCGATTAAGCAGCTAGTAATAGTTTATTCTGTAGGGCGGTGTGGCTCTACCTTACTTAGTAAGGTATTTAATCAGGTTGATTCAGTTGTTAGTTTGTCAGAACCCGATTTCTTTTCTCAGATTGTAGCTATCCGAAATACTGATGGTAGTAATGATCAGGAAATAACTCAGTTGCTGAAAATCTGTATTGTTCTTCTAGGTAAAACAACTCTAAAAGGAGAATCTTCATGTCTTATAATTAAGCTGCGCAGTTTCTGTATTGAACTGGGAGACTTAATCTATAAGGCTTATCCTGATGCTAAAGTTCTTTTCCTATATCGCAATCTGGAAGATGTAGTTAAATCGTCTATCCGTGCTTTTGTTTTCCTTAGTACTATGCTTCCGACAATTGCACAGAATATTGATGTATATAGCAAATTTATCCCTTTGCTTAAGGATTATGCCAATTATATAGACTTTAATGATCCTAATGCTATTGATGTATACACAGCGTCATGGTTATCAGTAATGCAACGCTACTTGCTCTTGCGGCAGCAAGGAATTACAATTTGTGCTCTTCGTTATGAAGATTTGTTAGCTAATCCACACCAAATGGTTACTTCCATTTTTAAGTATTGTGATTTACCAACTGACGAGGTTCATCAGGCCTGTGAGGCATTCAAAACAGATGCTCATAGCAATTCCAACCTGTCATGGAAGAAGATTAATAACAATGGAGTAGAAATACCGGATGCTTCAAAGATTCGCCAAAAAATTGAAAAATTATTAAACAGACATCCGGAAATAAAGCAATCAAACTTTATAGTTCCAGGTACTTTGTTGCTTGCTAATGATTAAGTTTAATTGTTGCTACTCAGACACTATATTTAAACTCTTGGCTTCTTGAAAAAGTACATATGGTGTTTGCTATTAATCTCCAAACGTCAAAATAATCAGTAATTCTCAATTAAAGGAGCAATTCAGTTCCTTTAATTGAGAATTAACATTCTGTTAGCGTTTTAACCTCTAACTTGAGCTTTGAGCTACCCTGCACCCCAAGGCTGTTTCAAGTTAACCGGAGGTAATGCAAAAGCACTAGAAATTCGTGAGATGGCAACTGTGTTATGGGAAGTCTGGGTACACAAGAATCTTAGTATTAGATTTTCTTTCAGGAACTTGAAACGGCCCTGCCCAGCACCTATCTTTTACAAGTTCAATCTTCTACAACATTGTTAATTTCCTTTGGGGATGACAAGGGTTTCACAATGTGTTCTGAATCAGTGATAGCGCCCTCATGCCTCTCTGGTAATTGAGTCGTTTATGGGGTTTCAGTTGCA
>NZ_JANQOP010000208.1 GCF_028285745.1 Acaryochloris sp. IP29b_bin.137 | reverse complement strand
TTGGAATTGGCAAACCAGCCAGTGCCTAAGAACCTGGAAAGGCCATACTGATTGGGCCTTACCCGTTGCTTTTCACCCTCAGGGACAGCTCATTGCCAGTGGCAGTGGTGATTCGGTGATTAATCTCTGGAATTGGCAGCAGCAAATCGCGACCTTAAAGTTACATGATCATCGTGCTGTGGTCCGGTCCCTAGACTTTAGTGAGGATGGTCATTATCTGATCAGTGGTGGTACCGATCAGACAGTGCGGATCTGGAATTGTCAGACCGGACGGTGCGAAAAAACCTTTTACGATCACCCGGATTGGGTGTTTGCAGTCGCCTTATCCTCTGTCTCTGGCCAGAAGGGATTGTTCGCCAGTGGAGGAGGTAATCCAGATGTGCGGCTATGGTCTGTGGAAACAGGGCAATGTCAGCATGTGCTGCAAGGGCACAGTGATCAAGTCTGGTCAGTGGCCTTTAGTCCTGATCGTCGATTGTTAGCCAGTGGCAGTACGGATCAAACGGTTCGGTTGTGGGATGTGCAAACGGGGGAGTGTGTTCAGGTACTGAAGGGGCATTATGATCGCATCTACTCCGTTGCCTATCATCCTGACGGTCAGATCTTAGCCAGCGGCTCCCAGGACCACACCATCAAGCTTTGGCAAGTTGAGACCGGAGAATGCTTACAGACCCTAACGGACCATGAGAGCTGGATCTTTGCTGTTGCCTTTAGCTCCGGCAGTACGGGTCAGCCCCCACTTTTGGCCTCTGGTTCCCATGATCACACCGTTAAGCTATGGGATATCCCAACCGGTCAATGTCTCAAAACCTTATCTGGGCATACCCAGTTGGTTTGCTCGGTGGCGTTCAGTCCCAACGGCAAATATCTGGTCAGCGGTTCCCAAGATCAGTCCGTGCGGGTTTGGGATATCCAAACAGGGGACTGCTTGACGGTGCTGACAGCTCGGCTCTATGAGGGCATGGATATTACGGGTGCCCAAGGATTAACCACGGCCCAGCGAATTACGTTGGTAACCTTGGGAGCGATTGATCGCCAGCGGATGTAAAAAATGGCCATCTCATCTCAAGTGAATGGGGGGAAGCCGATGACCCTGCATTAGGACAGCGGTTTGACCTTTGCCCCAGACAGTAATGGGGGTGCGATATCTGCTGGTGGCGGTTTGACTAGGGTATATCCCTGCATGATCTAGAGGCAATCGTCATGGGGAATACTTCGAATACTAGCTTCTGCAAACGATAGGTGATCGGTGTCATCAGCAGTTCGTTGCGCCTGCGGGCCAACGAGTTGTGATGTGTGTCACTCCCATCTCAGACTTTGGATATTACAATCGGGCTCATTCCCAGATGGGATTTAGGTCACTGATCAAGACATCCTTGTTTAAGGATTTGAGCCTCTGGAAGGACGGAAGACATAGCAATCAATATAAAAGATTGTGCTCGCTGTAAGTTCCTTTATGGCTGTTTCATCCAGTATCCTGAGCATAATGTTGCTAGGCAAGTTTTTCGATTTGTTTATACCCGTAAAGAATGGGAAAAGTCACCCCACTACTGATTGCGCAATTATCTGACTTGCATTTATTTGCAACACCTGATCGTGAACTATTGGGGTTGAATACCTTTGTCTCTCTAGACGTTGTATTGCAGAAACTAAAGCAACTTCCAAGACAGCCCGATCAGCTTTTATTAACGGGTGATTTAGCGCAAGACGAGACTCATATTGCCTATCAGCACATCCAGACTTTAATTGCTCCACTTAAGATTCCAACGTACTGGCTTCCAGGGAACCATGATCACCTGCCGACCATGCAGGCGACGTTAACTAATCCGATCTTTCAACCCCACAAATCCTATCGGATGGGATCATGGCACTTTTTGCTACTAGATTCTAGCGTTACTGGCAAAGTGTATGGAGAATTGTCGCCAGAGAGTTTGAGTTGGCTAGATCAGGAGTTGGATCAGTGTTACCCTCATCCCACTCTTATTGCTCTCCATCATCCTCCCTTTGCCATTAAATCAGATTGGTTAGATCAAATTGGCCTCCAAAACTCGGATGACTTATTTGCCATTATCGATCGTCATTCTCATGTCAAGCTTGTCGTTTTTGGCCATATCCATCAACAGTTTGAGCATCAGCGCCATAATGTTCATTTCTTAAGCACCCCCTCAACCTGTATTCAATTTGCACCCCACAGTAAAACGTTTGCCTTAGACCAAGCTCAACCGGGGTTTCGGTTATTGTGTTTGCACGGGGATGGCACCTTTGAAACTGAGATTCAGCGGACCATCTTTTCTCAAACTTTAGATTTTTCTGCCAAGGGATATTAAGCTTTTGTTGATAATTTCTCTTCTGCGACCGTCCTTCAGTATGCTGCTGGGTGGAAGACGATTGAGTCCATAATCGCTCACAAAAACTTATATGCTAGCGCTGTACATGCTTGGAGCGGGTCTAGTTGTATCTGGCCTGTTTCTGATGTTGACATGGTTTGGTGGACGAATGGTTGGCCGAAAAGGGCCTACTTGGGGATTCATTGGTGCGGGCATCGTGGCTATTATCGCTTTACTTCCGCTCGGCTATTTAATGACCTATCTTCTGCGCGTTTTTCAAGCCAGGGGATGGGCAGAGCGAGCCTATCAGCTCTGCTTTACGGCTGCTGTAGCAGTGCCAATGTTAACAGGATTGGGCTGTTCTGTGCTGTTATGTTGGGCGGCTATCGCCGCGCGCCGGAGAAAACGTCGGCGGATTCATAAACGCAATTAATCTGCCGTGTTGGCTAAGACTCGTTGGATTTGAAAAGGGGCGTTCATCGCGGTGAATAGCTGTATGGCCTGCCGAAAATGGCGATCGCGATGGCCGAAGGCCACTCCTTGAGTATCGCCGGTCTGATGCATTGCTTGATAGGTGAGCCCAAGTTGAAAATGGGCTTCCGCTAAATCACACGTCGCCTGCAGCTGCTTAAGCAGCGAGATGGCCTGCTTATGATCGACTACAGCGTTTGCAAAGTGGCCTTGATGGCGATGAATGGCAGCTCGGCCCAGGAGTGTGCGGGCCTGGACTTGAGGGTAATGGCTGGTTTCAGCGACGGTCAATGCTTGGTCAAAGAGCATGCCAGCTTGCGACAAATCGCCGAGATAAACATAGGTTTGGCCTAAAAGTTGTAGGAAGTAGGCGAGACGAGCAGCCTGCTCCGTTTCAGGGAGCTGCTCACCTAGCGCCTGGGTGGCCAACTGTCGGGCCGCTTGGGCCTTGCCCATATGGCTATAGACTAAAGCCAGGCAGATAGAAGCTTTTGGCATCCAGCGATGGTGAACCGTCTGTGTCGCTGATTCAATGACTTGTTGAAAGAACGCTGCAGAGGTGTCTAAGTCCCACAGATCTAAGTAGTACAAGCCCAAACTGAGCTGGGAATCCAGTGCCTGGATTTGAAAATGGTGTTGACGGTGGGCCTCTAAATCGGGCGATGCGAGGGCTTGTGTTGAAAGCTGTAAAGATCGTTGTTGAGAGGCAATGGCCTGATGAATGTCACCCGTTGTCCAGTAATAATCCCCGAGGATGTTGTGCAGTTCACCAAAGCGGGGGTCAAAAGGGAGGTGCGTTATTAATGGCGGTAGGGCTTCGAGGAGAGGTTGATGCAATCCTAGGCGATACAGGCTGCTCCCCAAAGACAAATACTGATGCCACTGATTATCTCGGGCTTGCAACAGGACAGCGGCCGATTGCGGATAATCCTGAATGGCATTGTAGTGATAAAAAGCCTCTAAGGCCTGTAGTGCATCTTGGGTGGTGGTGATCGTCTGTACACTCTCACGCCAATACTGGGCAGCATAGCGATTAGCCATTTCCCAATCCGAACCTTGTCGTAGCCGAGCAATAGCTGCTTCTCGCATCACGGGATGTAACCAATATCGACCTTTGTGGAATTCCACCATGGATCGATTTTGAAGAGAAGCAATCTTGGCCCGCTGTTCTGATTCAGGAATATCCCACAGTAAGGCCAAGACGCCCGTTGTCGGCAGGGTGGCCACCGTCTGATAGCGGTAACAGCCTAAGCGGCAAAATAATCGATAAGCGTCTGGGTCTAGGGATTGTAAGCGGCTGATTTGATGGTTGATCAAGTTTTGCAAATCGGCTGCTAACAGTAAATTTTGCTGTTGATCTTGCCAAAAGGTATCCAACTCACCCGAATAATCGGACTGAATTGCGCCAGAGAGGAGCGTCATCGCTTTAGCATTGCCCCCATAGGCGCGCTGGAGCTGGGGCAGAACAATTGTTTCGGTAGGAAGGCCTTGAAGCTGGAAAAACTGCTGCCAAGCCACTAACGCGAGTCCAGGAAGGCGGTAATGCTGAAGGTTGAGGCTCGATTCACAGATGCGATCGCGACTAGTCACCAAGGTTAATCCTTGATTATGTGCATCCGTTAGCACTCGAAACAACTCCAAGTAACGGCGATGTTCAGGAATCAATAATCCTTGCGGATCAAGGGCTGGCTCTAGATTATCAACCAGGACTCCAATACGACGCTGTCGGAGATGACGTCGCAAACGATCGAGACTAATCCCCAATTCCAAGCCAGGGTCATCTTGCAAATCCCGAGTCAGCCATTCCTCCACCACCCGTTCAACAGAGATAATTCCACTAGCCTCCTTGGCCATCAAAAGCTCTAAACACAGTTCATACTGTTGGGCTTGCAGGTATTGCCGTGCCAGCGTTGTTTTACCCACACCGCCCTCTCCCTGAATCGCAACGGCAGTTACGCCCTGCTGCACCCACAGATCCAGCTGTGCCATAGCTTGATGCCGACCGACAAAGCCGAGGCGATCATCCGCTGTTGAGAGAGGCAGGTCCAGACTGGCTTGCATATGTTTTGTGACAACGAAGCGCAAGTTCTTTTTGGTGATCTTTTCGCCCACCACAGTAGACAAAAGTTTCCACAAATCTGATCCCACATCCTTCGCATGACCTTCAGTACAGCCATAGATATTGGCAATATCAAAATATTTTTGTCCCTGCCAAACCTGCTGCAAAATAACCTTTTGTAGCTCATTCAGGTGCTCATCCGTATGCGCAAACACCAAGTCTTCAATCCAGGCTAGGGGTTTATCAACATCCATGCTTATGCTAGCTAGGAATTATGCGGCAAATTCCAGTCTAGCTAATTGGGCTTTCTCCCATTGGTCATGCTATTAACGACTCTAGTTTTACCCTCGTCGTTTCGTGATGAGTGATGTGGTCAGACTGTCAGTCTCAAACTGATGAACCTCATGAAATCCCCATTTTGTTGAGTTATTTTGCAGTGAGAATTATTCAGTTAAACCTGAATTTCAAAATGGGCAGACTGTAGATGTAAAAAGCTTTTCAGTCACTTGTTAGTAGTGGCCTCACACTGACTTGAGTGTGTTAAGGTCATTCACCTCATATTGTTATGACTTCTAGTGCTGCCCCTCACGCTGACCTTACCCCTCATTCCTCCTCCTCTGGCTTTTT